>NZ_JBSTYQ010000025.1:0-44062 GCF_054052385.1 Aeromonas sp. 25-AL00135 | reverse complement strand
GCCAGCAGTAGCGTCGAGCTGAAGCTGGTGAACGGTGTGCTGCAGTTTGCCAATGGCACACCTGCGACCGGCTTTGCCTACAGCAACGGCATCATCAGCTGGACCGAGAATACCCCGGCGGATGGCAAGTCACTGACGGTAAGTGCGACCCAGACCGACAAGGCGGGCAACATCTCCCTGCCGGGCAGTGACACGGCTCTTGTTCTGGCTGCTCCCACCACCTCTGGTGGTTATGCCCAGGGTGAAGAAGATATGCCGCTTACTTTGAAATGGAGCGACTTCAAGGCTAGCGATGTCGATACCGCTGCGGACAAGTTGTCGATCAAGATCACCTCACTGCCGGCTGATGGGGTGCTGCAGTACAAGGATGCCAACGGTAACTGGCAGGCTGTGGTTGAAAATCAGGTATTTACTCAGGCAGAAATCGCCGCCGGTAAGCTGCAGTTCAAGCCTGATCCGCATGAGGCTAGCGGGTCGGCGGGCAGCGGTGTGAACACGGGGGCGGACGGCAATAAGCTGGGGGATTATGCGTCGTTCGGCTATCAGGTGAGCGACGGGGTAAACAGTAGTGGTAATGCGACCTTTGTGGTCGATATCAAGCCGGTGGTTGACGGCGTGACGCTGAAGGTTGAGCTGGTGAGTGGCGGGTTTGTGCCGGGGGCGGCTAAGATTGAGCAAATTCTGTTCGACCTGAATGGCAAGAGGCCGTCGCCATCACCGACTGGCGGAGATGATTATCTGGTTACCAATGGCAGTTGGGTTCTGGGCGGTGGCGGCAATGACACCATCAAATACGGCAGTGGCGACCACTTCCTGGCAAAAGGCGAAGCTGGCAATGACATTCTGATTGGTGGTGGCAGTGTTACTGACAACCTGGATGGCGGCGATGGGAATGACATTCTGATCGGCGGCAAGAATGCTACGTCGTCGGTCACTCTGAATGCTGGTGCTGGCAACGACACGCTGATAGCCCAAAGCCTGAAGGCCTCCACCTCTTATTATGGTGGTGATGGGCTGGATGTTGCCTATATGCTAGGTTCGATGAAGGACCTGAAGCTTGTGACGACAGGGTTGCCACAGGGTTGTGATTACCGATTGGTATATAAAGACTCTAGTGGTGCTTTGACTAACCATGATTTTTACAGCGTTGAGACCCTTTACCTGCAAGATGGCAAGTATGAGTTCAAGGATGGCAACCTGACCAAGGTAGCTGAGCTGGCGACGTTGAAAGTTGATGTCGACTTGATCGATACCGATGGCAGTGAACATTTTACCGAGCTGACCATCAAGGGATTACCTCAAGGTACGCTACTGTCAGGCGGCACTCTGCAGGCCGACGGCAGCTGGAAGGTGCCGGCCAGCATGCTGGATAAAGACGGGAAACTGTCGCTGCAGGTGGAGTTGCCTGTCGGTAGCCAGAATATCAAGGTTACCGTGGTGGCTGGTTCGCAAGAGTATGACATGAATGGTCAGCCGATAGCCGGTGAAGTGAAATATACCGAAGCGGATACCGGCTTTATGGTCAAGCCCAGCAATCCGAACGGCGATAACACTGTCGAGGGGGGGCGTGGTGATGATGTATTGCTGGGAGATATAGGTGGTATCAAGACCTCGGTTGAACCGGGCAAAAACTACAATATTGCTCTGATTGTAGATACTTCAGGCAGTATGCAGTATGGCCTGGACGGAAGATCAAATCCGCCTGCAGGCCAGGACAGGATGACCCTAACAATTGCTGCTCTGAAAGTGCTGGCCAATCAACTGGCAGGTCATGATGGCGTCGTGAACGTGACGTTGGTTGATTTCAATTGGTCTGCCAGTTCTGTCATCTCAATTAATGATCTATCCAAGAGCAATTTACAGTCGCTTATTGACAAAATTAGCTCGTTGTCTGCTGGCGGTGCGACCAACTATGAGGATGCCTTTATCAAGGCTACCCAGTGGTTTAACAGCAAGCCAGGTAGCAGCTCTGGATTGACCTTTGAGAATGTCACTTATTTCCTGACCGATGGTGATCCAACAGTTTATAACGGGAACAGTAATGCATCTGAATCAGATGCGATGCAAAAGGCCATCGATGCGTTTGCTCCTTTATCTGGGCTGAGCGAAGTCAAGGCGATCGGTATCGGTAATGGTGTGACGAAGGAGAACCTGAATTATTTTGACAACACGCAGGTGATTGGCTCAGGCAGTCAATATGGAAGCGCTCTTTTGCTGAATGATTTTTCCGGCAATGCGGGGTCTTGGAGCGCGAATAGCTGGAGCAGGGCTGGCGATAGCAGTGGGAGTGTCGTAAGGGTCAGTAGTCGGCTGGAGTTAACTGATAATGCGGGAAATGGTTCATCGGTATTTGCCAGCGAAACACTGAAGATAGCGACGGGAGTTGGCATCCGTTTCGATCTCAGCACAAGCAACAATCTCTCTTACTCGGACAGTTTCTCGGTGCAACTGCAACGCTGGGACGGTTCTACCTGGGTGAATGTCGGTGTAGCGGTGACCTCCACTGGCACCATCAACAGTGGAGCGATGGTTGCCGGTGATTATCGTTACGTATTCACAGTCACTGATGTAAAGCAAGCCGGGTGGGATGACACTGCTGCTACGCTGCGGATTGACAATCTGAGCAAGGTGACCTACCCGCCGGTTGGCCAGCCCGACATCATCACCACGGCAGATCAGCTCAAGGCTGTGCTGGTTGGCAGTTCGACCACCAATACACCTGCTGAAGTGGGGGCCGATGTCCTGCACGGTGGCGCGGGTAACGATATCCTGTTCGGGGATGCCATCAACACCGACAACTTGCCGTGGGGCACGGCTGGCAACCCAGCTAAGCCGGCAGATTGGGTTGATGGCAAGGGACTGGATGGTCTGACCCAGTTCCTGACCTTGAAAAACGGTTATGCACCCAGCTCTCTTGAGCTTTACGAGTACATCAAGGGGAATGCTAACTCATTTGATGTGGCGGGCGATACCCGAGGGGGCAACGACAAGCTGCACGGCGGTCTGGGGGACGATATCCTGTTTGGCCAGGGTGGTGACGATGAGCTCTACGGTGACGATGGCAAGGATATCCTTTATGGCGGCACCGGCAGCGACAAGCTGGATGGTGGTGCCGGGAACGATATTCTGAGCGGCGGCTTGGGCAACGATACTCTGAACGGTGGTCTGGGCAACGACATACTGACCGGTGGCGATGGAGCGGATATCTTCGTGTGGAACAAGGGGGATAACGAATCAGGTAAGTTGACGGTTGATACTGTCACGGACTTCAAACCGAGCCTGAGTGATCCGACACAGCGCGACAAGCTGGATCTGAGTGATCTGCTGGATCATGATGGGTCTAAAACGGAGTCATTGTTGAAGAATCTGTTGTCTGTGTCCGCAGATAGCCAAGGTGTGCATCTCAAGGTTAGCGATTCGGTTGGCGGCTCTGTTACCCAGGAGATTGTGTTGTCTGGTCACACTTTTGGCTCTCTGACCGGTAATAGTGGTGCAACGGCTAGCCAGGTGATCGATTTCATGTTGACCAACAACATGCTCGATATCGATAAGTAAGCCCAACTCGGGGGCAATAAAAAAGCGGCAGAGCAATCTGCCGCTTTTTTTATCTTTGCAGGGAAGCGAAGTCAGTTGCCGAGGGTGGCGAACAGGCTCTGCTCCAGGGTGCCGCGGGAGACACAGACCGGCTTGATGGACGGGGCCGGTACGCGCTCGCCTGAGGATTCAACGAAGAACAGCTCGGTGTTGCCCTTGACGTTGACCGTGGCCACGCTGCTGTTGCCGCTCTGGGTGATGATCAGGTTGATCTGCAGGTTCGGGTTGCCCAGTGCAACTTTGGAACCCATAGTTCCGCAGTCCAGCCACTCCAGCCCGTCGGCTAACTGGTTGACGTTGGCAGTCATCAGGCCGGAGCCACGCTGGCTGTTTTCGATGGTGAGGCCGTGATCGGTGAACCACTTCTCGGCGCGAGCCCACACCAGATCCACCGGGATCGCCATTTCCTGAGTGTTGTTGGTTGCCTTGGCAATTGGCGGGTTGTAGCGATACTCCTCACCGCCGTTATTGTCACCAGCACAACCAACCAGCAGCAGCGCCAATGCGCTCCCCATAATCTTTTTCATCTTGTTTCTCTCGTCCATATCACCAGGCCATTGGCCAACCGGCACCTATTATCGCCGGAGCGACAATCTCTGTCAGCAACCATCCAGCGTTCGATGTTATGGGGAGGTGATCGGGGTGCTTTACAAAATTGGTTTGCTATCATAGATTTGCTCGAAATTCCTCCATAAGCACCCCTGTGACCAACATGCTCACCCCGGATCTGCTGCAGCAGATCATCGACCAATTGCCAATGAGTATCTTCTGTCGAGATAGTCATGGGCGTTACCTGTTCGCCAATCGTGAGTTCGCCCGTGAAGCCAAGCTGGAGTCGCCTGCCGAGGTAGTCGGCAAGACAGATGCAGATATGCCATGGGGCGATCTCTTTCGCAGTGAGGATGAGCAGCTGCTTGCCGGAGGCGTGCCGATGCTGTATCAGCAGCTCCATTGCAACCGGGGTGGTGATACCTGCTGGATGGAGGTGCACAAGGTGCCTCTTTACACTCCGCAGGGGGAAGCTTGCGCAGTGTTCGGCGTGGTTAACGAGATTGCCCAGCGCAAAAGTCTTGAACAGACGGTCAAAAAGCAGCAGTTGTTGCAGCGTTTTCTGCTCGATGCCATTCCTGATCTGATCCGTTTCGATGATCACAACGGGGTATTGCTGGAGTGCAATCAGGCGTTTCTCGACTTTATCGGCCATGGGGCCGATGAGGTGCTGGGTCAGCAGCTGCCGTTCCGGTTGGCGGCGCCGCAGGGGATGGGCCACGGCGAGTGCTGTCTGCTGGATGCCAGCGGGCAGGGGCGACACATGGAGATCACCCGGGTCGATGTCCCCGATGGTGACGGCCACTCCCTCGGGATCCTGACGCTGGGGCGTGACATCACCGGCCTGCGCACCACTCAGGCGCAGTTGCAGCAGGAGCAGCACTACGACAGTCTGACCGGGCTGCTCAAACTCTCCCGGTTCTTGCAGACCAGCCGCCATCTTGGGGGACGCAGTGCCACATTGGTGCTGGTCGATCTGCACCATTTTCGTGAGATCAACGATCGCTTCGGCATCCGGATTGCCGACCGCTTGCTGAGCCAGGTGGCCAAGCGGTTGCAGCAGCTGGTACCGCCGCGTTCCCTGCTCTGTCGGGTCGCTGCCGATGACTTCAGCCTGCTGTTGCCCGACTTCAACGAGCCATTGCAGGGGTGGAGCCAGCATCTGCAGCAGCAGTTGATGGAGCACTATCAGGTGGAAGATCATCGCATCCAGATCCCGGTGTTTCTGGGGCTGGCCCAAGGGCGGGCAAGCGATGCCGAGCGGTTGCTCAGCCATGCCGAGGCTGCGCTGGCGCAGGGCAAACGGCAGCAGCAGTACTGCACCCTGTTTGATCCCGAGCTGCATGCCCGGCTCAAGCGGCGTCAGCTGATCGCCGCCCAGTTGCCACTCGCCATCAAGTCCGCCCAGCTGGTTGCCGTCTATCAGCCCATTATCTGTACCCGCACCCACCGACTGCACGGTGCCGAGCTGCTCTGTCGCTGGCCCCATCCTGAGCTTGGGATGATCTCCCCCGACGAATTCATTCCGTTGGCGGAAGAGATGGGGATCATCGGTCAGCTTGGCCAGTTAATGCTGGAGCAGGGGTGTGCTCAGCTGGCGCAGTGGCAAACTGCGCAGCCGGATATGGTGCTCTCCATCAACCTCTCGCCGCTGCAGTTCCGTGATCCGGCGCTCTGTGAGCGGGTCTCTGCCTGCATCGCTCGCCATGGTCTCAAGGCCAGTCAACTGGAGCTGGAGATCACCGAAGGGGTACTGATGGAGAATGCAGACGAGATTGAGACCAACCTCGACAACCTGATCGCCGCCGGTTTTCAGTTGGCCATCGACGACTTTGGCACCGGCTACTGTTCGCTGGCCTATCTGCCGCGGTTGCAGGTGGCGACCCTCAAGCTGGATCGCAGCTTCACTCAGGGGCTCGCCAGCAATAGCGCGACCACCGCCATTGTGCGCTCGGTCATCGGGCTGGGTCATGAGCTCGGGATCCGGATTACGGCCGAAGGGGTGGAAACACCCGAGCAGCAGTTGTGGCTGACCGAGGCGGGGTGTGATCGGCTCCAGGGCTATCTGTTCAGTCGCCCCCTGCCGCCGGCGGAGTTCGCTGCCAGCTATCTGGCGTGAGAGATCGCCAGAAACAACAAGGCCACCGCAAGGTGGCCTTGTTGTTTTACGATGGAGTCAGGATCAATCCTGGAAGTAGGTGCCCCAGCCATCGTAATCCACCCCATATTTTTCCAGGATGGGCAGCATCTTGGCGATATCGGCTACGATCGCTTCGACATTCAGCTTACACTCGATGGTGGCATCGAAGCAGAAGATGGTGGCGCCGTCATCCAGCTCCATCTCTTCGGCATCGGTCACTTCAAAACCGGCCTTGAACAGGTCAACCGCTGCTTTTTCCAGACGGTCGAAATCCTGGCAGGCGAAGTGGTGCTCGATGTCGTAATCCGCATCGGGATTGCTGCCATCGGCCAGCAGTTCGTTGACGATCTCGGTGGTCTCATCACGCCACTCTTGCATATTCAGACTCATGTTGCCTCCAGGCGGTATCATTGCGGCAAAGCATACTCGCAGAGTGGATTCGGCTCAATGCGGCGGACCCACTGAGCCTCGAATTTCCATCATATTGGCACAGCCTGCAGGGTGTTCAGAGGCCAGCAAGTACGGCAAACAGGACTGAAATGGATAATAAATGGTCGCTTCGTTCGGTTGTTGAGCGAACGCACTTTTTATCGTGCCATCATGGTTGACACTCTGCGCTGGAAAGGGTTTAATGCGCGCCGTTGCCCAGATAGCTCAGTCGGTAGAGCAGGGGATTGAAAATCCCCGTGTCGGCGGTTCGATTCCGTCTCTGGGCACCAAAATTCCTCCTTAGTTCAGTCGGTAGAACGGCGGACTGTTAATCCGTATGTCACTGGTTCAAGTCCAGTAGGAGGAGCCAAATTCGAAAAGCCCGCTCAATCGAGCGGGCTTTTTCATTTCTAGTTGCTGTTGCATGCTGCCAAAAAGAGCGTCGCGCCACAGGTGGCACTGAACAGCAGCATTCCGGTCTGCAGCATGCTGCCAGGGCATGGCTTCTTCTCTCTTTTTCTGGCCCTGATCCACTTCGGTTTCATCACATTCCCTTATCCATTTTGTCGGCCTGAATGGCTGCACTCCTGTGCAGGCGAGCCATCTTTGTTGAATGGCGCCATGGCGTCAATCTCCCCTGCAAAACAATTAATTCAGCACCGTTGAAGAGCGGCTTGTCGGGTGATGTTTCGACCTTTAAGCCATTGTTAACATTTTGGAAAACCGGAGTGACCCTGTGGCTGGGCGGGGCTATGATGGGGTCAATGATGTTCCCATCCTGACGGAGAGACCCCAGATGAACAGCCCCTTGAGCTATGTACTGGACGGCATTCATTGCGAGCCGCACTTTTTTACCGTTCCCCTCGATCATGATGAGCCGGATGGTGACAGCATTACCCTGTTTGCCCGCACCCTCTGCCGCAAAGACAAACTCGATGACAAGCTCCCCTGGCTGCTCTTTTTGCAGGGTGGTCCCGGTTTCGGCGCGCCGCGTCCGACGGCCAACAGTGGCTGGCTCAAGCGGGCGTTGCAGGAGTTCAGAGTGCTGCTGCTGGATCAGCGTGGCACCGGGATGTCGAGCCCCATCCACGGGCAGATTCTGGCCAAAATGACCCCGGCCGAGCAGGCGGAGTATCTCAGCCATTTTCGCGCCGACAGCATAGTGCAAGATGCCGAGTTCATCCGGCTGGAGCTCAGTCCCAAGCATCGCTGGAGCCTGCTGGGGCAAAGCTTTGGTGGTTTTTGCTGCTTGACCTATCTCTCGCTCTTCCCCGATAGCCTGCGGGAGGTTTATATCACCGGCGGCATCGCGCCGATTGGCCGCAGCGCCGAGGAGGTTTACCGCGCCACCTATCAGCGGGTGGCTGACAAGAACCGAGCCTTCTTCGCCCGCTTCCCCCACGCTCAGGGGATTGCCAACCGGTTGGCTAACCATCTGCACCAGCACGATGTGCGGCTGCCCAACGGCCAGCGCCTGACGGTGGAGCAGTTCCAGCAGCAAGGGCTGGATCTCGGCGCTACGGGTGCTTTCGAGGAGCTTTATTACCTGCTGGAAGAGGCCTTTATCGGCGACAAGCTGAGCCCGGCCTTTCTCTATCAGGTGCAGAGCATGCAGCCATTCAATACCAACCCGCTGTTTGCCATCCTGCACGAGGCTATCTACGCCGAAGGGGAGGCGACTCGCTGGGCGGCGGATCGGGTCAGAGGGGAGTTTCCTGCGGTGAACTGGGCGCCTGGCAAGGATTTCGCCTTCACCGGCGAGATGGTTTACCCCTGGATGTTCGAGCAGTTCCGCGAGTTGCTGCCCCTGAAAGAGGCGGCCCATCTGCTGGCCAACAAGGCGGACTGGGGGGCGCTCTATAATCCGGCCCAGCTGGCCCGCAACAAGGTGCCGGTAGCCTGCGCCGTCTATGCCGAGGATATGTATGTGGAGTTTGACTACAGCCGCGAAACCCTGCGTGGCCTTGGCAACAGTCGCGCCTGGATCACCAATGAGTATGAGCACAACGGTTTGCGTGCCGATGGTGAAGCGATTCTTGATCGTCTGATCGCCCTGAATCGGGATCGCTGAATCGTCCGGTAAGGTAGCAGACAACAGGGGCCACGGCCCCTGTTGTTTTTTATCAGTTTTTTACCTCTGGTTTGGGGGTATCAGGTTGTGACGGTGGGAGTTGTGGCAACACGATCTGCGGCTGCTCACCGGTCAGGCTCTTGAGGTAGGCAGTCATATCTTCGGCTTCCTGATCTGTGAGGCGCTGCCCCAGCTGGATATCAGCCATGATCTGGACTGCCTCTTTCAGATCCCATACTGCACCATCGTGGAAGTAGGGATAAGTCAGCTCGATATTACGCAGGGTGGGTACCTTGAACCAGCCGATGAACTGCTTCTCTCCGGTGACGGCACCGCGACCCTTAGCCGGGTTGTCCGTTTTGTAACTCTTGACCAGTCCCATCTTCTGATAAGAGTTGCCGCCGATAGCGACCCCGTTGTGGCATGCCGTGCATCCTTTGGCTTTGAACAGCTCATACCCTTTCAGCTGTTGTGCGGTCAGTGCCTTGCTATCCCCTTTCAACCAGCGGTCAAACGGGGCATTGGGGGTAACCAGGGTCTCTTCAAAAGCAGCGATGGCATCGGTGACCTCGTCAATGCCGAAGTTGTCCTTGCCATAAACGGCGCTGAAGCGGGTACGATAGCCAGGCAGGGTATGCAGAGTTTCGACCGCCAGATTGTGGGTAAATGCCATCTCCAGCGGGTTGGCGATGGGGCCCGCCGCCTGCTCTTTCAGATCCTTGGCGCGACCATCCCAGAACTGCACGAAGTTGAGGCTGGAGTTGAGTACGGTCGGTGAATTAATAGGGCCCACTTTCCATTTATGGCCGAGTGAGCTGACTTGATTATCCACCCCACCGGTCGCCAGGTTATGGCAAGAGTTACAAGAGATTGCGCCGGATTTGGAGAGTCTTGGCTCGAAAAACAGCATCTTGCCCAATTCGACTTTTTCCGGGTTTGTCACCTTGGCTGGTTCCACGGGCTGTATGGGTTCATTCGCCCAACCGGCACTGGGTAATATCAGTGCCACTAGCAAACAATATTTTCTCATTGCGTCATCTCCCTTGATGCTGTTTATGCCAGCAAGACAAGGATGACGTCAAAGCGCTGTTCATTAATTGATCAAAATCAGACTTGCTTGACTATTTACAATAAAAACAATCACATATGATTTGTTGGCAAAATGAGGGCAGGATAATTAAGAGGAGAGTATGGAATTAGCATCATGTCTGGATTATGTGCGAAGCAAAGAAAATGAACAGGCGATTAATTAGATTGCTGTCATTGAATAAAGCGATTATTCAATATGCTTTGCCATTCTGCCGTTAAATAAATACCTATCAAATGCATCATTAATAATAAACCGACAGGATGAGCAAATTGTACCCTGCGTTTCAACACCCTCTGTCGTCTTGTTCTTTGGAGCGGCGCCGGATGGTCGTGCTTTTCAATCAAGATAAGGATGTATGATGAGAAAGTCTCTGTTGACCTGCTCCCTGTTGCTGTGCCCTGTCGTGTTTGCTGCCGCCCCCCATTGGGAATATAGCGGTGAGGCGGGGCCTGCCCACTGGGCCAAGCTGACCCCTGAGTTTGGTCAGTGTGCGGGCAGCAATCAGTCGCCGGTTGACCTGAGCGGATTGGTCGAGGCCAAACTGGCCCCGCTGGTACTCCACTATCAGGCGGGTGGCAACACAGTGGTCAACAACGGTCATACCGTGCAGGTCGGTTATGCCCCGGGCAGCACCTTGCAACTCGATGGCACCACGTTTGAACTAAAGCAGTTCCACTTCCACGCCCCGAGTGAGAACCTCATCGAGGGCAAATCCTATCCGCTGGAAGGGCATTTGGTACACGTCAGTGACAAGGGAGAGATCGCCGTGGTGGCGGTGATGTTCGAGGCTGGCAAGGCCAATCCGGCACTGGCGGCAGCCTGGGGTGAACTACCGGCCAAGGTGGGGGAGGTCCACACCCTCAAGACACCGCTCTCTGCTGAGCAATTACTGCCCGAGAATCGTGACTACTATCGCTTCAGCGGCTCCCTTACGACGCCTCCCTGCTCGGAAGGAGTGCGCTGGCTGGTGATGAAGCAGCCGGTTGAGGTCAGTCAGGCCCAGATCGACGCTTTCAAGGCGGTGATGCACCACGCCAATAATCGGCCGGTGCAACCGCTCAATGGGCGCGTAGTCCTGCAATAACACAGCGTTGCAATAGCACAGTAGATAGCAAAAACAACAAGAGGGCCGTCAGGCCCTCTTTTACATAGCGAGGTATCGGCGAGCGATCAGAGGCTGGCGGCGATGCGGGCGCCGAGGGCCGCGTTGTTCAGTACCAGCTGGATGTTGGCGGCGAGCGAGTTGCCGCCAGTCAGCTCGCAGACGCGGGCCAGCAGGAAGGGGGTTGACGCCTTGCCCTTGATCCCCTGCTCGTCCGCTTCATGGAGCGCCCGGGCAATGGCTGTGTCGATGTCGGTTTTCGGCATGGCGTGTGCAGTCGGGATGGGGTTGGCCACCACGGCGCCGCCCGCCAGTCCCAGCTCCCACTTGAGGCGCAGCGCCTCGGCGATGGCCGCCGGACTCTCCAGTCGATAATCAACCTTGAAGCCGCTCTCGCGGGTGTAGAAGGCGGGCAACTCTTCGGTCTGATAGCCGATCACCGGCACTCCTTGTGTCTCCAGATATTCCAGAGTCAGCCCGATATCGAGAATTGATTTGGCACCGGCACAGACTACGGCCACCGGCGTTTGTGCCAGCTCCTGCAGATCGGCCGAGATATCGAAGGTCTCCTGCGCGCCGCGATGTACCCCGCCAATGCCACCGGTGGCAAAGACCCGGATCCCCGCCATAGCAGCGATGATCATGGTCGAGGCGACCGTGGTGGCCCCCATCCCCTTGCGCGCTAGTACGAACGGAATGTCGCGGCGGCTGCACTTGGTCACGCTGTGGCCAGCCCGGCCCAGCGCTTCCAGCGCACCCGCATCGAGACCCACCTTGAGGCGGCCATCGAGGATGGCGATGGTGGCCGGAATGGCGCCGTTATCGCGCACCACCTGCTCTACCTGACGGGCCGTCTCCACGTTCTGTGGATAGGGCATGCCGTGGGAGATGATGGTGGATTCGAGGGCGACCACCGGTTTGCCGGCGGCCAGCGCGGCAGCAACTTCCGGTTGGATATCGAGGTAAGTATTCAGCATGGGTACTCCTCCAGTATGCGGTCAACGGCGGTTTTGCAGAGACCGGAAAAAACGGTATCGGAACAATTGACGGTGAGGGCGGCACAGCCCAGGGCAAAACGGGTGGTCTGTGTGATATCGAGATCTTGCAGCCAGGCGTGGGCGAGGCCGGCCATAAAGGCATCCCCGCCACCGGTGACGTTGAGCACCGGGCTGCCCAGTATCGGCAGGTGGCCCTGCTGCTCGCCGTCGCTATAGAAGATCCCCTGCTCACCCAGACTGAGGAACAATCGCTTGACTCCGGCGCGGTGGAACCAGGCGGCTACCATGGGCCAAGAGTCTGGCCCGGCGATGGTCATGCCACACAACTGTTCGGCTTCGCTGCGATTGGGTTTGAGGGTGTGGATCTTGCCGAGCCAGGGGCGGATCTTCTCCACCTTGGCCACCGAGACGGTATCGACAAAGATGGCGTGATCCCCCTGTCGTTCGAACAGCCAGTCGAGGGTGTGGATGGCCAGATTGGTGTCGAGCACCCAGAGCTTGGCACCCCCGAGAAAGCCGCCAAGGGGGGTCAGGCGGGCAGGGGTGAGCTGCTCTATGATAGCCATGTCGTTAATGGCGCAGCTCATTTCACCGCTCCCATCGTGAATGCTGAGGTAGCAGGAGGTCGCGTGACCATCGAGCACCAGGGTCTGGCGTACATCGACGCCGGCTCGTTGACTCACCTCTAGCAGATGGTGACCATACTGGTCGTTGCCGACGGCAGTCAGCAACCGGGTATCGCTCCCTAATCGCGCCAGATTCTCGGCGATATTGCGGCCGACACCACCGGCTGAAGTGCGCACTTTGCCCGGGTTGGAGTCACCGAGCAGCAGGTTGTCGTGGCTGGTGCCGCAAATATCCATATTGGCACCGCCGATCACCACCACGTAGGGGCCCTCTCGCAGTACATAACCTCTGCCTTGCACATATCCCTGCCGGATCAGGCTGGAGATGTGGCTGGCCAGCGCAGAGCGGCTGATGCCGAGGCGATCGGCCAGCTCCTGCTGGGCAATCATGGGATCCTGACGCAGCAGGGCGAGGATCTCTTGTTCACGCTCAGTCATAGACAAACATCCATTTACAAACGTTTGTCCATTATTGCTGGGAAACGTTTGCTGGCTATCGACTTGTACAAAATTTGTCGGCTTGCGCACAAAAAATCGACATCCGTGATGGGGCGACGAATCGTTGAGCCTGGCGAGGTACTTTTAACGGGTCGTTGACTCCGCAGCGGCTTATAATGGCCGCCGTAAGATGAGGAGAGATGATGGAAAAGAGAGCATTCTGCTGCGTGGGGCTGGTCAATCCCAAATCCCCGGAAAATGTCGGTGCCGTGATGCGGGCTGCGGGTTGCTACGGGGTGGATGAGGTCTACTACACCGGCAACCGCTTCGAGCTGGCGCGCCGCTTTGCCACCGATACCAAGCAGATGGTGGAGAAGATCCCGCTGCTCGGGGTGGATGATCTGATGGCGTTTATCCCGCAGGGATGCGTGCCCGTGGTGGTCGATTTGATCGACGGCGCTACGCCGCTCCCCGACTATGTCCATCCGGAACGCGCTTTTTATATCTTCGGGCCGGAGGATGGCACGCTCGATCCCGCCCTCTATGGCGCGGTGAAAGATGTGGTCTATGTGCCGACTCAGGGCTGCATGAATCTGGCCGCCTCGGTCAATGTGATCCTCTATGACCGCTTGGCTAAGGGGTTCCGGCAACCCTGAGTTGTGGCGTGGCTACGGTGACTCAAACCACAATGGAAAGGTGTTGCTCATGGGCAGGTTGCTGGCGGTGGCCGCTGTTGACGGGGCTGCGGCATCCTTCTCTTTCCCCTATGGTGGGATCATTTTTCGCTGGCCTTGACCGCCTGCTCCTCGAGAAAGTCGCGGTAGTATTCATAGAGGTGATAATGGCGATATATCTCGGCCAGCGTGCCGCGACGGATCAGATTCACCATCTCCTGATCCCACAGCTGCAGTAGCCGGTCGCCCTGCTCGGTATCGGCAAAAATGGGGTAAGTCGGTATCCAGCGCAAAATGGTGCGGTACATATTGGCCGGGGTCTCATCGGCTGCATGGAGCACGCCAGCGGTCAGGTAATAGCGATAGCGCCCCTTGCCAATCAGCTGCAGGGCCATCTCATGGTTGTCGATCTCGTGCCATCGCATGGTGACCGGAAGATATTTATCCAGCACCCATCCTCGCCGCCAGAGTACGGTCTCTCCCTCCAGACTGCGCTCTCCCCGCCATTGTGGCTGCCACTGCTTGAGCATGAAGACGGTCACATCATCTGCGGAGGCTGGCTGACGGGGCTGTTTGACCCCCTTGATCTCGTCCAGATAGACACTCATCGCCATATCCCCCTCTTGCTTGGCTATCATGGCGACGGCGCGTTTGTAGGGCACGATATGGGGCACGATCTGGTAGCCATGGGGTTGGTAGATGGTTCGCACCAGATCGAGATAGATACCGCGGCCATCCGGTTGGCAGAAACCGGGCCAGCCATCGCAATAGACGTGAATATCGGCTGTGCGAGCGTGGGCGATCGCACACAGAGAGCAAAGCAGCAAACAACCGATGCGCAGCATGGTCAGCATTATCCTCGCAGGGGTGAGGAGAGCATTTATCACCTGATTTATACCATGCATTGATCGCGGCGGGCGGAGAAAACATCTCGCATCTCCATTTTGCGACAGGGTCGAGGGTTATTTGCGGTCGGATCGTTATGATCGAGTAAAGATTCAATAGCACCCCAATCAGTAGAGGAGACTGCATTATGCCATCGATCAAGACTCTGCTCTGTCCAGTCGATTTTTCCCAAATGTCTCGCGCGGTACTCGACTATGCCGTTTTCATGGCACAGAGCCATCAGGCCCAGCTCAAGCTGATCCACGTGGTTGATCAACTGCACGGTTTCGACAGCTACAAGATCCTGCATATGACGGCCATCGAGATCACCCACGAGATGGAGCGTCAGGCCAGAACCCAGCTCAAAGAGCTGGTGGCCACTCTGCCGATCCCGGCCACCTTTGATATTCGCTTTGGCCGCGCCGCCGATGAAATTGTCATTCAGGCCAAGGAGGATGAGGTTGAGCTGATCGTGATGGGCAGCCACGGTCGCTCCGGTATCAGCCATCTGCTGGTAGGCAGTGTCGCCGAGTCTGTGGTGCGTCATGCACCCTGTCCGGTACTGGTGGTGCGCCAATAACGCGCCACGTTTAGTGTGAAAAGCGTAACAAACAAGGCCAGCGATCGCTGGCCTTGCGTTGTCTGGTGTTGTGCCCGCTAGCCGTGAGCGTAGATGACACTCCCCCCCTTGATGGTATCTATGATGGCCCTGGCCTGCTCTTTGGGCAGGGCGGGGCAACCCCAGCTGCGGCCCAGCTTGTCATATTTGCGCAGATGGGTCGGGCTGGCATAGGCGGCGCCATGTACCACGATGGCACGCTTGCGGGCATTGCAGTTTTTACCCGGTGACAAGCCATCGAGTCGCAGCGAATAGCCATGCTTGCCCTGATAGGTTTCCGCCGTGCGATAGACGCCGAGGGAACTTTGGCGGGAGTTGAGCTGGTTGGAAAAGTGTTTTGCGGCCAGTTCACCTGAGTTGCGGCCATGACTGACCCAGGTGTGATAGAGCAGCTTGTGGCGTTTCATATCGATGACAAACAGCCTGCGCTGGGTGGATGGCTTGCTGTAATCGATGATGGTGAGAATGGGTTTGCGTTTGTGGCGCACAGTTTGATAACTGTTGAGTGCCTGACGAAAGGTCTGTTTATCCAGCTTGCCGGCCAGACCCAGTTGACGATAGAGGCTCTGATCCCAGCTGGCATCTGCCGTGCTGCTCCAGATGAGCGATATCAACAGCAGTGGCAACAACAGCCACCCGCGTTGCCAGTCTATGTTCCCGCGCGCTTGTCTCATCCGTGAATATCTCCTTGTCACTCCCTGTCAACGGCGCGGATATTGCCATCAATCCGCTCGATAGTTATATGCAAGGTGCTGAAAAGGCGCAATAAAAAAACCGGCCGCAGAGCGGCCGGAAGTAATTCAAACAGTAGACATTGGTATCACAGGGTATAACTGACTTCCAATTACTTAGAAGTTGTACTGCAGGGCAACCGCGACTACGTCATCGGTGTTCTTGCCCAGAGAGTTGGTGGACTTGCCATCTACGGAGTCCAGCAGGTTCAGCTTGTAATCAACATAGGCGTTGAAGTTCTCGGTGAAGTTGTACCAGGCACCGATAGATACGTACTCGGTGTAGGTATCATCGATACCGCGAGCGGAGTCTTTCACGTCAGTGCGCAGGTAGGCCAGAGAAGGCTTGAACTTGCCGATGGTGTACTGGGCAACGGCTTCGTAGCCATCCATCTTCTCGGCGTAGCCGTTGTTGACGAACAGGTGGTCTTCACCGTGGGAGTAGGTTGCAGCCAGGTAGAGGTCGCCAGTTGCATATTTGGCGCCGAAGCCCATCAGCTTGGCATCCTTGTCGCCACCGAAGGCGGCGTAGCGAGCTTGCTCGTCGGTCTTGCCAGCCTGGTTATAGGCAGCACCCAGGCTCAGGCCCATATCGAAATCGTAGTTGGCAGAAACTGCGAAGCCTTCAGCAGAACCTTTGCTATTCCAGCTTTCGCCGTTGTAGGTGTTGCCGTTGAAAGATTCAGTGATTGCACTGCGACCGGCGTTTTGCGGATCATTGTTACCGGTGAACTGGGCACCCAGAGTCAGACCCTGGTAGTTATAGATGTACTGGGCCAGACCGTTGGTACGGCCGGTACCGAATACTTCAGTATCTTTGCCCAGGCCGTCACCGCCCCACTCAGGCAGGACGTCGGTATAGTTGTTGACGGCCTTGGTGAACAGGCCATCCTGACGACCATAGCTGAATGCGCCGAAACGGTCGTGCTTGATGCCGGCATAGGCATAACGCAGCTCGTCGTTGTCAGAACCGGAAGTCGGCAGGTTGTACTCGGCAAAGCCGAACGCCTTCATCTCGGGAGCAATCTTGGTCTCGCCAGCAACGTGCAGACGGAAGTAGCTCTGGTCACCTTCGGAACCGTTGTCGTCAGTACCGTAGTAAGCACCTTGTGCACGGCCGCCGATTTCCAGCTTGGTATCGTTCTGGTTGTAAACGGTAGCAGCATGGGCGCCGCTCGCCAGCAGCAGGCTGGAGATGGCAATAGTCAGTGCAGACTTCTTCATATGCGTTATTCCTCTGATGTAAACACTTCCGAACTTGTTGTCGGTTCTGTGAAATCGGAAATAGTCCGATAGCCACACGGTAGGCGTCCCAACCTTGACTGGGGCTGAATCCATCGTTGTTTAATTGAGGTGACGAGGTCGTTATCAAGACTGGGTGTGACGGTTTTTGACAAGATAAAAAGAGATTAAATTCAATGAATTATTTTCTAGTGACTTTTTTGACATCAAGGCTGTTCTGAGCAACAAGGTCGATGGCTCAAGTTGTGAGCTAGATCACGCAGGGGAGCATGGGGCGGGGCGGGAAAAACGGGGTGGGAGCCTTGCAAGGCTCCCCCCAGTGATCAGATGGGCTTTTGCCACAGGGTCAGCAGCAGATCCTGTTCCAGTTCATTCGGGCCCTGTTGAGCGAAAGCGTGACGCTGCTCACCGGTCGCCCGCCAGCCTAGACGGCTGGTCTCCAGAATAAAGCTGCGCATGGCCTGATCCATGGTGAGGCTGAACTGGCAGCGCTGTTGAGTCACCGGATTGAGGCCGCCGAGGGTTGGCCAGCTGAGGGGGTGTTCCATGCTCACCGGGTTGAGGCTGACCCGCAGTTGCCACTGATGGCGCGGGCCGGGCTGCAGATAGAGCAGATAGCCACCGGGCGCCAGCCAGCTGACCAGCTGCTCTGTCTTGACCTTGAGATCGTTGACCAGCAGCACCTGAGCAGAGCCCGGTTGCAGCGGTGCACGGGCGGGATCGGCAATGACAAACTGGCCGTCCGGCTGCGCTTTTTTGGCGGCAAAGATGGTGTTCTTGGCGATATCAACCCCAGCAAACTGCCAGCCGGGCAGGCGCTCTGCCAGCGCGCGGCAGTAGTAGCCTTCACCACATCCCAGATGAACCAGCTCTTGCGGGGCCAGCGGAGCGAGCAGGGCGGCCATGGCCTCAACCAGCGGCAGTTGGTGGCCGGCTTCCAGGAAATGGTGCTTGGCGCGCATCAGGGCACGGCTGTCGCTGTCTTTGGGGTTTTTCTTGCCGGGGATGAGATCCAGATAACCTTCCGGTGCCGGATCGAAGTGATGCTTGTTGTCGCAATAGCGTCCCTGGGAGGCTTCATGAAGATGGAGCGGACTGCGGCAGCGGGGACATTGAAGGTGCATAGTAACTCTCTGGGCGAATGCCGGAACAGTGAAGGGCGTTCGGGATTATAGGGGAGAGGATCAAAAAAGGCTGCCGTAGCAGCCTTTTTTATCCCAAGGCCTCAGTCAGGCCTGCGGACGGGTCATCAGCGAGTGCCAAATACCACAATGGTCTTGCCGTGAGCAGAGATGAGCTCCTGCTCTTCCAGCATCTTCAGGATGCGGCCCACAGTTTCACGAGAGCAGCCGACGATCTGGCCGATCTCCTGACGGGTGATCTTGATCTGCATGCCATCCGGGTGGGTCATGGCATCCGGCTGTTTGGCCAGGTTGAGCAGGGTCTGGGCGATCCGGCCGGTCACATCCAGGAAGGCGAGGTTACCCACTTTCTGGCTGGTGTGTTGCAGGCGCTTGGCCATCTGGCCAGAGAGACGCATCAGAATGTCCGGGTTGACCTGGATCAGCTGGCGGAACTTCTTGTAGGAGATCTCTGCCACTTCGCAAGAGCCTTTCGCGCGAACCCAGGCGGAGCGCTCGGGGTTCTCGTTCTCCTCGAACATCCCCATCTCGCCCAGGAAGTCCCCCTGATTCAGATAGGAGAGGATCATCTCTTTGCCCTCATCGTCCTTGATCAAGACGGCCACAGTGCCCTTGACGATGTAGTAGAGGGTCTCCGCTTTTTCACCCGCATGGATCAGGGTGCTCTTGGCGGGATACTTATGAATGTGGCAGTGCGACAAGAACCATTCCAGGGTGGGATCGCTTTGCGGTTTGCCAATGACCATGAGAATTCCTCTGTAGTGTCTTTTTATGGACTTGTGCGTCCGGGCAAGCTGCCAATCTTGCCATTCCTTGTATTGGTCGCAGTAGGATAAGAGCCTTTGCCTGTGCTGACAAGGCTTTGCGGGCTTTTGACAGAGCCCTTTGAGTAATGCCTGCTGCGCCGCTTCGGCCATTCTAGGGAAGATAGAGGTCGGAGATGTTGATTTTGATCTATTTCCATCCCAACTCCCCCTGTTCGGCAGAGATAAGCGACTGGGTTATGCTAGGGATCCATCATCATGATTAACAGGAGAGAGTGCGAGATGAAAGCCAAGGTCAGCTGGGTGGAAGGGATGAAGTTTGTGGGTGAGAGTGAATCTGGTCACAAGGTGATCCTGGATGGTGCCAACCCCGGTGAGGGGGCCAGCCCGATGGAGATGATCCTGCTGGCGGTCGGTGGTTGCAGCTCCATTGATGTGGTCTCCATCCTCGAAAAAGCGCGCCAGTCGGTGACCGCATGCCACGTCGATGTCAGTGGCGAACGGGTCGATAGCGTGCCCCGGGTTTTCGAGAAGATTAATCTGCACTTCGTGGTGACAGGCAAGGGATTGGCAGAGAAACAGGTGGCCAGAGCGGTCGATCTGTCGATGGAAAAATATTGTTCTGTTTCCCTGATGTTGGAAAAAGCGGTACAAATTACCCATAGTTATCAAATTGTTGAAGCTTGATAACGATAGTTTCGTTGGTACCCTGGCATAAGGCCGTTACGTAAGGCCACTGCACAAGGCCATGACATAAAGCCATTACATAAGGAAAGTGCAATGAAAAAATTGATCGCTCTGCTTCCCCTTTTGGGCCTGGCGGCGTGCAGCAGCCCGCAACCTACCCAGTATCAATACAGCCAATACCAGTGTGGCGAAGAGATGCTGGCCGTTACCTATGATGCCCAGGCCGATATGGTGCAGTTCCCCTATGCCGGGGTTTATCACAAGCTGGCGCGTGTTGAGTCTGAATCTGGCGCCAAATATTCCGACAGCGTCACCACTTTCTGGAATCAGGACAAGCAAGCCCTCCTCACTCAGAAAGGAGTCACGCTGCTGACCTGTACGCTTAAATAAGTGACCACAGATAGTTGAAGGTGTGCAGCTTTGTGCCCGGGTCTGGCCTAGGCCGGATTGGGTCAAGAGGTTGAGACCACAAAAAACGGCTTGCCGGGAAGCAAGCCGTTTTTCTATCCATCCGTTATCACTAAACAAGCGCTAGTTGGTGGGGACGCGATTGAGCAGCTCGGCCGCGAGCTGCTGGCTGAGTGCCTGACGCTGGCTATCTGCAATGCTTACATCGCTGGTCAGCTGGATGATGCTGCTCCAGACCGCTTTCTGGGTTTTGCGATCGAGCAGCACGATGGCCAGCGACCCTTTGCGCTGGTTGGCCGAGGCATATACCCCGGGCGTCATGCCAAGACGGGCGAAAATCTCGCCGTCACTCATATCCTTGCCGCCCGCGACGCCGATGGCGACCCACAGATCCGCCTCGTCGAGCGGTGCACTCTGCCACCCCTTGCCATTGAGCTCCCGGCTTACCGCCTGCTGCATCGGCTCCAGCCACCCTTCCGCCAACTCACCGGCAAATTGATACTGTTCGGCCAGGGCGTAGCGCGGGGTTGCACCATAGGTCCAGTTGCCCATCGGGCGAACCAGCATGGTGCCGGACTCCAGCGTGGGGGCCGCCGGCCCGCTGCTGCAACCGCCAAGCAGGGCGAGCAGTGCCACAGAGAGATAAGCAAGCCGCATCGTGAACTCCTTTGAATCAGGTTATTTTGCCGGTTTCAATCAATTGCTGGATGAGCGGGCGCAGGATCAGCTCCATCGCAAAGCCCATCTTGCCACCCGGCACCACGATGGTGTTCATCCGCGACATGAATGAGCCATCGATCATCGACAGCAGGTAGGGGAAATCTACCTGCTTGATACCGCGAAACCGGATCACCAGCATACTCTCGTCCAGACTCGGGATCACCTTGGCGCTGAAGGGGTTGGAGGTATCCACCGTCGGTACTCGCTGGAAGTTGATATGGGTGCGCGAGAACTGCGGGGTGATGAAGTTGATGTAGTCATCCATGGAGCGAACGATGGAGTCGGTCACTGCCTCGCGGGAATGCCCTCGCTCCGAGGTATCGCGGATCAGCTTCTGGATCCACTCCAGGTTGACGATGGGCACTACGCCTATCAGAAAATCCACGTGGCGCGCCACATTGTGATCCTCGGTGACCACACCGCCGTGCAGCCCTTCATAAAACAGCAGATCGGTATTGCTGGGCAGATGCTGCCAGGGGGTGAAGGTACCGGGCATCTGGTTGAAGGGTACCGCCTCGTCAAAGCTGTGCAGGTAGCGGCGATACTGGCCATTGCCATCCTGCCCATAGCCCTGAAAAAAGCTCTCCAGCAGCCCGAAGTCATTGGCCTCAGGGCCAAAATAGCTGATGTGGCGCCCCTGTTCGCGCGCCTTGCGGATCGCTACATCCATTTCCGGTCGGGTGTAGCGGTGAAAACTGTCACCTTCCACCACAGCTGCGGTATATCCCAGTTGATGGAACATGGAGCGAAAGGCGTTGGTGGAGGTGGAGGTGCCGGCACCGGACGAACCGGTAACGGCAATAATGGGGTGCTTGGCCGACATGGGATTCTCTCTTCCTTGGGAATTCCGTTATAAGGTCCGGATTGCGGTTGGGTCAAGACTGCTCGATGAAGCGGTCTTTCATCACGATATTCACCGATTCGTGCAGCTCGCTATAGACGATGACAGCTTTGCCTTGCTGTAATTGTTCTCTCACTGCATCGACTTTGACGCCAAGCGGTACATCCTGCTCTCCATATTCTGTTCCCTCCTGCAACACAAAGTGTTCGATCAGGTTGGTCAGGGTGTCGCCGTCCAGTTCTTGCCAGGGAATGATCATTTAAAGGTCTCACAGCAAAAGAGGTGATCGTCAGGCTATTGTTGTGTTGAATCCCGCGAATGCAATCACTTTTTACCTTTTCACCGGAGTCTGAGAGATGTTGTCTGAAGCGCAGCGCAGTGCGCCGTTAACCCTGACTGAGCATCTGGACAGCGCACGTCGAGAGGCGATTGCCCGAGGCATGGTGTGGTTCTGGTTGTTGAACTGGCTGGTGGTGTTGTTTCTTTCGATACGCTACGAGGTTTACAGCCAGGTCGGGCTCGCCAGTGATGACAGCTTGCCCTGGCGCTTTCAGAGTGAGCTGGCGCTGGTCATGGTGGTGCTATTGCTGCTACCTGTTGTCAGCCTGTTTTGTGACCATCTGCAGGATCGCCTCTGGTTACGGATGGCTGCACTGGTGACGGTGCTATGGGGCGGACTCTGGACGCTGCATATCTATACGATTGGTCAGGTGGAGTTGCGGGGAGGGGTCAGCTATGCCAACGGGATCATGCGGCTCAACCTGTTGGCCGCGCTCATCGCGTTTTATCCCGATCGCAAGGTTTTTTATGGCTATCTCTTGGGCCCGATGACGGTGGGTGTGGGGTTGGAGCTCTTTTTACGCGTCGATTTTCCCCAGATCTACCTGCTTGGCGTGTTGTTTGGCGTGATTGCGCTGGAGGTTGGCCGCCGCATGCTGCACCGCTGGTTTGAGCTTGCGATCATGCGAGAGCATGAAAATCTGACGCTGCTGCGCCAACTTGATCAGCTCGCCAAGCAAGATCCTCTGACCGGTGTCGCCAACCGGCGGCATTTCAATATTGAGCTGGAGCGCGCGCTGGCCCATAGCCAGGAGAGCGGCGCTCCGCTATCGCTCATTCTGATCGATGTGGACTATTTCAAGCGCTTCAACGATTACTACGGCCATCAGGTGGGGGATATGTGTCTCAACGAGGTGGCACAAGCGCTCAACCGTGCGGTACGCACGCCATCTGATCTGGTGGCCCGCTATGGTGGGGAAGAGTTTGTGCTGCTGCTGCCCAATACCGACCGTCAGGCGGCGGCCAGCGTGGCGCAGCGGTTGCAAGATGGCTTGGCCAGCCTGCAGCTGGAGCATCTGGCGTCCGATGTTGTCCCCTGGGTGACGGTGAGTCAGGGGATTGCCAGCACAGTGTCCGGTGAAGGGGCTAGCCAGTTGCTGGAGCGGGCCGATCAGGCGCTCTATCGGGCCAAGGAGTTGGGACGCAATCAGTTCTGTGTTGCAGAGTGACTCTGTTCGGCAATCCAGCGGCTGATCCGCTCATCCAGCCAAAACCGTGGCCGCCAGGGCGTGCCGTGCAGAAAGCCAACATGGCCGCCGCGCTGGCTCAGCTCATAGCGCACCGCGGGCGAGAGTTGCTCCGGCCGTGGAATGACTGCGTGTGACATAAAAGGGTCGTCGGCGGCGTGGATGACCAGGGTCGGGATCGGGATCTGGCGCAGCAGGGGAAGGCCGGAGCAGCTCTGGTAGTAGTGGGTTGCACTGTGAAAGCCGTGCAGTGGCGCGGTGACCAGCTCGTCAAAATCACGCAGGGTGGCAATCTGCTCCACTTGCCGGGGTTGCCAGCGTTCACTCGCTTTCTGCTGCTGGCTGATTTTGTTGAGCAGATTGCGGCGCATGGTACGCAGCAGATAGTTCTGGTAGACCTTCGAGAAGCCCTGATTGACCCGCTCGGCGCAGCTCGCCAGTTGCAGCGGGGCCGAGACCACCACCGCCGCTTTCAATGCCGCAGGACAGGCCCGTGCCAGCAGATTGACCAGCATATTGCCACCCAGTGAAAAGCCGATGGCGATCAGCGGTTTGCCCGGGAAGCGCTGGCTCAGCTCGGCAATCAGCTCCTGCGCATCACCGATGGCGCCGGAGTGATAGGCTTGCAGGTGGCGATTGGGCTCGCCACTGCAACCGCGAAAGTGCATCAGCACAGCCTCTCTGCCTTCTTGCTGCAGGTGGGCGAACAATCCCTTGGCATAGTGGGAGTGAATGCTCCCCTCCAGCCCGTGAAACACCACTACCAGCGGCCGTTCATCAAGGCTGACTTCCCCGCTCCAGGCGAGGTCGACAAAGTCCCCGTCCTGCAGTTCAAAACGCTCCGCCACAAAACGGGCAGGGGGGCGGCGCAGCCATTTGGGCAATATGGTCTGCAGATGAGGATTGCGGGCCCACCAGGGGGCGTGGAAGTGGCTCTCGGTCAGCATGGGGTCAGCCGGTCAGTGTCGAAGATAAGGAGGACGGGAGGAGTGACCTCCCGCCAGTCATTGGTTTATTTCAGCAGGCGATCGTGATGTTCGGCGCCGCGCAGCATGGCCTGGATCAGCTCGTTGGCCTCGAACTTGGTCAGCGCCTCATGAGCCCCCACCTGATGGGCACGCTCCACACTGATCTCGCTGGAGAGCGAGGTGTGGAGGATGATGTAGGCTCCCGCCAGTTTGCTGTCGCTCTGTACCTCGAAGGCCAGCTCGTAGCCATCAAGCCCCGGCATCTCGATATCGCTCACCAGAATGTCGATAGGGGTCTTCTGGCTGGCCCGTTGCTGCATCAGGGTCAGTGCATCCTTGCCATTGGTACAGACCTCATAAGGAATATTGATGTAGTCCAGCGCTGCCATCAGCTGACGGCGGGCAACCGAGGAGTCATCAACCAGCAGGATCCGCATCGGCTTGATCCGCTCCCGCTGCACATCGGTCAGCACCGGATAGAGGTGGCTCGGATCGTCCGGATAGACCCGGGAGAGGATCAGCTCCACATCCAGCAGCTGGATCAGCTGGTCATTGACCCGGGTCACGCCGGTTACGAACACATTGTGGCCGAGGGAGGCGGGGGGCGATTCGATATCGCGCCAGTTGCACTCGGTGATCTTGTCGATGCCCCGTACCAGAAAGCCCACCAGGGTGCGGCGGCAGTCGGTAATGATGATGAAGCAGTGGGGCATCTCCTCCTTGCTGATGGGGCGATAGCCCACCGCCATCGCCATGTCGATCACCGGAATGGTGGAGCCGCGCATATTGGCAGCCCCCAACACGGTCGGGTGCGAGTGCGGCATTGCCGTCAGCTGGGTGTAGGGCACTATCTCCTTCACCTTGAGGGTACCGATGGCAAAGGATTGTTTGGCTGAAAGGTGAAACAGCAACATGCCCTGGGATTGATTGGCTTTGCTCGTCATGGCAGATGTCCTGTTGGTCGAAACGTTGGCAGTCACTTCAGGCCTCTAGCATAAAGGATTACGGGGGGAATGGCCCTTCCTTGTTAACGACCATCTGGCAAAAAACTGGACTCATTCAGCCAATTTCGTTGGCGTATTCCATCGGCGTCCGGTTATTGATCACCATCCTCGCCAACGCCCCACTGCTGGCAGGCCGCTTGCAATGCGGCCTCATCGGCATAACCCAGCTTGCTGGCCACCTGCGCGGGTTTGCTGCCGCCTTTAAGCAATCTGAGCGCCTGCAGCAGTTGCCACTGTTGTTGCAATTCACTCCCTTCTACCGGCGCATCGGCTTGTTGTGCCCACTGTTGCAGAGACTCCGGCTGGCCATTGGCCAGCGCTTGCCAGCAGGCTTGCAGCTCACCGTGACCCTGCTGGCTGATGGCGCACTGTTGCAGCTCATCCAGGATCACCTGCAGTCGCTGACCGTAGGCCCCTTGCCACTCTTTCGGACGTTGCCATCGGGCCAGCGAGTCGAGCAGGGCATCGAGCAGCGGGGTAGCCAGCAGCCAGCCTGCTTGCTGCGGCTGAGCCACGCGCAAAGAGACATTCAGCTGATCGTACTCGCAACCGCTGAGGGGGCTGAAGGCCGCGAGGGCATCGGCGCAGAGCCAGAAGCTGCTGCCTGCCGGCAGCAACAGCTCATGTTGGCCCAGTCTCAGCAGCGCGGCGCCCCGGGTGATCCGCAACAGCTGCCCGACCGGAGTTCGTTTGCGGTTGCCGGCGTGCAGGCCCTGGCAGGAAAAATGGTGATACTCGATGGCGTGATGCATGTAAAAACCCTGATATGATGCTGCTTGGAGGTAACAAATATGGAAACCAGACGTAAAAAACGCTTCATTGCCGGTGCTGTCTGCCCGGCGTGCGGCAAGTTGGACAACATGATGCTGTATCTGGAGCATGGAGTCGAGAAGGTGACCTGCGTCGCCTGTGGCGATACCCAGGTACAAACGCCTGCCGAGGTCGACAAGCAGACTCGCGAGGCGGAAGAGGTGATCGGGGTGTTTCGCCCCTGATAAGGGAACGGCGGGTGGAATGCGGGCCTTCTCGCTGACGCTGTTGCCGTTTTTTTCGTCACTCAGTGGCGCCGCACGGCATATGCGCGGCCCGCTTTTTAGGGTATTCTGAGCCCGTTTTTTTCTATCCGCAGGATCCTGACATGAAAGTAGCTCCTCTGAGCGTGGTTACGCTGGAATACACAGTCACCGACGAGCACGGTGAAGTCATCGACAGCACTGTCGGCAAAGAGCCGCTGGTCTATCTGCACGGCACCCGTTACCTGGTCTCAGGCCTGGAAGCCGAGCTGGAAGGTCGCGCGGTAGGTGAAGCCTTCGAAGTGACTCTGGCACCGAGCCAGGCCTACGGCGAATATGACGAGACACTGGTACAAGAAGTACCGGGCGAGCTGTTCGACGGCATGGAAGTCTCCGAAGGGGATACTTTTGTGGCTGAAACCGACGATGGCCACCGTCCGGTGACCGTGGTTGAAGTGTCCGAAGAGTTCGTCAAGGTGGATGGCAACCATCCGCTGGCTGGCGTAACTCTGGGCTTCAAGGTCGAGATCAAGGACGTGCGTGCCGCCACTGCCGAAGAGCTGGCTCACGGCCACGTTCACGGTGCCGGTGGTTGCGGTCACGATCACGGTCATGACCACGATCACGGCGGCTGCTGTGGCGGTCATGGTCACGACCACGATGAGGATCACGGCCAGGGCGGTTGCTGCGGCGGTGCTGGCCACGGTCACGATCATGGCCACGATCACGGTGACGGCCATGGTCACGGCGGCTGCTGCGGTGGCGGCGGTTGTGGTGGCAAGGGCCATCACCACTGATCACGGCCATGCCGATGATAAAAAATCTGCCGTAGGAGTCATACCGAGCAACTAATGCTCATTAATTGCTCCTCCTTGGATGATGAAATCCGAAGCCGGTTGTTCTGGCTTCGGATTTTTTATGTCTGTCAAATAGGCTCGCGGCTTTTCCCAAGCTAATAGGCTGCTTATTTTTGGTTAATGCTCAACATTATTCCCTCTCGGTTCCGCGATGGGGCTTTTGTGCGGAGCGCAAACGTCATCTGCAAACGAGTCATCAAATCGGTGTCATCATCAGCACAATATGACCAAGTTACTTCATGCCCCAACAGCTATAACGAGCCAGCGTCAGTCTCTATTTGGTCTCGTTGTGCCCATAAAAAAATAGCCAGTCAGGCTTAACTGACTGGCTATTGCCTAGTGACTAACTGATAGGCGCGAAGCCTTACAGCTGCTCGATACCGACGATATGCCAGGGGGCATTGTTCTTGGCCAGATCGCGCTCGAGGTGCCACACCTCTTTGATGTCTTCTTCGACCTGCTCCTGACGGTCCATGTAGCGGCCGCTGAAGCGCACGCTCACCTGAGCCCAGTCGCTGCCGTAGTCAGCACGTACCAGCTGGGTATCCACATACATTACTTCCGTATGCTGGTCGCCAGTCAGTTCGGCGCGCTCGGCTTTGAGCTGCTCAAAGAGCTCGGGGCTGACGTACTCGCGCACTTTTTCCAGATCGTTCTTGTTCCACGCCTCTTGCAGGGTGCGATAGTGATCGCGGGCACCGGCCAGGAAGCTGTTCATGTCAAAGCCCGGCGGAAGGCGGAACGGCACGTCGCTGTCGGCAAAGCCGGTGGCTTGCGGTGCGCTGTTGCTCTGCTCAAACTGCTGCGGGGCCGCGGATTGCGGTGGCTGATAGCCCGCATAGGCCGCCTGTTGTGGCTGTGGCGTCGCGACCTTGCCCTTGCGCAGGGTACGGATCAGGAAGACGGCACCCAGCGCCAGCAGGGCGATCAGCAGGAAGTCCATTCCTTGCAGACCTTCAAAGGCACCGCTGCCCAGCAGGTAGGCAAACAGGCCGCCAGCCAGCAGGCCGCCCAGCAGGCCACCCATCATGCCGCTCTTTTTCGGCGGAGTCTGGGCATTCAGTGTCGGATTCTTGTTGTCGACCGGTTTGGCCGCAGGCTGGGCCGGCGCAGTTTTGTAACTTTTACCAAAGGATTTGCCGCCGCCAAATTTCTTGGCTTCGGCGTGAGGTGCCCCCAGGCCAATGGCCAGGATCACGGCAAACAGGGTCAGCATCTTTTTCATTTTGACTCTTTTCACTCTCGTCTGTGGGTGGGGCATGCTCCGCTTTGGCAAGCTCAGCAAGGCGCATGGCAGGCTGCCTGCCCCTAATTGTGTCGCAGCTTGTATTCATCAATATCACCTCTGGCATGAATTATTCATGAACGAGGTAGCCGCGATGCGGCGTCAAACAAGAGGAGTAAACCGGATGAAAAGCAGAAGATTGAGTCGCAAGGAGCGCAAAATGCGAAGCAAAATCAAAATGGTCAAGGTAGAGCAGACTCTGGTTTGGCCCTTTATGATGGTATGAGCCGCCAGATAGGGCTCGCCGTAGTTGGCTTTCTTTTGTAAAATTCCCGTCCCCTTCCCGCTGCGGTTTTTATGTGTATGGCAGAGCAAGTGACGGCGAAAAAAGACGCCAAGACACAACAGCTGAAAGTTCCTCCCCACTCTTTTGAGGCCGAACAGTCCGTACTGGGCGGCCTGATGCTGGATAACGATGCCTGGGATCGGGTTGCCGAACGGGTTATCGATCAGGATTTCTACAGCCGTCCGCACCGGTTGATCTTCCAGGCTATGACCCGCCTCTCCAACGCGGGCAACCCCATCGACCTCATCACCTTGCAGGAGGAGCTGGAGCGCTCCGAACAGCTGGAAGAGGCGGGCGGCTTCGCCTATCTGGTGGAGATCGCCAAGAACACCCCGAGTGCTGCCAACATCAACGCCTACGCCGAAATCGTGCGTGAGCGGGCGGTCGTACGGGAGATGATCTCGGTCGCCAACGAGATAGTCGAAGCAGGCTACGAGCCACAGGGCCGTACCTCCGGCGATCTGCTCGATCTGGCCGAGAGCAAGGTATTCAAGATTGCCGAGCAGCGCACCAGCGCCAACGAGGGGCCCCAGCCCCTGAAGCTCATCCTCGAGCAGACCGTCGACAAGATTGAAGAGCTGTTCAAGACCCCGCACAACGGGGTGACCGGGGTATCGAGCGGTTACAACGATCTCGACAAGATGACCGCCGGTTTGCAGCGCTCGGACTTGATCATCGTGGCGGCCCGTCCCTCAATGGGCAAGACCACCTTTGCCATGAACCTGTGCGAGCATGCGGCCCTCACTGCCGACAAGCCGGTGCTTATCTTCTCGCTGGAGATGCCCTCGGAGCAGATCATCATGCGTATGCTTGCCTCTGTGGGGCGTATCGACCAGACCAAGGTGCGTACCGGTCAGCTCGACGACGAGGATTGGGCGCGCCTCTCCTCCACCATGGGATTGCTGCTGGAGAAGGGCAAGATGTATATCGATGACGCATCCGGCCTCACTCCGACCGATGTACGTTCCCGTGCCCGTCGGGTGGCACGCGAGCACGGTGGCCTATCCATGATCATGGTGGACTACCTGCAGCTGATGCGGGTGCCGGCGCTCTCTGACAACCGTACCCTGGAGATCGGCGAGATCTCCCGCTCCCTCAAGGCGCTGGCGAAAGAGCTGCAGTGCCCTGTGGTGGCGCTCTCCCAGCTCAACCGAAGTCTGGAACAACGGGCCGACAAGCGCCCGGTCAACTCGGACCTTCGTGAATCGGGCTCCATCGAGCAGGATGCGGACTTGATCATGTTTATCTATCGTGATGAGGTTTATCACGATGACAGCCCGGACAAGGGGATTGCCGAGATCATCATCGGCAAGCAGCGTAACGGCCCTATCGGCCGGGTGCGTCTCACCTTCCAGGGTCAGTTTTCCCGGTTCGACAACTACGCCGGTCCTGCGTTTGACGATGATTATTGATAAGTAACAATCATGGCAATCCTGTGGTCAGGATTGCCACCACCGCTCTGACCCGCTTGCCATTCACTGCAAGGCAGCCCGTCAGAGCCTGTTTTCCCGGTTCGACAATTATGCCGGTCCGGCCTTCGACGACGATAAGTGAGTGGCGGTCTTCGGCCCGATGAGGGGGAGACCATTTGTGCCCTCGTAAGGGAAAACCATGAAAGCGGCTACTGCCCAAATCAACACTGCGGCCTTGCGCCACAACCTCGCCGTGGTCAAGCGCCACGCTCCCGCTTGCAAGATCATCGCTGTGGTCAAGGCCAACGCCTATGGCCATGGACTGCTGCCGGTCGCCCGCACCCTGGTGGATGCGGATGCCTACGCGGTGGCCCGTATCGAAGAGGCGCTGATGCTGCGCTCCTGCGCCGTGGTCAAGCCCATCGTGCTGCTGGAGGGCTTCTTCTCCGCCGACGATCTGCCGGTGCTGGCGGCCAACAATCTGCAGACGGCGGTTCACACCTGGGAGCAGCTCGAAGCGCTGGAGCAGGTCGAGCTGCCAGCGCCCGTGGTGGCCTGGCTCAAGCTTGACACCGGCATGCATCGCCTCGGGGTACGTGCCGACGAGATGCCCGCCTTTATCGAGCGCCTCGGCAAGTGCAAGAACGTGGTGCAGCCGTTCAACATCATGACCCACTTCAGCCGCTCCGATGAGCTGGAGCAGCCCACCACCCGCGAGCAGATCGACCTCTTCAGCCGTCTGACGGCACCGCTCCTGGGCGAACGGGCCATGGCCAACTCGGCGGGCATTCTGGCCTGGCCAGACTCCCACTGCGACTGGGTGCGCCCCGGTGTCATCCTCTATGGCGTGTCGCCCTTCCCCAATACGGTGGCGGCCGATTACGACCTGCAGCCGGTGATGACCTTGAAGACCCAGCTGATTGCGGTGCGGGATCACAAGGCGGGCGAGCCGGTGGGCTACGGCGCCAACTGGGTGGCGGATCGTGACACTCGCCTTGGCGTGATCGCCATCGGCTACGGTGACGGTTATCCGCGCATGGCGCCCAACGGCACATCCGTGCTGGTCAACGGCCGCATCGTGCCGCTGGTGGGGCGTGTCTCTATGGATATGAGCACGGTAGATCTTGGGCCCGGCGCGACCGACAAGCCCGGCGACGAGGCGGTACTGTGGGGCGAGGGGTTGCCGGTAGAGCGGGTGGCCGACGAGATTGGCACCATCCCCTACGAACTCATCACCAAACTCACCTCCCGCGTCTTTATGGAGTACGTCTGATGTGGCAGCAGTGCCTGCTGACGTTGAAGCCCCGTTCGCGGGGCTTTCATCTGGTGACCGACGAGCTGGTGGCCAAGCTGCCGATGCTGGCGGATTACCGGATTGGCATGGCGCACCTGCTGCTGCAACATACTTCCGCCTCGCTTACTCTCAACGAGAATTGTGACCCCAGCGTGCGCAGCGATATGGAGGCCCATCTGCACCGGCTGGCGCCGGAGGATGCCCCTTACTATCGCCACACCTATGAGGGGCCGGATGACATGCCCGCCCACATCAAATCCTCCCTGCTCGGGGTGAGCCTGCAACTGCCGATCCGCGATGGTCAGTTGGCGCTCGGCACCTGGCAGGGGATCTGGCTTGGCGAGCATCGCATCGATGGCGGTGCCCGCAAGGTATTGGTGACCCTGCAGGGTGAGTAATCAGGCTGTAACCAGCTGAAAGATGAAGATAAAAAAGAGGGATGGCGCCGAGCCATCCCTCTGTCGTTTCTACGGTTTTGTGAGCCATCCACCTGCCAGTGGTGAAACGCTTTTCGTGGCTCAGCCGACCTTGAAGGGGGTCAGCTTGGCCAGCGGGGCGGCGTCCATAAAGGCTTGTGGCTCCTGACCGTGTTTGAAGATCTTGAAGTCCTGCTCGCGGGCGCTCCAGTACTCCAGACGCTCGCTGCCGTTTTCTCCGGTGATTTGCAGCAGACTCGCTTCGCGCAGGGCCACCACGTGCTCGCTCGGGTTGATGGCGCAGAACTCGGCCAGACGTTCGTCGCGGGTCTCGCCCATGTGGCCGCTGATGCTGGCGTCCAGATAGTGCGGGTTGATCTGCAGCGGGAACAGGCCCAGCGCCGGCAGCACGGCGGCACTGCAAACCGGCATGTCGTTGGTGGTGCGGATGCTCGGGGTCGCCACGTTGCAACCAGCGCTCCAGCCCACATAGGGGACGCCCCGCTCGCGCACGGCACGCTGGATCGGCACGATCAGGCCGTTTTCATGCAGCATCTGGTTGAGGCGCCAGGTGTTGCCGCCACTGATAAAGATGGCGTCGGCCTGATTGACGGCCGCGACCGGATCATCGAAGTGGTGAATGCTGATGGTCTCGATCCCGAGACTCTCGGTAAGTTCGTTGGCGCGGGCATCCCAGTCGCTGCGGATCACCGCGTAGGGGATGAGCAGGATGCGCTTGACCTGTTTGCGCGCGAGCAGGCTCTGCACCCGGTCGCGGGCCCAGCCAAGCAGACCCGGAAATTCGTTGGCTTTACCGTTGCTAAGCAGAAGCAGTTCCATCAAATCGTTCCTCAAAAAGTGAAAGCGGAGGAGGGAGGGCCACCGGATCCGCCGTGCGGCCGGATGGCAAGAGGAGGCATGCTACCACCATTGGCGCGGCGGTTCTGTGATCGCGAGGCCCATTCAACGGCTATGGAGGAGTTATGGATGGATAACTCAATGCCAACTGGTGGATTAATAAGCAGCGCTCCGCTCGCTGCCCATCGCCAATAAAAGACCCCGCCGCAGCGGGGTCATGGCAGAGTTAGTCGAGTTTGAGATCGACCCACACCATGCGGTGATCCGAACTGACTCCCTTGGCGATGCCGAGTTTCGCATCATAGACCAGGTGGTAACCCGCCTCGAAGCTGGCCGGCCAGTAGACACCACTCTTCACCGCGTTGAGGTTGGCGGAGGGGATGACGTGATCCAGCTGTAGCACGCTGGAGTTGGTGATCCGCTCCGGGTTGGGGCGATTGAGGTTGCGTTTGCAGTCGGCCCCTTTGCTGACACACTCCGGGCCCCCTTCGCTGACCGGGATCAGGGTGCCATTGGTGATGGCCTGATTCATCAGCGGGTTGTTTAGCAAATCCTGAATGGCGGTCAGGTCGCCGTCACCGGTGAGCGGATCGGCGTTGAGATCCCCGGCGATGACAAACTTGGTATTTTTGGCGAGCCCACCCTTGGTGCCCTTGTCATCGGTCATGTAGTTGAGACCCTTGACGTAGTCATTCCAGAAGGCGATCTCGGCGCGGTTGTGCTTGACGGTGTGACGCGCCGCGTTGGCAAAGATCGGCGGGGTCGGGTGGGAGATCAGGAAGTGGATCACCTCTTCACCCTTCTCGGTCTTGATCCGTACCGGCACATCGGCATGGTTCTTGGAGGAGAGCGGGTACTGCTGCCAGGCTGCGTCTGAATACCAGGCATCGCCACACTGGCGGCTGGCCGGGATCTTGACCTTGGGATTGTTGCAGTCATCGATGATGGGATTCTGCTCGCCCGGCATATCCTTCCACTTGAAGTTCTGGAAGGTACGGATCTGCTTGGTGTCAATGGGATATTTGGACATCACCGCAAAGGCGTACTGGCCGTGGTAGTTGCCAAAGCCCCAGGCATCGTCGGGGCCGCTGTTGACCTTGCCATCCAGATTGAGGTCATAACCGCTCATCAGGCCGGTGTTGGTGGCGAAGTTCTGCATCACCGGATAGCTGATGGCGGTCACTTCGGCGTGTTGGGCGTGAGCCAGATAGTTGTCGTTGAAGGCTTTCAGATCGGCGGTGCTCTCGCCTTTGCCGTCGTTGTCGAACTCGTTGAGCAGGAACACATCCGGACGGGTGCGCTGGATGATCTCCGCCACGTTGCGGATCTGCTGCACGTTCTTGGCTTTGGTTTCAGTGGCGCCGCTCAGGCTCCCTTCGGCGAGGCGGGCCAGCAGGGCATCCTGCTCGGTGCGGGTCAAGGCCAGCTCACCGGTCAGCATACCGGCGGCAGTGCGGTCAAAAGAGAGGTTGAAGGTGGCAAAACGAACCATGGGATCAGCTGCCTTTGAGTCGTTGTCGCTGTTGCAGCCTGCCAGCATCCCGAGGGAGATGGCGGCGGCCAGTAGGGTCTTGTTGATATTTTTCATTGTAATTGTTCCGTAGCATCAATGAGTTATGCCTTCTGTGAGGCGGCGTCATTATAAGTAGACGGTGATGCTGCGGGGGTTTTGCCTGAGCAAAGTGTGAGGATATTCACACCACATATCTGGCGATGATGAATGTTAGCAGGGCGATATGGGGTGTGAAAAACCGGTTTATACGCTGCAGTTTCCGGGATGAATAACGCGCTTCCTGCCGTTACCGCACTCTGAATTTGTCACACTACCATCGGCAGGCCGCTCTCGGGGTGGTGGATCACCTGTGCCGGATAATCATAGAGACGGGCGATGAGCTCAGGGGTGAGCACTTCGGCAGGCGTGCCATCGGCCATCAGCTTGCCCCGCTCCAGCATCACCAGCCGATCGGCATAGCGCGCCGCCAGATTGAGGTCGTGCAGCACCACCAGCACAGCTGTATTGCGGCTGGCGAGGGCGCGCGCCATGGTGAGCAGCTGATGCTGGTATTTCAGATCCAGCGCCGAGGTGGGTTCGTCGAGCAGCAGCAAGCGGGGTTGCTCGGCCTGCTCGGTCGGGGAGGGGGCCTGCCAAATCTGCGCCAGCACCCGGGCAAACTGCACCCGCTGCCGCTCGCCGCCGGAGAGCCCGGGATAGAGCCGTTTGGCCAGATGCTCGACCCCGGCATGGGTCATGGCCGCCGCCACTATCTCGTCACGCCGCGCCGCCGGTTCACTGTGGGGCAAGCGCCCCATGGCGACCACTTCCTCGCAGAGAAAGGGGAAGTTGAGGGAGGAGCTTTGCGGCAATACCCCGAGCCGGTGGGCCAGCTGGCTGCTGTCCCACTGCTGGCGATTTTCGCCAAACAGAGTGATGGTGCCCTCATATTCCAGCTCGCCGGTCAGGCACTTGAGCAGCGAGCTCTTGCCCGCCCCGTTGGGGCCGAGCAGCGCGGTGAGGGTACCGCTCTCGAGACTAAGATCGAGCCCATCCAGGATCTGGCGCTGGCCACGGCGCAGGCTGAGTCGTGTGCAGCTCAACAGGGGGGAGGAGAGTGAGGATGAGAGTGGTTGCATAACAGTCCGTATCACAGGGCGCGGCGGCCTTTTACCAGCAGCCAGATGAAGAAGGGAGCGCCGAGCAGGGCGGTGATGATGCCCACCGGCAGCTCGGCAGGGGCCAGCAGGGTGCGTGCCAGCATATCGGCTGCCAGCAGCAGGGCAGCGCCAAGCAGGGCCGATAGCGGCAGCAACCTGACATGGTTGGGACCCGCCAGCAGGCGCACCAGATGAGGCACCACCAGCCCGACGAAGCCGATCATCCCCGATACCGCTACCGCCACCCCGACGCCCGCGGCGGTGAGCAGAATCAGGCGACGCTTGAGGGATTGCACATTGACCCCCAGATGACGGGCCTCTCCTTCACCTAGCAGCAGGGCGTTGAGGGGATTGGCATCGCGCATAAAGAGCCACAGCAGGGCCGCCAGGGTGAGCAGGGCCAGCGCCACATCGGCCGGTTTGCCTGCCGCCAGCGTTCCCATCTGCCAGAGGCTCAGGTTGCGCAGCATCTGATCGTCCGCCAGATAGGTGAGCAGGCCGATCACTGCACCGGAGAGCGCCGTGATGGCGACCCCGGCCAGCAGCATGACGGTGACCGAGGTGCACCCCTCACGGGTGCCGAGCAGATAGACTAGCGTGGTGGTGAGCGCGCCGCCGAGAAAGGCGAGCAGCGGCAGCAGACCAACCCCGATGGTGGCTTGCAGCTGCTGGCCGAGGGGGGCCAGCAGCACGATGGCGAGCGCCGCACCGAGCGCCGCACCGCCGGAGACACCTATGATGCCGGGGTCAGCCAGAGGGTTGCGAAACAGCCCCTGCATCACGGCGCCACAGAGCCCGAGAATCCCCCCCACAGCGATGCAGAGCAGGGTTCTCGGCAGGCGAATTTCCTGCACGATCAGCAGCTTGTGCGACTCTATCCCGCTCTCCTGCCCGGCAAACAGCGCCCGCAGACTCTCGCCCAGGGTGAGGGTCATGGGGCCGGTTGCCAGCGAACCGAGCAGCAACAGCGCCAGTGCGGCCGTGGTAAAGGCCAGCAGCCAGGAGAGGGGTAACCGCATCATGACCCCTGCTTGATCCACTGGGCGATCTGGTTCGCCTGTTGCAGGGAGTTGAGGCTCAGGCCCCCTTGCAGGGCGTGGCCGTCGATGGCGTGAATGGCGTTACGCTTGCCAGCCGGGGTGGCGGCCAGGGCGGGCACTTCGGCAAGCACCTTGGCCGGATCGGCATATTGCTGCCAGTCACGACCGCTGACCAGTACCAGATCGGGCTGCATCTCGATGAGGGATTCGGCGGATACCGGCTTGTAGTTGCGCAACTCGGCGACCGGATTGATACCGCCTGCCAGCGAAATCAGCGCGCTGGCGGTGGTGTCACCCCCGGCGATGCTGGTGGGTTGCCCCTTGTGCAGCAGCAGGAAGGCGACCTTGAGCGGTTTGTTCTGTTTGGCTTGCGCCGCCAGCTGATCGGTCTGAGCCTGGATCTCTGCCTTCAGGCGATCGCCAGCGGCTTTGTCGCCCAGCAGGCTGGCGAGGGTGTCGATACGCTGGTTGAGGTTGGCGAGGGTCGGCGCGGTATCCAGCACCTCCACCTTGACCCCGGCACGACGTAGCTGATCCAGGGTCGGGGCCGGGCCCATCTCGTCGCTGCCCACTAGTCGGGTGGGGGAGAGGCTCAGGATCCCTTCGGCGGCCAGCGCCCGGTGATAGCCCACCTTGGGCAACCCTTTTGGCAAGGGGCTGCTGACATCGGTGGCGATCAGGCTCGATTCACCGCCAAGGGCCAGAATGAGTTCTGTGGTGGCCGGGCCGATACTGACGATACGCTCTTTCTGTCCGTCGGCGGCAACGGCAGAGAAGGGAGAGAGTGAACTGCAGAGCAGGGTGATGGCGAGGGCAAGACGACGGCCCATGCTAACCTCCGAAGGGGTGAATGAAACGGGTGTGCCGCCGAGAATATCAAGGCTTTGGAAAAAATGCACTGATAATGATAGCAATTATCAATTGCATTGATTCCGGTGCTTTATTAGAGTAGCCGCCATGATAAACAGCGGGACGACCTGGTCCCGCAGAGGGAGAAAACATGAGCATTGCACAACGCATTCACGCGCTGCTGGAGCAGGATCCCGGCGCTCATCCGTCCACCCTGGCGGCCCAGCTTGCCATCAGCGAATGGGAGGTGGTTCGCCATCTGCCCGCCGAGCTGGTGACCCTGCTGCCCGCCGATCGTGCGCAAGGTCTGCTGGAAGATTTGGCCGACTGGGGCCCGGTGACCACCATCGTCGAATCAGAAGGTTCCATCTTCGAGGTAAAAGCCCCCTTCCCGAAAGGCAAGGACGCACGCGGCTACTACAACCTGATGGGCCGCGACGGTGAGCTGCATGGTCACCTCAAGCTCGACAACGTGGCGGGGATTGCGCTGGTCAGCAAGCTGTTCATGGGCAAGGAGGGGCACTCCTTCCAGTTCTTCGGTCACTCCGGCCGCTGCATTTTCAAGGTCTATCTGGGTCGCGACGAGAAACGCCAGCTGCTGGCCGATCAGGTCACCCGTTTCATGGCGCTGCGCCACAACTCTCAAGAGGAAGTCAAAGCATGAGTGAACGTCAGGAGCGTCTGCAGAACCGCCTGCAACCGGAGATCCGCGAGTTTCGCGACAGCTGCCGTACCCTGCAGCTCGCCACCGTCGATGGCGAAGGCAATCCCAACGCCAGCTATGCCCCGTTCGTGCTGCAGGAAGATGGCTACTATGTGCTGATCTCCGAGATCGCCCGCCACGCCCGCAACCTGCAACAGGTGCCGCGGGTATCCCTGATGCTGATCGAGGATGAGAGCGGTGCCCGCGAGCTGTTTGCCCGCAAGCGCTTGACCTTCGATGCGGTGGCTGAAGTGGTGGCCCGTGACGACGCCCGCTGGAGCAAGGCGGTTGCGGCGCTGGAGGGGCGTTTTGGCGAGATCATCAAGGGTCTCTCCAACCTCAAGGATTTCAAACTGTTCCGCCTCAAGCCGGAGCAGGGGCTGTTCGTCAAGGGCTTCGGCCAGGCGTTCGCGGTCTCCGGTGACGAGCTGGTGGATTTCGTCCATCTGGTGGAAGGGCACAAGCGCATCGACAACGGTGCCGAGCTCACCAGTCCGGCCGATGCGCCGGTCTGACGATCCCAGTCGACCACGACAGTCGTCATAACAAAACGGGCAGCCACTGGGCTGCCCGTTTTTATTGCGTTATCTCATCCGCCAGTTCAATCCTGCCAGCTGGCCTTGTTGGGAAAAGCGCGACGATCGGCGTCGGTGGCCGTTTCGTTGCACTCCCCCCGCACCTTCCAGGAGGTCTGGCTCAGCACTATGTAGCCCTGACGGCAATACTGCTTGGTCGCCAGGGTCTCGGTCAGCAGGTTCTCCTGCAACGCCTCCCGCTGCTCCAGCAACCGCTGGCTCTGGGCCGCCGAGAGGCCGCGCGGCAAGGTGTCGTTGGGCGCGGCTTCAAAGGTGAACCGCTTGCTCCCCTCCTCGTTGATATGGGTCAGAAACAGGGGTTCCGGCCCGTCATATTTCTGTCCGGGCAAGCTGGAGCAGGCCGACAGCAGGGGAACAATCAACAACAGGGTGGCAGACAACAGGCGCACGACAGACTCCAGTGAGAAACGAGGCGAGGCTCGCAGATTAGCACGGCTGCAGGGCGGGTGTTACTGCCAGCAGCTCGTCGGTGGTGAGCAGGGTCACACTGCGCCCCTCCGGCAGGCTGAGGTGGCGCCACATCCAGTGATGGTGCTCGGTGATCTGGGCTGCGCTCAGATGGGGGCGATCGGCGGTGGTGTGACCATCGCTCAACACCAGCACCTCGTACCCATGGGAGGCGGCACTGCGCACCGTGGTGTCGACGCAAAAATCGGTGGCGCAGCCACAGAGAATGAGTCGATCGACCGGCTGCTCGGCTAGCAGGAAGGCAAGCTCGGTGTCGAGAAAGCTGTCACAGGCCGTTTTGCGCACCCGGCTCTCTCCCTTGGCCGGTTGCAGCGCACTGTGCAACTGCCAACCCGGGGTGCCGGGTTCCAGTTCGGTACCGGGGGGCGAGTCATGCTGGATATAGATGACCCGTCCCTGTTGCTGCCTGACATGGGCCGCAGCCCGATTGATATTGGCCAGCACCTGCTCCTGGCGGTAACGGGGCTCGTTGAACAAGCCTTGCTGCACATCGATGATCAGTAACACATCCATATTTTACCCGCCGTTTCCTGGAAGATTAGGGTTGCAGCCACTGGCTGCAGTCACGACTGCGGGATTGATGCAGCGCGCCCATATCTTGCTTCATCTCGTCACTGTTTTGCCAGCGCTTAGGCAGCGGCATGATGGTTACCTGCACATCGGCTGCGGGATCTGCAACAGAGGTCTCATCTGTGCGGGGCACGACCAGCGCCACCTTGAGGGCAGGATTGCGGCTGGCGATGCGACTGGCGAGTCCAAGCCCCCCCTCGACGTGGAAATTGCCGGCGATATGCATGATCTGCTGGCCCGGGTGCTTGGCGAGATAATCCACCATGCTTTCGGCCATGGTGTCATCCCAGCTGGTTTGGGCGGCGAAGCGGCGGGCGTTGCTGTCGGCATCGCCGTGGTGCATGGAGGCCATAAATTTCTGTTTATAGGGATCATCCCCTAGCGTCAGTTGGCGGGCCAGCTGGCTGCGACGCGACGCGGGCAGTTTGTCTAGCCACTCAGCCCCCTCCTGACCGACACAGCTCACCAGCGGCTTGGGGGCGTTGGCGGCGATCACTGGCATCTGGTGCGCTTTAGCAAACTCTACCAGCGGGCGGTAGTCGCTCGGATAGTTGGGCCAGGCGTTGCCTTCGCGGATCAAGGCCGCTTCACCAATCTGGTTCGCCAGATAGGCATCCAGCGTCTTCTGATCGGCGCGGCTGAACTGCTCCATGGAGAGGGCCAATGGCCGCCCGTGCTGCTGGCCAGCGGTGTAAAGCCCGCTCAGCAGGCGCGATTGCAACAGATGCACGGCGGGATGGCTGTGCAGCTCACCCACCAGAATGATGTCGGCGTCGGCAATGCGCGCGATCGCCTGCTCCAGCGTCAGGTCTGCGTCTCCCTCGCTGCTTAGCTGGTAGTCATAGAGCGTCTGCAACTGTGATGACTGGGTCGGTTGGGTGGGGGTGGCACAGGCTGCCAGTAGCAGCGGCAGGGCGAGCAGGGGAAGTCGTCTAATCATGGGATCTCACGGCTGATATGCCCGGATGCCGGTGCATCTCGGGGGGCTAATAGAGAATAAGGGCAACACAGGGCGACAGTGTAAAACCAATTTGGTTCAAAACAAATGAGAATGATTTCGTTTCTTGTTGATCTTTGTCGAGAGCCGGGTAATATGCGGCCTGTTTGATAACAGTTCTCAATAAGGATTCGCTGTGACCCATCATAACGCACTCTCTCTGGTTGCCCTCGCTGTGGCTGCCGGTCTCTCCTCCCAGGTCTTTGCTGCCACCCAGAAGGCGGATGAAGTCGTGGTCGTCAGCGGCTCACGGATGGAGCAAAAACTGGAAGATGTCTCCGGCCCCATCTCGGTGATCACCGCCAAGCAGATTGAAGAGCAGGTCGTCACCAACGTCGCCGACCTGTTCCGCTACGAACCTGGTGTGACCGTTCTGGGCGGTCAGGGGGATGCGCAGACCTTCATCATCCGCGGCATGGGTGAAAACCGGGTCAAGGTGGTGCGCGACGGTGTGCGCCAGAACGATGCTTACAGCAAGGGCGGTGTTGGCCAGAGCTACTTCGATACCGACATGATCAAGCAGGTAGAAGTGGCAAAGGGGCCGGCGTCAGCCGCCTACGGCTCCGATGCGCTGGGTGGCGTGATTGCCATCACCACCAAGGATGCCAGCGACTTCCTCAAGGGCAAGGATAGTTATCTGGATGTGACCAGTGGTTACGCCTCCAGCAGCCACCAGAAGATGGCGGGCTTTACCGGCGCCCTGCGCACTGGTGAAGTGGAGAACCTGCTGCGCTACACCTGGCGCGATGGCGGTGTGACCCAGAATTTCGACTCCACCAAGAACGACTTCGATATCGGTACCCACGCCCTGCTGCTCAAGAGCAAGTGGAACCTCTCCGATGAGCAGTTCCTCAAGCTGACCGTTGACTACCTGACCGATGGCGAGGAGCCGGATGCGGTCAAGCTCAACAAGGTCGGTACCGGTACTGCCCGTGTCTTTGATCAGCCCATCACCGACAAGCAGACCGACAACCTCTCTGTGGTGCTGGATCACGGCATCGCGCTGAATCAAGGCTGGGCAGATCGGATGGATAGCAAGGTTTACTTCGCTCGCACCAAGCAGACGTTGGATCAGTACGCCTCATCCAAGTATCCGGTTAACCCGCGCAATCCCTATGTGACCAAAAACTCGCTGGATCACAACGTGTTCGATCAGAAGAACATCGGCGCCCAGCTGCAGTTCCACAAGGCGGTCGCCAACCATCGTCTGGCCTGGGGGGCTGAATACGAGCACACCGACAACGAACGTACCCGTTACAAGGGGCCGACGACACCCGGTGATTTTGTCGGCTACAACGAGCTGAGTTTCCCGGCTACCACCAGCGAGCGCAGCGCCCTGTGGGCCTTTGACGAGATCAAGTTTGGCGAGCGCTGGGTACTGACCCCGGGTGCCCGTTATGACTACTACCGGATGACCCCGGACAACGATCCGGCCTACACCGGCGATAAGCTGCACAAGTTCTCCGAAGGGGAGTTGTCACCCAAGCTGGGTCTGGTGTTCAAGGCCCACGAGGCGGCCAACCTGTTCGCCCAGTACAGCCACGGTTTCAAGGCCCCCATGTATGACAGCGCCTTCTCCACCCTGAACCATCAGGCGTACGGCTATCGCATCGAGCCCAACCCGAACCTCAATCCGGAGAGCAGCGACGGCATCGATCTTGGCGTGCGTGGCAGCAGCAACGGCTTCAGCTATGAAGTAGCCAGCTTCTACAACAAGTTTGAAGACTTCATCGAGATGGTGGAAGTGGGCAAAGAGGGGCGCACCGCCGTCTACCAGTACCAGAACCTGAGCAAGGCGACCACCAAAGGGGTCGAAGCCAAGGCGGATTACTGGCTCAACGACATCGTCAATGTCTGGGGCAACCTCGCTTACATCGAAGGCAAGGATGGGGATGGCAACTACATCAACAGCCTGAGCCCGCTCAATGGCTCCGTCGGTGTGCGTCTGGAACAGTCCCAATGGAACTTCAACACCGCGCTGCGCTTTGCTGACGACATGGACAAAGTCCGTAAAGACAGCAAAGGCAAGGATTACGTGAAGAGCGCCGGTTGGGGTGTGGTGGATATGTACGCCCAGTTCAACCCGATGACCGACCTGCAGCTCAACGTTGGGGTCTTCAACCTGTTTGACAAGGAGTACACCAGCTACGAGCGCATCGCCGGTCGTGCCGAGGGCTCCGATAACAGCATGATGACCGAACCGGGCCGCAACCTGAGTGCACGGGTCAAATACGTATTCTAAAAAGACAACACACGCAGTGATCGAGGGCAGTTGCCCGCACCGGATCCCCGCCCTGACAGGCGGGGATTTTTTATACATGTAGCCAGGCGTGAGGTGACCCGCTCACGCCATGTTATTCGTTGGCTTCGCCTTTTCTTTGTGTTGGCGAGATATTATGCTATTTGATTCATTGTTAATGATATTTAGTAATTCTTTACAATGGGTGCGACTCGCCTTTGACTTCGACATCGAACTATTTTCTCGACACCGCCGATGCACTTGAGCTAATTACCCGCTTCAATGAGGCCCCTGACGAGCAGACCATAGTGACTCTGTTGCGAACTCTGAGCCAGCAGATGGGGTTTGACCACTTCCGGCTTGGATTCATCTTTCCCAGTTCGATTCAGCGTCCTGATGTGAGGATTTTCAACGGCTGTCCTGCCGAGTGGGTGCAGGCCTATGACAAACAGCGTTTCTTTGCGGTAGATCCCGTTGTGCGTAAAGGAATGAAGCAGAGCACCCCCATCCTCTGGGCCAATCTGATCACCGAGTGTTGCGATCAGCAGGACATCGCTGGGTTGGAAGTGATGCTGCAGGCACAAGAGATGGGGCTGCGCGACGGGATCACGATTCCCTGGCACGGGGCGAATGGCCATGTTGGCTTGCTGTCATTGATCACTCGTACGCCACGAACCGAACATCAGTGGTTGACGGCTATTCCCTTTTTAAGCTGGCTGGCAGTGCATGTCTTCGAGGCGGTGGCCCGTGTTTGTCTTGCCGTGAAGTTTCCTCAGGAAGATCTGACGCTACGGGAGCTGGAGGTGTGCCAATGGGCCGCCGAAGGCAAGCAAGTGAGCGATATTGCCCAGATCCTGGGGATCAAGCCCAGAACTGTCACTTTCCATCTTGAGCGGATTGCGGAGAAGCTGGGGGCAAGCAGCAAAAATCAGGCGATATCCTGGGCACTGATGCAGGGGATTGTCAGGCTGAACATTGACACGGCACAAATCGAAAATGTGGATGATAACAGTGCATGATGCTGCCTAACGCAAAAGCTTGCTCATTACGTAGATGAAATTACTAAAAAGGTCAGTTTTGCCAGTGAGTGTGATGATATTGCGCAACTTATTGCACCCATGTGCGTTGGGCGAGAACTGGCGGAATGTAATTATTTGATAAATAAGGAATAAAAAAATGGCATGGACGCTGCTAAAGGTTGGTCGAGTGCTATCTCGTTTAACCAACCTATTTAGGAGCATACACATGCCAACTCCATGTTATATCAGCATCGAAGGTA
>NZ_JBSTYQ010000024.1:0-45571 GCF_054052385.1 Aeromonas sp. 25-AL00135 | reverse complement strand
AGCTAACCGAATGCGGAGCGGTAGTTCAGTCGGTTAGAATACCGGCCTGTCACGCCGGGGGTCGCGGGTTCGAGTCCCGTCCGCTCCGCCATTAATTTGAAGGCCTTCCCGAATGGGAAGGCCTTTTTGCTATGGGCGCTCTTTACCCAGTGCCCTACAGATTTGCTCTATACCACGACTTTATCAGCTCAATTTACAGCCATTTGATTGGTGCTATGTCCGACCACAAATCAGGCTTCTGCCGCCTGCTGGCTACAGAGAAGTTCCATATTGACCACCCCCTCTTCCATTTGTACATCGATCTTGAAGCCAAGCCGTTTGGCGAGGTTGACCATGCCGCGATTGCTGGGCATGGTCATGCCAGATAACTGGCCAATTCCCTGCTCTTTGGCGTAACGGATGATCTTCTCCATCATCAATTTGCCGAGACCCACCCCTTTCAAGTCCGATCGCACCAGAATGGCAAACTCGGCATCGCTCTGGTCCGGGGTCGAAATGGCGCGCACTACGCCGAGGATCTGATCCTGCAGCTCGCCATCTTGCCCCACAGCCACGAAGGCCATCTCCCGGTCGTAATCGATCTGGGTCATGCGAGCCAGCTCTTCATGGCCCAGCTCGCCCACATCGGCAAAGAAGCGTTTGTACCTGTCTTCATCGGAGACTTGCAGTACGAACTGCTTGTGAGCAGGCTCATCTTCCGGCCGGATCGGGCGCAGCAGGATATGGCGCTGATCTTTAAGCCAAGCACCTTCTTCCAGCTCGGTAGGATAGGGGCGGATCGCCAGTCGGTTGCTGGCCGGGATGGCGGGGTCAGCCAGCGTGAGGCTGGCATCCAGCACCACCATTTCGGTACCGCACGCTTGTAGCGGGTGCAGATCCAGCTCATGAATTTCCGTAAAGGCGAGCAGCAGCTCGGAGAGCTGGCAGAGCACCTGACCGAGAGCATCGATATCCAGTCGCTCCGGCGTGGCCTGTTCGCGGATTTTGCGGCTCTTGAGCGCACCGATGATCTGGTAACGAGCCAGCGCCTGATTGAGCGGTGGCAAGGCAGCCACCATCTCCTGCGGTTCCGCACCCGACTCACCCAGCAGAATGACGGGGCCAAAGATGGCGTCTTGCTGGATGCGTACCCGCAGTTCGAGGCCGCCGCTGCGGCGAGCCATGCGCTGTACCAGCAGCCCTTCGATACGGGCGCCCGGATCATGCTGTTTGACCCTGTCCAGAATGGCATCTGCGGCTTGCGCCACTTCGGCCGAGGTGCGCAGATTGAGCACCACCCCGTGTACGGCAGATTTGTGCAGGATATCGGGCGAACGGAGTTTGACTGCCACCGGGTAGCCGATCTGCTCGGCAGTCAGGGTCGCCTCGATGGCGTCGGTGACGATCCAGGTTGGCAGGGTCGAGAGACCTGCGGCTTGTAAAATTGGGTGCACCAGATGGGTATCCAATCTTAGCTGTTTGCGCTCCTGCGCTTGGCGGATCAGCTGCTGGCACAGCTCGACATTGAGCTGGTTGCCATGTAGTGACGCCGGTGTCTCCATCAACTGCTTCTGGTTGCGGCGGTATTCCACCATGTGCATGAAGGCGGCCATGGCGCTTTCCGGTGTGCGGTAGGTCGGGAAGCCCGCTTCGGTAAAGAGTTTGCGCCCCTCCTGCGCCGAGTATTCACCCGCCCAGTTGGTGAGGATGTTGAAACGGCGCGCTCTGGGGTGCTGTTTCAGATGGGCAATAAGATGGCTGGCCAGCGGTGCGCTCGGTGCCGTGAGCGAGGGGGCGTGGATAATCAGGACGGCGTCGATGCCATCCTCCTGCAACACGCTGTCCAGCGCCTCCTGATAGGTGGTGATGGTGGCATCGCTGCCGATGTCTAGCGGCGGGCGAGCAAGCTTGCCACCGCGTTCCAGCAGCACATCCACCGCCATATTGGCCAGTCCGCGGCCGTTGGAGATGATGGCGAGCCGCTCCCCCTTGAGGGTCATGGAGTGGCTCAGGGTTTCGACTGCGGCAAACAGCTCGTGGGTATCTCGTACCCGCAGCATACCGGCGCGGCGGATGGCGGCGTCATAGACATTGTCGAGGCCGTGGGCCGGATCGTGGCGCCCGCTTTTCAGCACCAGGATCGGCTTGTTGCGCGAGGCTGCCCGCGCCGCCGAGAGAAAGTGGCGGGCGTCATGCAACTTGTCCATGTAGATCAAAATGGCGCGGGTGACGCTGTCGCGGGAGAGCTGGTCCAGCAGCTGGCCGAAGTCGATGTCGCAGTGATCGCCAAGGGAGATGAAGGCGGAAAAGCCCAGTTCATGCTGCTTGGCCCAATCCAGAATGGTGGTGCTGACGGCGGCGGATTGCGAGAGAAAGGCGACCTGCCCCGGCTTGGCTGCAATGGGTGAAAAGCTGGCGTTAATCCCCTGGCCGGGCAGCAGCATCCCCATGCTGTTGGGGCCGAGCAGGCGAATACCGTATTGCTGGCAGACCCGTTTCAGCTCCAGCCGCTCCTCGGGGGAAAAGTCGGCGGCCAGTATGATGGCTGCCCCCGCGCCCTTCTGGCCTAGCGCTTCCAGCAACGGCAGGACCCGCTCCCGCTTGGTGCAGATGATGGCGAGATCCGGGGTTAGCGGCAGGCTGGCGATATCGGGATAGGCCAGCACGCCGGCGATGGCCTTGTTGCGCGGGGTGACGGGGAGGATGGGCCCTTTGAACTGGCCCGCCAGCAGGTGGCGCACGATCACATGACCCGCCTTGAGCGGGTCGGTCGAGGCGCCGATCACGGCGATTGAGTGGGGTTTGAACAGCCGATCCAGACCGCTTGCTTTCATGGGCACTCCCGACAAAAGGGGGAAGATACCAGTCTAATACGCCTTTGCTGCGGGTTCTGTGACCGGATCCTGATCACCGTTTGTTCAGGGCATTGGCACGCAGATAAAAGCGCAGTTCGCCTTGCACCCGGCGAATGGCTCCCAGGTGGCGTTCCTGCAGATAGATATCCTGCTCCCGATCGAGCGCCGTGCTGGGCACGCCCATGCTTTGCAGATACTCGTCAAACAGGGTTGAACCCTTGATCTCTACCAGATGCTGTTTCATGGCTCTCCTCCCTGCGCCTTGGCGTTTGTTGATGAACGCCCAGTCTGCGATGACCTGCCGGGTTTGCCTATTGTCACTTTTGACACGAGAGCGCTCACACATCTTTCAGAGAGGGCGCCGTTGAGGTGCTGGCTGGCGTTATAGTATGGCGAGGAGCATGAGGCACGGATGGTGCGCAGGATGATCAGAGTCTGGTGGTGGTGCATGGCACTGTGGACGGTTGGCGTATCGGCAACTGAGCAGCCTATCCGCGCCTGGAATCTGCTGCTGGATCACCCCAACCCCGCCGTCGTCCAGTTGCTGCGCCTCTCTCTCGATCTCACCGTGCCCGAATATGGCCCCTACCAGTTGGTTTCCAGCCCGCAGATGGAGCAGGGGCGGGCGGTGAAGGAGCTGCGCAGCGGCGAGCTGGTTCAGGTCGGTGTCTTTGCCCCGGATGGGGAGCGAGAACGGGAGTTGCTGGCAATCCACATTCCGCTGGCCAAGGGGCTGCTGGGATGGCGGGTGTGTCTGGTTCGGCAGGGGGATGAGGGGCGTTTTGCCGCGATCGGATCGTTGGCGGACTGGCATCGCGCCGGGCTCTCCATCGGTCAGCACAGATCCTGGCCAGACACCCAGTTGCTGCGGGCTAACGGCCTCAAGGTGACGGTGGGCAATCTTTATGAGGTGCTCTTCAACATGCTGCGCAAGAAGCGCTTTGACTGCTTTCTGCGCTCGGTCATCGAGATCGAGGATGAGCTCAGGCAGCATCCCGATCTCGCCATCGAGCCCCGTCTGGTATTTCGCTATCCGCTGGCGTTGCTATTTTTCGTCTCGCCAAAATATCCGGAGCTGGCCCAGCGCATCGAGCTTGGCCTGCTGCGGGCGCGGCAGTCTGGTGCTTTTGACCGGGTCTTTGAAGAGGGATTTGGCAGTACCATTCGGCGGCTGAAACTGGATGAGCGGGTGCGCCTCGAGCTGCACAACCCCGACTTGCCGTTGCCCAGTCGCGTCATGATGGCCGATCCGGCCCTCATCTATAATCCGGTGTCAGCGCAGTGAACCCTGATTCTGCGCGGTATCCCAGAAGGCGCGGATCAGCGGTTCTTCCAGCCGCTTCTTTAGCACCCCGATCCCCACATCAAATGGCTTGAAGGCTGGCTTGAGGTCGATGATCCGCACCTTGTCGCCGAGCGGGCTGTGGTCGATTACCGCCGCTGGCACCAATCCTACGCCACAACCAAGTGCCACCATGGCGACGATCCCCTCGTTACCCGCCACTTCGGCATAGATGTTGGGGGCGATCCCCTTGTTGCGAAACCACTGATCGCTGCGTTTGCGGGCCAGCCCCTGCTCGGAGAGGATGACAGGCAGCTGCTCCCAGTTCGGCTCGCCCTGACGGAACCACTGGTTCAGCTGCGGGGCATTGCGCGGCGCGATAAAGACCAGCGGCACCAGTTGCAGGCTGGCGAACTCCAGTTTGGCGGGCAGGGCATCGGGACGGGCGGCGATGGCGAGATCGGCTTCATCGGCCAGGATCTTGTCCACCGCCAGCGCCGGGTCGCCGGTCTCCAGCTTGATCTCCAGCTGGGGGTAGCGGCGGCGAAAGCGCTCCAGTACCTCGGGCAACAGAAAGTAACTGGCGGTGACCGAACAGAAGACCCGCAGACGACCTTGCAGTGGTTCATCGCTGCGTTTGAGCTCCTGCTTGAGCTGACGCCACTCCTGCAACAGGCCGCCGCCGAATTCGCGCAGCTTCTCGCCGGCGGGGGTGAGCCGAACCGAGCGGTTGTCCCGCTCGAACAGGATGCAGCCGGTCTCCTGCTCCAGCCGCTGGATGGCGCGGCTCAGGGTGGAGGGGCTGACAGCCATGGCATCGGCACTCTTGCCGAAATGAAGGGAGTCGGCGAGGTGGAGAAACAGCTCGAGATTGCGAAGGTCCATCTTTCAGCTCCTGGCGCGGCTTGTGTGCCCGATACCCAGCGGTTGGCGGCTTGTTTCTGCCATCTCGCGGTACATTCAGCAGGCAATTATGAAGAGTGAGTCTTTCAGTTATTGCAACGTACTGTTTCGAATATATCAGTTCAGGCAATAAGTGTCCCGCGCTATAGTGGTTCAGACAACGCCGCTATCCGGCATGGAATCAATCGAACGGAGCAATCACCATGGCTAACTATTTCAACACCTTGAACCTGCGTCAGCAGTTGGCCCAGCTGGGCAAGTGTCGTTTCATGCAGCGCGAAGAGTTCGCGGACGGCTGCAACGTGCTGAAGGGCAAGAAGGTGGTGATTGTGGGCTGTGGTGCCCAGGGTCTGAACCAGGGTCTGAACATGCGTGACTCCGGGCTGGATATCTCCTACGCCCTGCGCAAGGCCGCCATCACCGAGAAGCGTGCCTCATGGCAGAAAGCCACCGACAACGGCTTCGCGGTCGGCACCTATGAAGAGCTGATCCCGACCGCTGATCTGGTGCTGAACCTGACTCCGGACAAACAGCACTCCGACGTAGTGAAAACCGTGATGCCGCTGATGAAGCAGGGCGCCGCGCTGGGCTACTCCCACGGCTTTAACGTGGTGGAAGAGGGTCAGCAGATCCGCTCCGACATCACAGTTGTGATGGTGGCGCCCAAGTGCCCGGGTACCGAAGTGCGTGAAGAGTACAAGCGTGGCTTTGGTGTACCGACCCTGATCGCCGTTCACCCGGAGAACGATCCCAAGGGCGAAGGCATGGCCATCGCCAAGGCGTGGGCCTCTGCCACCGGCGGCGACCGTGCCGGGGTGCTGGAATCCTCCTTCGTGGCGGAAGTGAAATCCGACCTGATGGGCGAGCAGACCATCCTCTGCGGCATGCTGCAGGCCGGTTCCCTGCTCTGCTACGACAAGCTGGTTGCCGAAGGCACAGACCCGGCCTACGCCGGCAAGCTGATCCAGTTCGGCTGGGAGACCATCACCGAAGCCCTGAAACAGGGTGGCATCAGCCTGATGATGGACCGCCTGTCCAACCCGGCCAAGTTGCGCGCCTTCGAGCTCTCCGAGCAGCTCAAGACCCTGATGCGCCCGCTGTTCGAGAAGCACATGGACGACATCATCGCCGGTGAGTTCTCCCGCGGTATGATGGCCGACTGGGCCGAAGACGATGCCAAGCTGTTCGGCTGGCGCGAAGAGACCGGCAAATCGGCCTTCGAAAACGCCCCGGCGTTTGCAGGCAAGATTGCCGAGCAGGAGTACTTCGACAATGGCGTGGTGATGGTGGCCATGGTCAAGGCGGGTGTCGAGCTGGCATTCGAGACCATGGTGGCTTCCGGTATCTACGAGGAGTCTGCCTACTACGAATCCCTGCACGAGTTGCCGCTGATCGCCAACACAGTTGCCCGCAAGCGTCTGTACGAGATGAACGTGGTCATCTCCGATACCGCCGAGTACGGCAACTACCTGTTTGCCAACGCTGCAGTGCCGTTGCTGCGCGAGCACTTCATGCCGACCCTGAAAGCGGGCGATCTGGGTGCCAGCAAGGCGGAAGGGCAGAGCGTCGACAACCTGGCGCTGCTGGCGGCCAACGAAGCGACCCGCAACCACCCGATCGAAAAAATCGGCCAGGTACTGCGCGGTTACATGAAGGACATGAAACGCATCGCCGTTGGCGGTTAAGCCCGCATCGGGCAGGATGATGAAGGGGCGGGGATGACGATCCCCGTCGCCGGTCGGACTGGACACCCGACCGGCCAGCCAGAAAAACCAGCCTGACAGTCATAAAAAAGCCCCGCTCATCGAGCGGGGCTTTTGCATTCAGAAAGGCTGGATAAATCAGGCTTTCCACGCTTTCCAGGTGTTGATCAGACCGTTGGTGGAGCAGTCGTGGCTGGTGACAGCCTCGTTGTTGCCCAGCTCCGGCAGGATCTTGTTGGCCAGCTGTTTGCCCAGCTCCACGCCCCACTGGTCGAAGGAGAAGATGTTCCAGATTGCGCCCTGTACGAAGATCTTGTGTTCGTACATGGCGATCAGGGCACCCAGGGTTTTCGGGGTCAGGCTCTTGAACAGGATGGAGTTGGTCGGGCGGTTGCCTTCGAACACCTTGAACGGCACCAGATCCTTGACCTGCTCCAGGGTTTTGCCAGCCGCCAGGAACTCGGCTTCAACCTCTTCCTTGCTCTTGCCGAAGGCCAGCGCCTCGGTCTGGGCGAAGAAGTTGGCCAGCAGTTTCGGATGGTGGTCACCGATCGGGTTGTGGCTGATGGCTGGCGCCAGGAAGTCACAGGGGATCAGCTTGGTGCCCTGATGGATCAGCTGGTAGAAGGCGTGCTGGCCGTTGGTACCAGGCTCACCCCAGATGATGGGGCCGGTCTGGTAGTCAACCGGCTTGCCGTTGCGATCCACGTACTTGCCGTTGGATTCCATGTTGCCTTGCTGGAAGTAGGCAGGGAAGCGGTGCATGTACTGGTCGTACGGCAGAATGGCTTCGGACTCGGCACCGTAGAAGTTGTTGTACCACAGGCCGATCAGCGCCAGCAGCACCGGCACGTTCTGCTCATAGGAGGCAGTGGCGAAGTGCATGTCCATCTCGAAGGCGCCTTGCAGCAGGGCTTCGAAGTTCTCGAAACCGACAGACAGGGCGATGGGCATGCCGATGGCAGACCAGGAGGAGTAGCGGCCGCCAACCCAGTCCCAGAACTCGAACATGTTGTTGGTGTCGATGCCGAACTCGGCCACGGCCTTGCCGTTGGTGGAGAGGGCAGCGAAGTGCTTGGCAACGTGGGCCTTGTCACCGGCGATATTGATGAACCAGTCGCGGGCGGTCAGGGCGTTGGTCATGGTCTCCTGGGTGGTGAAGGTCTTGGAGGCCACCAGGAACAGGGTGGTTTCCGGATCGATCTTCTTCAGGGTCTCGGCGATGTGGGTGCCATCGACGTTGGAGACGAAGTGCATCTGCAGGTGGTTTTTGTAGGGACGCAGTGCCTCGGTGATCATTACCGGGCCGAGATCGGAGCCACCGATACCGATGTTGACCACGTGCTGTATCGCTTTGCCGGTGTAGCCTTTCCACTCGCCGGAGATGATCTTCTCGCAGAAGCCCTTCATCTTGGCCAGTACGGCGTTCACTTCCGGCATCACATCCTTGCCGTCGCTCTCGATGGGGCGGTCGGAGCGGTTGCGCAGGGCCACGTGCAGTACGGAGCGGCCTTCGGTCATGTTGATCTTGTCGCCATTGAACATGGCATCGATCGCGCTGCGAAGATCGGTCTCTTTGGCCAGATCAACCAGCAACTTGAGGGTTTCTTCGGTGATCAGGTTCTTCGAGTAATCAACCAGGATGTCGCCGCCGAAGGTAAGGGAAAACTTGTCAAAGCGCTTCGGGTCCTGCGCGAACAGATCCTTGAGTCGGGTCTCTTTGTTTGCTGCAAAGTGTGCTTCCAGTGCCTGCCAGGCCTGGGTTTGGGTTGGATTGATATTTTTCATAGGATTCCTGAAATGCCAAGTTGTGTTTGAACCTTGCAGGCAAGGTCCCGCCAAACCTTATTATCCGAGCATTATAGCGAGCCGAACGGGCGGCCCGTGTAACAGATTTTTACCGATTGTCTTTTACTGCAATGGGTCACTGTCGGGAGCATACAACCAGAACATTGGGATTATGTGTCACGAAAGCAAGGCGGATCTTGCGCTTGCTCATGATTGGGGCCACCCCGATAGCCTGAAATTGTTTTCATCCGGTTGGCGTGGTTATGCACCGACATGGCCATGGGCTGGGGCCAGAAACGACAATGCCAGCCCGAAGGCTGGCATTGTCTGTTGCAGCAGAACCGCGATCACGCCTGCGGTTTTTGCATGTGCATCACCATCTGTGGGAAGGGGATCTCGATGCCTTCAGCATCAAAGGTCAGTTTTACCTTCTCATGGAAGTCGAACCAGACACCCCAGTAGTCAGCGGTTTTCACCCAAGGGCGCACCACTATATTGACCGAGGAGTCGGCCAGCGCGGCAACGGCGATGGTAGCGGCCGGATCTTTCAGGATGCGCGGCTCTTCGCTCACCAGACGCTCGAGGACCTGTTTGGCCTTGCGCAGGTCAGAGCCGTAGCCGATGCCAAAGGTCATATCGACGCGGCGGGTATCCATGCGCGAGTAGTTGACGATGGTGCCGTTGAGGATGGCGGAGTTCGGGACTACCACCATCTTGTTGTCACCGGAGGTGAGGGTGGTGGTAAAGAGCTGAACGGACTGCACCACACCCGCGGTGCCCGCCACTTCGATAAACTCGCCCGCCTTGATGGGGCGGAAGATAATCAGCAGGAAGCCGGCAGCGAAGTTGGAGAGCGAGCCTTGCAGCGCCAGACCGATGGCCAGACCGGCGGCACCGATAATGGCGACGAAGGAGGCGGTCTGCACGCCGACACGGCCCAGCGCGGCGATCACAACGAACACCAGAATGGCGTACTTGAGGATGCTGCCGACGAAGTGGGTGACTGTGGTGTCCAGCTTGCGGGCCTGCATCACCTTGACCACGCCACCGCTGATGAGGTTGGCGGCGATATAGCCGACCAGCAGGGTCAGCAGGGCGGCGGCGATATTGACGCCGTATTCGATCAGCAGTCCCTGATTATTGACCAGCCAGGTCTGCGCTTCGGTAATGATTTCGGGTTCCATAGAATGTCCTGTCAGGTTCTAAAAGGTTTATGGTGGATAAATCTAACACCGCAGCGCGACAGTACGGGTCGCATCTGGTACTTCTTTTCTGCCATAAAAACCTGACACAAAAAAGAAGGGAGGCCAAAGCCTCCCTTCTTTTTGCTGAATGATGCGAAAAAACCATCAGCTCTGCAGCAGCTGGCTGCGGATAAATTGCCACTGATCTTCGAAACCGGCGGTCGGCTTGAGCTTGAACTCGGAGCGCACGAACTGGCTGATGCGGCCTTCGGTGTAGGCCAGCAGCAGATTGGCCAGCATGGTTTCGTCGAGCTGGAAGCCTTGCCCCTCGCGCAGCCGCTTCTCGCGCAGCACCTGTTTGATCTGGGTCTCCAGCTTGTCGAACAGGATGCTGATGCGATCCCGCAGCCGATCGTGCTCACCCAGCAGGGCGTCGCCATTGAGGATGCGGGTGATGCCGGGATTGCGCTCGGCGAACACCAGCAGCAGCTGCAGGATATGGTGACAGCGCGCCATGGTGTCCTTCTCTTCCGCCATGATCAGATTGACCCGTGACAGCAGGGAATCCTCGATAAAGTCGATCAGCCCCTCGAACATCCGCGCCTTGCTGGGAAAATGTCGATAGAGGGCTGCTTCAGAGACGCCGACCTCGGCCGCCAGACGGGCCGTGGTGATGCGCTGACCCGGACTGGTTTCCAGCATATGGGCGAGCGCTTGCAGGATCTGATCGCGCCGACTCTGTTTCTGATTACTGCTTGCCATGGATTCCCCTAAAAAAACAATGGCTTGATTCTGTTATTAGGCACCGCCCATCGGGCTGGTGTGGTCTGTTATTGGCGACCAGAAGAACCAAAACCGCCTTCACCCCGTTCGCTCTGATTGAACTCATCGACCAGTTGGAAGCTGGCCTGAACCACCGGCATGATCACCAGCTGGGCGATGCGCTCGCCGGGTTGCATGGTGAACTCATCTTTGCCGCGGTTCCAGACCGATACCATCAGCTGACCCTGGTAATCGGAATCGATCAGGCCGACCAGGTTGCCCAGCACGATGCCGTGCTTATGGCCGAGGCCGGAGCGGGGCAGGATGGTGGCACACAGACCCGGATCCTGGATGTGAATGGCCAGACCGGTCGGCACCAGGGTGGTATCACCCGGAGCCAGAGTAAGCGGTGCATCCAGCAGTGCGCGCAGATCCATGCCGGCAGAGCCCGGTGTGGCGTAGGCGGGCAGCGGGTACTCGGTACCGATACGGGCATCCAGAATCTTCAGTTCAATTTGTGTAGTCATGAATCGCTTTTTCAGTTGGATCTTGTATTGGCGCCCCTCTTGGCAGGCGGGGTGCCGTGAGTCTTGTTCTTTCGGGACGCTCAGTGCCGGTAGTGGCGTGCAATCAGGGCGATCAGGTGACGAGCCAGCGTCAGCTTGTCGGCCAGCGGCAGCGGGGCCTGGCCCCCTTGCCAGAACACGGTCAGGGCGTTGTCATCGGCGTTGAAGCCTTGCCCCTCGCGGGACACATCGTTGGCGGCGATCATGTCCAGCCGCTTACGCTGCAACTTGTCGAGGGCGTATTGTTCCACATCCACGGTTTCGGCGGCAAATCCGACGGTGAAGGGTTTGTCTGAAAGGGCACCGACGGCCGCGATGATGTCGGGGTTTTTCACCAGCTTCACCACCATCTGGTCGTTATCGCCGGTCTTCTTGATCTTCTGACTGGCCACCTGCTCGGGGCGATAGTCGGCCACCGCCGCGCAGCCGATGAAGAGGTCGCACTCGCCGACTCGGCTCATCACAGCCTGATGCATCTGCTCGGCGCTCTCGACATCGATGCGGGTAACGCCCGCAGGCGTCGCCAGCGTCACCGGCCCGCTCACCAGCGTCACTTCGGCACCCGCTTCACGGGCAGCTCGGGCGATGGCGTAGCCCATCTTGCCAGAGCTGTGGTTGCTGATGTAGCGCACCGGATCCAGTGCCTCGCGGGTTGGCCCTGCGGTGAGCAGCAGCTTGACGCCTGCCAGCAAGGGCTCGGCGGCCAGCTGCTGGCAGCTGCGCTCCACCAGTTCGAGGGGATCCAGCATCCGGCCCGGGCCCACATCGCCACAGGCCTGGCTGCCGGCATCCGGCCCCCACAGCAGAATGCCGCGGCTGGTCAGGGTCTTGAGGTTGGCCTGGGTCGCGGCGTTGAGATACATCTGCTGGTTCATGGCAGGTGCCAGCGCGATGGGCGCCGGAGTGGCCAGACAGAGGGTGGTCAGCAGTTCGTCGGCCATGCCTGCAGCCATCCGCGCCATCAGGTTGGCGCTGGCGGGGGCGATCAGTACCAGATCGGCCCACTTGGCCAGCTCGATATGACCCATGCCAGCCTCGGCAGAGGGGTCCAGCAGGCTGTAGGCCACCGGATGACCGGAGACCGCCTGCAGGGTCAGCGGGGTGATGAACTCCTTGGCGGAGCGGGTCATCACCACCCGCACTTCGGCGCCCTGATCTTTCAGGCGGCGTACCAGCTCGGCACTCTTGTAGGCGGCGATCCCGCCACTGACACCCAACAGGATGCGTTTATCGGCCAATCTCATCTGCTGTTTCTCTATCCGGCTCATTCTGACTGGTCGGCTAAGATACCACAGGCAATGGATGACGACAGGGGTTGGCATCAAGGGGTGTGGTCGGGCGCGCGCAATTTTTTGCTATGTTTTTTCTCAACAGGGATGAGGGAGAGACAAATGAGCATCAAAGAGTGGCCGGAAGATGAACGCCCCAGAGAGAAGTTGCTGCGTCAGGGGCCCGCGGCGCTCTCCGATGCCGAGCTGCTCGCCATCTTTCTGCGCACCGGCGTCAATGGCCTGAGTGCAGTGGATCTTTCACGTAATCTATTGAATCAATTCGGCTCTTTACGCAGTTTGCTGGGGGCGGATCAACGGACATTCTGCGAGGCGCACGGCCTTGGCCCGGCCAAATATGCCCAGTTGCAGGTGGTGCTGGAGATGGCCAGACGCCATCTGGCCGAGCAGCTGCAACGGGGTGATGCCCTCACCTCGCCCCAGCTGACCCGCGACTATCTGCAGGCCCAGCTGCGGGATCGGCCGCGTGAGGTGTTTGCCCTGCTGTTGCTCGACAATCAGCACAGAGTCATTCAATTTGTTGAGCTTTTTTTCGGCACCATCGACTCGGCGAGCGTCTGGCCAAGAGAAATCGTGCAGATCGCGCTCAAACATAATGCAGCCGCGGTGATTCTGGCGCATAATCACCCGTCCGGCGTCGCCGAGCCCAGCAGGGCCGACCGCCAGATCACGGATCGGATCACGGCCGCTTTGGCCCTGATCGATATCAGAGTGCTGGATCACTTGGTGATCGGTGATGGCATCACGGTTTCTTTTGCCGAGCGCGGTTGGCTATAACTGTGCTCTGGCACCGTATTAGTTGATCTTTGATCACGGATGCTGTATAAAATGCCGCCTTCTGTTTGCCCCGCAATCGAAGGCCAGCGGGGCAGATATTTGCTCGAGCAATGAAGTAAGATTTGGAGAGACTGACATGTCTAGAGTATGCCAAGTAACCGGCAAGCGCCCGGCAGTTGGTAACAACCGTTCGCACGCTAACAACGCCACCAAGCGTCGTTTCCTGCCGAACCTGCACACTCACCGTTTCTGGGTTGAGAGTGAAAAACGCTTCGTAAGCCTGCGCGTATCCGCAAAAGGCATGCGTATCATCGACAAGCGTGGCGTTGAAGTGGTTCTGGCTGAACTGCGCGCCAGCGGTGTTAAGGTATAAGGAATTAGATCATGGCTAAAGGTATTCGCGAGAAAATTCGCCTGAACTCCAGCGCCGGTACTGGTCACTTCTATACCACTACCAAAAACAAGCGCACCATGCCCGAAAAAATGGAGATCAAAAAGTTTGATCCCGTTGTTCGTCAGCATGTGATCTACAAGGAAGGCAAAATCAAGTAATTACTTGATGCTGCATTCCCAAAAACCCGGCTTCGTGCCGGGTTTTTTTATGCGCCGAATTCAGTACACTGCCGGTTCAAAGGGAGGCTTGCCATGTTCAAATTGAGCCGCAAAGGCTGGAATAACGTGATCATCGTGGTGGTGCTGATCGTGATCACCCTGTTGCATCGTATGGAGACTGCCCAGCAGGAGAACAGCGCCAAGCGGGCTCGCCCCTTGCTGCCGGATGCAGCCGTGGTGCTCACCTGGCAGGGGCCGAGCTGGCAGATTGAGCGGATTGGTCAGGGCTGGCGCAGCATGCCGGATCTGGGACTCGACACAGCGCAGCTGGATGCCCGTCTGGCGCGCTGGCAGAGCTGGTTGCTGCCCCCCGGCGAGGTGGTGCGCGGTACCCCGGTGACCATCAAGGTGTGGATTGCCGGCCAGAACGATCCGGTCGAGATCGGCCTCTATCAGAACAGCGGCCAATATGGCGCTCAGCTGCCCTCCGGTCTCTGGCTCGCCCTCACTGCCGAGCAGTATCGCGATCTGCTGCGTCCTGCTCCCTGAGTTTCTTTTCCTTGCGAGGTGTCCATGCCCGAATTGCCAGAAGTTGAAGTCAGTCGTCAGGGGATCTCCCCCTGGCTCACCGGTATCAAGGTGACGCGCGTGGTGGTGCGGGATGGCCGCCTGCGCTGGCCGATCCCCGGTGAGATTCAGGAGCTGGTGGACCTCACCATCCATCGGGTGCGTCGCCGTGCCAAATACCTGCTGCTGGAGACCGATTTCGGTACAGCAATCCTTCATCTGGGGATGTCCGGCAGCCTGCGGGTGCTGGATATCGGCACCCCGGCCGAGAAGCACGACCACGTGGATATCGAGCTGGAGAATGGCAAGCTGCTGCGGCTCAACGATCCGCGCCGCTTCGGCGCCCTGCTTTGGACCCGTGAACCGGCCGAAGCCCATGCGCTGCTCGCCAAGCTGGGGCCCGAACCGCTCACCGATGCCTTCAGTGCTGATTACCTGCGTGAGCGCGCCAAGGGACGCAGCACCGCCATCAAACAGTTCCTGATGGACAATCAGGTGGTGGTCGGGGTGGGCAACATCTACGCAAACGAGGCGCTCTATGCTGCCGGCATTCACCCCAAACGGGCGGCGGGCAATATCAGTGCCGAGCGGCTGGGAACCCTGGTGGCCGAGATCAAGCGCGTGTTGGCCGAGGCGATTCGCCAGGGCGGCACTACCCTCAAGGATTTCACCAGCGCCGATGGCAAGCCGGGCTATTTCGTGCAGCAGTTGCAGGTTTATGGCCGTGGCGGTCAGCCCTGTTTCCACTGCCACACCCTGCTGACCGAGACAAGAATGGGCCAGCGCACCACGGTTTTTTGCAGTCATTGCCAGCGCTGAGCGCACTTTTTGCCCCGATACGGGGGAAGTTGTAACAGCGTATTTCCACTCTGTTGAAGATTTGCACAGCTGTCACTAGTATCCCGACCGTTCAGGCGGTTTGAGAATATAAAAATGACAGTTAAATCAATAGACTGGGAATATTTATCCCGGCAGGAGCGCTATTGCGCAAAATCCATGGCCCGCTTCCTCTACCCCGAGGGATGTGACCGGAAAACCTTCAATCGCGGCAAGTTCGTGCTGCGCAGCCTGCTCTATCGCAAGTCGCTGAGTCGGGTTTTCAGCCTGTTTCAGTGCGACTCGCTCAAGGCGCTGCCGGCGGTCTATCCCGAGCTGCTCGACAAGCCGATGCGACCCTATCGCTTCGCCTGTGCCAGCGCCCGTGAGCGGGCCGAGATGCTGGAAAATCACTATCAGTTGCTGCTGGAGTGCTACCCGCAGCTGATCGACCCGCTCTATCTGGGCGAGGGGATCGCGCTGGGGCACTATCCACAGAGCGGCTGCCGCATTCTGCTGCGTCACGATGGCACCTTCCGCCGCGAGGCCGAGCTGGCGCTCTCCATCGTCAATGGCGAGGGACAGCGCCTCTACAGCTGCGCCTTTTCGCTGGCGGGTAGCGTGGATCGTTTGATTCTGATGATCGGCTCCATGCAGGGGCCGGAGCCTGCGGTCGACAATGCTCAGGATCGGGTGCGCGAGCTGACCAAAGAGGGGCACGGCCTGCGGCCCAAATCCCTGCTTGTGCAGCTGGTGCTGCAACTGGCGCAGGCCATGGGGGCGGCGGAGGTGCTGGCGGTGCGCAAGCGGGCCCACGTGTTTCAGGCCAAGCGCTACAGCAGCAAGCAGAAAGCCAATTTGCAGGCCGATTATGACGAGCTGTGGCAGGAGTTCGACGCCCGGGATGTGGATGCCAACTTCGTCGCTCTGCAAGCCCAGCCGCGCAAGCCGCTGGAGGAGATCGCCTCCAAGAAGCGGGCCATGTATCGGCGCCGCTACGAGTGGCTCGATCAGCTGGTGCAGGAGATGAATGAGCGGTTTGCCCGTCAGTAACCAGCAAGCAGGCTGACCTCTCCATGCGAGAGAGATACAACAAGGGCTACCCACGGGTAGCCCTTGTTCGTAGTTGCCGTCGGGAATGGCCAGTGTGGAAGGGGATCACCCTTTCTGTTTGGCTGCGATGGCCTGGGCCACCACGGGATCGACAAACTGACGAATGTCGCCACCGTGCAGCGCCACCTCTTTCACCAGAGTGGAGGAGATAAAGGAGTTCTCCTCGGCCGGGGTGAGGAAGACGCTTTCCAGCTCAGGCATCAGGCGGCGGTTCATGTTGGCCAGCTGGAACTCGTACTCGAAGTCGGAGACGGCGCGCAGGCCGCGGATCAGCACGTTGGCCTGATGCTCTTTGGCGAAATCGACCAGCAGACCGGAGAAGCCCACCACCTTGACGTTGGGAAGCGTGCTGGTCACTTGCTGGACAAGCTGGACACGTTCTGCCAGATCGAACAGAGGTCGCTTGCTCGGGCTGTTGGCGACACCGACCACCACCTCGTCAAACAGCTTGGCGGCGCGGCCGATGAGATCGGCGTGGCCATTGGTAACGGGATCAAAAGTCCCGGGATAAATTACCCTGGTAGTCATCTTTGCGGTCCTGCAACCTGGAAATTTGGTCGCATTATAAGGTCGTCGCTTGAGAATAGCAGTGCATCAGGCAAGAATACGCCATCGCGCATCAAGCCTCCTTGCATTGGTGACAGGGAGCAAAGGGATTTTTTATGAAACGTATTCTGGTCGTTCGCAATGACAAGATTGGTGACTTCATGCTGGCGTGGCCTAGCTTCGCCATGCTCAAAGGTTCCATGGAGTGTCATGTGACTGCCCTGGTTCCGGCCTACACGGCCCCGCTGGCCCGGCTCTGCCCCTGGATTGACGAGGTGATCATCGATCCGGGCGTGCGTGCCGACAAGGAGCAACAGCGGGCACTGCTGGCCCGGATCAAGGCGGCGGCGTTCGACGCGTCCATCTGCCTCTTCTCCAACTCCCGCAACGCCATGCTGGTGTGGAAGGCGCACATCCCTTACCGGTTGGCGCCGGCGACCAAGCTGGCGCAGGTGCTCTACAACCAGCGACTGGTGCAACGCCGCTCCCGCTCCCAGAAACCGGAGTCCGAGTACAACCTGGAGCTGATCCGCCGCTTCCTGGCCGATCAGCAGGTGGCCGTGGTGGAGCCCAAGACCCCCTTCCTGCAGTTCGATGACGAGACCCTGCTAGAGGTGCGCGAGCAGTTGGCACTCAAGCTCAAGCTCGATGCCAGCCGCCCCTGGTTGATGGTGCATGCCGGCAGCGGTGGCTCGGCCAACAACCTCTCCATCGAGCAGTACGCCCGCATCATTATCAAGCTCAATCAGGCCTGCCCCGAGCTGCAGTGCGTGCTGACCGCAGGCCCGGGCGAGGAGAAGATGGCCGAACAGCTGGCGGCCGAGTTGCTGGCCCACGGTGGCAACGGCTGGATCTACCGCTCCAGCGATGGTCTGCCGATGTTCTGTCAGGTGTTGGCCAACGCAGCCCTGTTCGTTGCAGGCAGTACTGGCCCGCTCCATATCGCCGGTGCGCTCGACGTGCCGACCATCGGCTTCTTCCCGATGCGCCGCTCCGCCACCCCGCTGCGCTGGAAGCCCCTCAACAGCGAAGGACGTCACCTCGCCTTCAGCCCGCCGGAGGACAGCGATCACCCGGAGGATATGAGCCAGCTCGATCCCAAGGCCATGGTGCCGGAGATGGCCCGCTGGGCGGCGCCCTTCTGGCGCAAGTAACCCATGCAGCAATGCAGACAGGGCCCCGCGGGGCCCTGTTTCGTATGACGGTTATTCCGGCTGCTGCGGCTGCTGGCGCACCCAGAGGTCGGCGTATTTGACGAAGGTGGAGTGGGCGGAGAGGATCGCCAGCAGCAGCCCCTGCTTGCCGTCGAGGAAGCCCGCTTTGAGCAGGTACATCTTGAGGAAGCAGCCGACGGCGTGAATTAGCCCCTGACTGAGGGAGCCCTTCTTGCCGCGGGCGGTGCGCTGATCGGCCCAAGCGCGGGCATAACCGGCGGATTTGACCAGATAGTGCTCCAGATCCCGATAGGTGAAGTGGAGCAGGTCGCCATGAATGTTGACGATCTTCATGTTGGCCCGTACTTCCACCTTTTCGTGCACCAGCGCTTCATTGTAGCTGGTGAGTGCCTTGGGATAGAGACGCAGCACCCGATCCGGATACCAGCCGCTGTGGCGGATAAAGCGGCCAAACACCCAGGAGAGGCGCGGGATCGAGTAGATGGTATCGCTGGCCGGATTGGCCATCACCTCGGCGATGGCGGTTTTCAGCTCGGGGGTGAGCCGCTCGTCGGCGTCCAGCCACAGCACCCAGTCGGATTGCACGTGGGACTGGGCCAGCCGGCGCTGTTTGCCAAAGCCGGGCCACTTGGCGTTGACGAAGAAACGGGCGCCAAACTCGGCGGCGATGGCCGGGGTCTCGTCCTGACTGCCCGAGTCCAGAATGACGATCTCGTCCACCAGTCCGTCGAGGGAGGCGAGGCACTTGCGCAGGTTGTCGGCTTCATTCTTGACGATCAGAACGGCAGCCAGAGTCGGTTTTTTCACGAAATGGGGCTCACGGTTATTGCCCGGCTGGCGGGTCGAATGCGTATTGATGGGCCATTCTAACGGAAAAACGGGTCAAAGAGAGAGCCGCCATTGCCCGTTTCTATCAGCTGTTTGCCTGTCTCGTCACGTCCGGTTGGAAGCGGGGCACCGCTGGAAAAATGGGGTGACGGCAGCGTCTGCCAAGGATCTTCTGTTATTTATCCAGTCATTCTTGGGGCATAATCTCGCCCAGTGATGATTAACAGCCGGGCCAGTCCCGAGAGAAGACGCGTAATGAAAATATTGGTGATCGGCCCCTCCTGGGTCGGCGATATGGTGATGTCCCAGAGCCTCTACAAGGCGATCAAGGCCAACCATCCGGAGTGCGAACTGCACGTGATGGCCCCCGCCTGGTGCTGCGCCCTGCTGGAGCGGATGCCGGAGGTGGACAAGGCGATCACCATGCCCCTCGGCCACGGTGACTTCAAACTGGTGGCGCGCCGCCGCCTCGGCAAGCAGCTGGCCGCCGAGAAGTACGATCAGGCCATCGTCCAGCCCAACTCCATGAAGTCGGCGCTGATCCCCTGGTTTGCCCGCATTCCGGTGCGTACCGGCTGGAAGGGTGAGAGCCGCTATGGCCTGCTCAACGACCTGCGCAGCAACAAGTCCGCCTTCCCGCTGATGGTGGAGGGCTATCTGGCGCTCGCCTATCCCAAGGCGCAGATGAAGAGCCGGGCCGATATTCCGACCATTCCGCACCCGGCGCTCCACGTCGATCTGATCAACCAGAGCAAGGCGCTGGAGCGGCTGGGACTGGATCGCGCCCGCCCGGTGCTGGTGCTCTGCCCCGGTGCCGAGTTTGGCCCGGCCAAGCGCTGGCCGGAGGGGCACTACGCCGTGGTGGCCCAACAGCATCTGGACGAGGGGTGGCAGGTGTGGATCTTCGGTTCCAACAAGGATGTGCCGGTGGCCAATACCATCCGGGATCGGGTCAATCTGCTGACTCGCCCCAACTGCCACGTGCTGGCGGGCAAGACCAGCCTGCACGAGGCGATCGATCTGATGGCGCTGGCCGGCCGGGTCATCTCCAACGACTCCGGCCTGATGCACATCGCCGCCGCCCTCAACCGGCCGCTGGTGGGTGTCTATGGCTCCACTTCGCCGCTCTACACCCCGCCGCTGGCGGATCGGGTCGAGATCGTCCACACCGACATCGAGTGTCGCCCCTGTTTCAAGCGCACCTGCAAGTTCGGCCATCTCAAGTGTCTGATCGATCTGGCGCCGGAGCAGGTGGTCGATGCCTGCAAGAAGCTGGAGCAGAGTCAGTAAGATGCCCTACCGTCTGCTCTACAACCTGCTGATCCATCTGGGATTGCCGCTGGCGCTGCTGGCCCTCTACAAGCCGAAGAAAGGCAAGCCCGGCTTTGGCAAGCGCTGGGCCGAGCATCTCGGACGGCTGCCCGCCACCGGACAGGAGGCGCCGCTCTGGATCCATGCGGTGAGCGTGGGGGAGACGCTGGCCATCACGCCGCTCATTCGCGCCCTCAAGGCGGAGCGGCCCGATCTGCCGATCCTGCTCACCACCACCACCCGCACCGGCGCCGATCAGGCTGCCAGGCTGGGGGATCTGGTGATCCATCGCTACGCGCCGCTCGACTACCCCTGGGCCATTGCCGCCTTTCTCGACACCTTCAAGCCGCGTGCGCTCTGGGTGATGGAGACCGAGTTGTGGCCGAACTGGCTGGCCGCCTGTGAGGCGCGCCACCTACCGGTGACCATCATCAACGCCCGCCTCTCCGAGCGTTCCTGCCAGCGTTATGCCCGCTTCCACGGCGCCTTCGATGCCCTGAGCCGGCCGCTGACCCATCTGCTCTGCCAGCATCAGGATGACGCCGACCGCTTCGCCCGCCTCGGTATCGAGCGTTCGCGGCTGGCGGTGACCGGCTCTATCAAGTTCGATATCCAGTTTGGTGACGAGGTGCAGGCAAAAGGGCGCGCCCTGCGCCAGCAGCTGGGGGCGGATCGGCCGGTCTGGATCGCCGCCAGCACCCATCAGGGGGAGGATGAGCAGGTGCTGGCCGCCTTCGATCTGCTGCTCAAACGCCATCCCGATGCGCTGCTCATTCTGGTGCCGCGTCACCCCGAGCGGTTCGACCGGGTGGCCGAATTGTGTGCCCCTTACGGCTGCGTGCGGCGCACTGATGGTGCTGTGGTGCGTGCGGAGGATAAGGTCTATCTCGGCGATACCATGGGCGAGCTGCCGCTGATGCTGGCGGCGGCCGATGTGGCCTTTGTCGGTGGCAGTCTGGTGAAGATTGGCGGTCACAACCTGCTGGAGCCGGCAGCCCTCGGCAAGCCCTGCCTGACTGGGCCCGCCTACTTCAACTTCAGCGACATCACCCGCCAGCTGGTGGCTCAGGGGGGCGCCGCCATCGTGGCCGATGCCACCGAGCTGGGCGAGCAGGTGAGCCAGCTGTTTGCCGACGAGAGCACCCGCCGCGAGATGGGCGAGCAGGCCCGCGCCGTGGTGCTGCGCAATCAGGGAGCGCTGGCCCGCAGCCTCTCTCATTGTCTCACCGCGCTGGAGAACGACTGAGTGTCAGCCTTTCATACAGCCCGCCATCCATCATCGATGGCCGGCCATAAAAAAACGGAGCGCGATGCGCTCCGTTTTGTTTTTGGCGGTGGCCGGGATTAGCGAACGATCAGCCCCAGCAGGATGCCGACTACACCGAAGTCGGAGTCGCTGAAGGTGGTGTTGGCGAAGCCGAGGTCGCCCAGCACCGGCAGCAGGAATACCGGCAGAATGGTGAGCAGCAGCAGGCCGTTGGCGAAGGAGCCCAGGATGGCGCCGCGACGACCACCGGTGGCGTTGCCGAAGACCCCGGCAGCGGCGCCGACGAAGAAGTGCGGTACCACGCCCGGGATGATGACGGTCAGCCCCATCACGTAGAGAAGTGCCATCCCCACCAGACCGGCGGCAAAGCTCGACAGGAAGCCGATCAGTACAGCGTTGGGGGCGTAGGGGAAGACGATGGGGCAGTCGAGCGCCGGTTTGGCGTTCGGCACCAGCTTGTCGGAGATCCCCTTGAAGGCCGGAACGATCTCGGCGATGACCATCCGCACACCCTGCAGGATGACGTAGACACCGGCGGCGAAGGTGATGGACTGCATCAGGGAGAACATGAACCAGTGCTTGCCCTTGGCGACGCTGGAGACAAACTCGGGGCCGGCGAAGGCGGAGGTCACCAGGAAGATGATGCCCATGGTGAAGGAGATGGCCACCGGGGTATCGCGCAGGAACAGCAAGCTCTTCGGTACCTGCACATCTTCGCAGCTGTGGGCCTTGTTGCCGAACTTGGCGCCGATCAGGGCGGAGAGCACGTAGGAGCAGGTGGAGAAGTGGCCCAGCGCCACGTCATCGGAGCCGGTGATCTGCTTCATGAAGGGGTGGGCGATGGCCGGGAAGAAGACCATGGCGACGCCGACCACCAGACTGCCCACCGCGATCAGCGGCACGCCACTCATGCCGCCGGCAGAGAGGATCACCGCCACCATCATCGACATGAACAGGGTGTGGTGACCGGTCAGGAAGATGAATTTCCACGGGGTCAGACGGGCGATCAGGATGTTCACCAGCATGGCGAAGAACATGATCATCGCCATCTCCTTGCCAAACGAGGTCTGGGCGATGGAGACGATGGCCTCGTTGTTGGGGACGACCCCCTTGATGCCGAAGGCGTGCTGGAAGATGACGGCAAAGTCACCCAGCGAGTTGATCACCAGGGTGGCACCGGCCCCCAGAATGACGAAACCCATGATGGTCTTGACCGTGCCCTTTATGCACTCGGTCACCGGTTTCTTCTGGGCAATCAGGCCGATAAGCGCGATCAGGCCGACCAGCACGGCGGGCTCGGACAGCACGTCAAACATCAGAAAGTTGAAAAATTCCATGGTCAGCTCCTGGCAATGGAAGATGCGGCCTGCAGGCCGCATGGAGGATCCTTAGAGGGCGCCCAGTTCGCGCAGGGCGGTGGCGAGCTTCTCTTTCATCGCGGCCTTGTCGACCATGTTGTCGAGGGCCACCAGACGGCCGTTGACGCCCATGCTCTGTAACTGCTCGGCGATGTCGCGGGTGGCGACAAAGATCTCGGCGGTTTCGCTGCCGGCGGAGGCCAGATCGCGGTGATCCACCTCGGCGGTGACTGCCAGCTCTTTCAGGATGCTCTTGATGCTCATCTCCATCATCAGGCTGGTGCCCAGACCGTGACCGCATACAACCAGAATTTTCATTGTCTCTTCCTCTGTCAGGTGCGCCGTGGCGCAGATCAGTAGCGCGCCAGAATGCGCAGGATGTCGTCTTTGGTGTCGGCCGCGATAATGGCCGCCACGTCCTCTTCATTCATAAACAGCTCGGCCAGCTGGGCGATGGTCTCCACGTGGGAGTTGCTGTCGCTGGCAGCCAGGGTGATCAGCAGCTGGATCGGGTCGTTGCCCTCGGAGTCGAAGTTGACACCCTGCTTGATGACGGTCAGCCCCAGACCCAACCGGTTGACGCCGTCTTCGGGACGAGCGTGGGGCATAGCCAGACCGGGGCCCAGCACGTAGTAGGGGCCGAGCTCTTCATGGGAGCGAAACAGCGCCGCCACGTAGGAGGGTTCGATGGTGCCATTGGCCAGCAGGGGCGCCGTCGCCAGCTCGATGGCGTGACGCCAGTCGCGGGCTGCGGGTTCGATGCGGATGACATCCTCGGTCAGCAGTTGAGTCAGCATGGTGGTGATCCGGCTAGTTAAGATGGCGCCAATCTATCGATCTTGCGGTGGTGAAACTGTGAGGGTGATCGCGAAAGTTAGCGCTATCAGATAGCGCTAACATCAAACTGTGATAGCGCTATCACTTCACCCATTAACGGGAGTCATCTTGCCCCCGTGATCCGGGAAAGAGGGTAGAATCGGCCCTGAGCAAATGGTCAGTGGCGCTCTTTTGCCTTAAAGTGAGCAGCCGCAAGTCGAGGATGGGATGGATGTCAGAAGCAAAGAAGCGCCGTAGCACGGGTCGGGTGACCCTCAACGATGTGGCCCAGCTGGCCGGTGTGGGGGCCATGACGGTTTCCCGTGCCCTGCGCACGCCGGAGATGGTCTCCTACAGGATGCGCGAGCGCATCGAAGCTGCGGTGGAAGAGCTCGGCTATATCCCCAATCGGGCCGCCGGGGCGCTGGCCTCTGCGACTTCCCAGACTATCGTAGTGATCGTCCCGAGTCTGGCGGAAGCTGGCTGTGGCGAGATGATCGCGGGCCTGCAACAGACCCTGCTCGAGGAGGGTTACCAGATCATGCTGGGGGATGCCCAGCATCTGAAACAGCAGGAAGAGAGCCTGCTGACCAGCTTTTTGCAGCACAATCCGGCGGCGGTTGTGCTGTTTGGTGGCGATCCCGGCGAGACGATCCGTACCCGCCTGAAAGCCTCCCGCCTGCCGGTGGTGGAAGTGGGTGCCATGGCCCGCAGCCCCATCGACATGAACGTGGGGGTCTCCAACTTCGATGCCGGTTATCAGCTCACCCGCCACCTTATCGAGCGGGGCTACCGCAATATCGGTTTTCTCTGTGCCCGTCAGGAGCAGTGGATGCTGCAACAGCGGATGCAGGGCTGGCACAAGGCGCTGCTCGACAACTACCTCTCCCCCGATGCCATCATCAACACCTCGGAGCGGCCCAGCTTCAGCACCGGTGCCACCATGCTGGGGGAATTTCTGCTGCGCTGGCCCGAGCTGGACGCGCTGATCTGCGTCAACGATGAACTGGCGGCCGGGGTGCTGTTCGAGTGCCAGCGCCGCCATTTGAATGTGCCGGGCAAACTCGCCATCGCCGGATTTGACGATCTGGATGTGGCGCGCGCCTGTTATCCGACCCTTACTTCGGTCAAGATCCCCTATCGCAAAATGGGACAGGAGGCTGCCGAGCTGATCCTGCGCCAACTGGCCGGGGAGCCCGTGATGGGCACTGCTCTGGTTCTCGATTTTCAACTGCAAAAGCGTCAAAGCAGCTGATCCCCGTTTCACACGTCATCAAAGAGGCAACCATGTTCAAGGCTCTGTTACTGGAAAACCAAGACGGCAAGACTGTTCCGACTCTGACCCGGCTGGCCGAGAGCCAGTTGCCGGAAGGTGAGGTGCGGGTGGCGGTCGCTTACAGCTCCATCAACTACAAGGACGGGCTGGCCATCACCGGCAAGGGCAAGATAGTGCGCCAGTGGCCGCTGGTGCCCGGTATCGACTTCGCCGGTACCGTGCTCGAATCTGCCGACAGCCGCTATCAGCCCGGCGACAAGGTGGTGCTGACCGGTTGGGGCGTGGGCGAAGGGCACTGGGGCGGCATGGCCGAACAGGCGCGGGTCAAGGGGGACTGGCTGGTGCCGTTGCCCGCCGGGCTGGATGAGCGCCAGGCCATGTGCATCGGTACCGCCGGTCTCACCGCCATGCTCTGCGTGCTGGCGCTGGAAGAGGCGGGCATTACTCCCGCAAGTGGCGAGGTGCTGGTCACCGGCGCGGCAGGCGGTGTTGGCTCCACCTCGGTTGCCCTGCTGGCGGCCCTTGGCTATCAGGTGGCAGCGCTGACCGGTCGGCCCGAAGAGCAGGGCGCCATGCTCACTGCGCTGGGTGCCAGCCGCATCGTGCCGCGCAGCGAACTGCTGGTGCCCGCCAAACCGCTGGAGAAGCAGCTATGGGCCGGTGCCATCGATACCGTCGGCAGTCAGGTGCTGGCCAAGCTGCTGGCCCAGATGAACTATGGCGGCGCTGTGGCAGCTTGTGGGTTGGCGGGCGGTTTCGATCTGCCGACCAGTGTGATGCCCTTTATCCTGCGCAATGTGCGGCTGCAGGGGGTCGATTCGGTGATGTGCCCGCTGGCACGTCGTCAATTGGCTTGGCAGCGACTGGCACGGGATCTGCCAGCCAGCTTCTTTGCTCAGGCGGTCACCGAGATCGGGCTGGAGCAGGTGGTCGAGGCTGCCGAGGCCATCACGCTGGGTCAAATCGCGGGGCGCACTCTGGTCAAACTTTGAACTCTGACGACTGGCGAGCCCGACATTTCCGGATAGAATTGGATTGCGGGTGAACTATCCAAGGAGAGTGAAGATGGGTGGACACAAGCCGGATTACGACTCGTCAGACGATGATTGGGAGCCGGAATCCTGGGAAGAGGAGCTGGATCAGTGGGAAGACGAAAGCTGGCAGGATGATGACCCTTTCGATGACCAGTGAACCACGGCATTGAACGAACAGGCGGGCTTTGGGCCCGCCTGATTTTTTTGCCGCGCTCACACGGCTGAGCGTTCGTCCTTGGTCAGGGGCGGGGCGCTGGGTAGAATGAACTGCCCAAATGACGCTCAAGGATGACTATGCGACTCTCCATCATATTGTTGGCTGCCCTGCTGGGTGGCTGTGTCTCCAACGATGACCCTTGCGAGAAGGTGTGGAGTGAGGTTGGGGAGGCGGATGGCAAGCTGGGCTTCACCACCGAGCGGATCGAGTTCCATCAGGGCCAGTGTGGCAAGAAGGTGGATCCCGAACTGTGGAAGCAGGGACATCAGAAGGGATTGGCATGGTATTGCCGCCCCGAGCATCTCTATCTGGCTGGCCGTTCAGGCGAGGAGTATCGCGGTGTCTGTCCGAATGATACCCAGGCGCGCAGATTGTTCGAACAGGGACGTCAGGGGTGGACCGACCAATAACGCCCTGACAGGGAGGGGCGTTACTCCTCTTTCAAGCGCAGCGGTTGGCAGAGGTAACCCTTGTCATTGGCACTGCGGGCACACTTGCTGCAGACAAACTTGGGTTTGCGGACTATCTTGCGCAACGCCTTGAGATCGGTGGGGATCTCGTGACGGCGCCATTCACACAGGGTTTTGCTGCCCATAACGACTACCTCTACGACTTGACGGCCGTATTGTAATCGATTTTCATTTCGAATAAACCGGCAAAGCTCGCTTATTGGCCGGTATGCCAATAAGCGATTGTTTCGGGAGGGATTACTGGTAGAGGAACTTGGTGAAGATAAGCTCGCGCACCGCTTTCTTGCCGGTCTCTTTCACCAGCAGTTCGTTGACGGTTGTCTCGCACTCCTTTCGCAGCTCTTCTCGGTTGGTCAGGGACTTCACTTGATCGGCATTTTTGCTGCCAATCAGACGGATGATTGCATCGCGGATCAGCGGGTCATGCTGCTCCAGCAGCTTGAGGTCGGCTTCGTTTTCCGCCATCAGCTCCACCGTGACCCGGATATAACCGAGGGTTTTGCTATCACTCAGGTAGTTGGTGATGATGTCGGGATCGAGTGCATGGTAGGAGAAACCGGGCTTGGCAGCCCCCTCTGTGCCCTCGGCGGGCGGCTCATCTTCAGCCAGAGCTTGCTGCTGCAGGGCGCCACAGCTCAGTAACAACACCAGCAGAATTTTGAAGATCTTCATATAGATGGCTCATCAGCAAGAGATAACCCATTTTTGATGTTGCCATCGGGGCCGTCAAGCACGGATGTTCTTACATTTCGCTATTGATTTACGGATAATAAACCGGATTTTAACCTGAACACGGAAATCTCTGGATGGTGAAGCTGTGAAGTCCGAGTTGACTGTTCCCCTCACGCCGTTAAGCGGGTGGCTGGCCCCCGAATGTTGCGAATTGCCCGCCAGCTTGCGCCCCTGGCTGCTGGAGCCCGGCTCCATGACCCGGCGGCTGCGTCAGCACAATCGCCATTTTTCGGTGGAGTGGCTGGGCAATCACCCGGTCGCCCTTACTGCCGATGAGCAGTGGCTGGTGGATTCGGCCTCGCCGGCCGGTACCTGCCGCGAGGTGATCCTGCATGGGGATCGTGGGCCCGCAGTGCTGGGCTGGACCCTGTTTGCCGATGACGCACTGCAAGGGAGCGGCATTGCCGAGCTTGGCGAGCAGCCGCTGGGTGAGCGGGTATTTGGCCATGAGCCTGCCCGCCGCGATCACCTGCAGCTGGCCCGTTTCGATGTTGCCGCCAATCCCCGTTGCCCGGCCGCCACTGTCTGGGGGCGTCGTTCCCGTCTGTTTCTGGGGCAGTGGCCACTGCTGGTGCACGAGCTGTTTCTGCCCTCTCTCGTCTGTGACAAGGAGCTGGAGTGAATCTGTTAACCAAGGAGCGGGGACTTGCCTATATGCAGTTGGCCCGCGTCGACAAACCCATCGGTACTCTGCTGCTGCTGTGGCCAACCCTGTGGGCGCTCTGGCTGGCCGCTGGTGGCCTGCCCAATCTCTGGGTGCTGACCGTGTTTGTGGTCGGCGTCTTTCTGATGCGCTCGGCAGGGTGCGTCATCAACGACTATGCGGATCGCAACTTCGACGGCCACGTCAAACGCACCGCTGGTCGCCCCTTGCCTACGGGTAGAGTCAAGCCGTGGGAGGTGCTGGCGCTCTTCTTCGTGCTGGCGCTTATCTCGTTTGGTCTGGTGCTGACCATGAATCCGCTCACCATCGGTCTGTCGTTTGTCGCCCTGCTGCTGGCGGTGAGCTACCCCTTCATGAAGCGCTTTATCTCCAATCCCCAGCTGGTGCTCGGGATGGCCTTCTCCTGGTCGATCCCGATGGCCTATGCGGCGCAGGCGGATGCCCTGCCGCTGGTGGCCTGGCTGCTCTTCTTTGCCAATCTGCTCTGGACCGTGGCTTACGACACCCAGTACGCCATGGTGGATCGGGATGACGACCTCAAGATCGGCCTCAAATCCAGCGCCATCCTGTTTGGTCGTTACGACAAACGGATCATCGGCGCATTGCAACTCTCGACTTTGCTGCTGCTGTTGGCGGTCGGGCAGCTGATGACGCTGGGGGGCTGGTATTACTGGGGATTGCTGGGGGCGGCGGTGCTGTTTGTCTATCAGCAGCGGCTTATTCGTGAGCGGCAGCGAGAAGCCTGCTTCCAGGCGTTTCTCAACAACAACTATGTGGGGGCGCTGGTGTTTGTCGGTCTGGTGCTCGACTACCTGCTGGCGTGACATGTTCCCGCGCAGACTCCGATAAAAAAGAAGGCCGCATCGTGCGGCCTTCTTTGTTTGCATTGCAGATCAGAGCTGATTGCCTGCCTGAATGGTGCGGCGGATCTTGTTGCTCAGCAGCGGCACTATATTGTCGGCCAGCGCCTGGAAGCGGCCGAGGTCCGGCTTGCACTCTGGGGAGAGGTAACCCTCTTTGCGCAAGGTGTGGATCAGGGTGCTGAACAGCTTCTGGTCGAAGAACTCGGGGGCGTTGATGCCGTGCAGGGTGCCGAGGCGCTCTGCCATCATCAGGCCGTCCGCCTCCAGCTGCTCCGCCTCGATATGAGGCTGGGCCAGCACCCGGGTCAGCACGATGGCGTAGCGTTGCAGGGTCTCCTGAATACTCTCCGCCAGCAGCAGCAGGCGCATCTGGTTGGCCGGATTGACCCAGTAGCCGTCATCGCGGGTCTCGATCAGTTGCTGGGTCTGCAGCGCGTCGAGCAGGCTGTCAACCAGCGCCGGTAGCTTCTCCTCTTCATAACGCAGGAACAGCTCGGTCTTGAGCAGCGGATAGATGTCGATGCAACGAGCCATGATCTCGCTGCGGGAGATCCCCTCGCAGCGTTCGATTAGTGCCGCCACCAGAGAAGGCATGGCAAACAGGTGGAGGATGTTGTTGCGGTAGTAGGTCAGCAGGATCGCCTGATAGCGGTCGAGACTGATGATCTGCCCCAGCTTGTCCTCGCTCACCTCGAACTTGTTGAGCTCCATCGCCTGATCCAGCAGGGTCTTGGCATCCTCATCCGGAATGGTGCTCTGCGGGCTGTAAGGCACCGCTTTGAGCAGATCCAGATAGGTGTTGAGCTGGGCCTGCAATTCGTCGCGGGTCAGGGCGTGGCGCTCGGCGGCCAGCAGCGCCAGCGCACTCAGGGTCAGGCCGTTGACCGCGGCAGCGCCGTTGATGCGGGTCATCAGCAGTTCGGCCAGATTGTTGACGGTGCCCGCCATCCACTCCGGACGCTCCTCTTCCCCGATGTGCTTTTTCCAGTCGGGGATATGTTCGCTCAGGTAGCTGTTGAGAGTCAGCGGCTCGCCGAAGTTGACGAAACCACGGCCGTAGTTGCGCAGCTTGCGCAGGATGCCGAGCACCTGCAGGAAGCTCTCTTTCTCCTTGCGACTCCCCTTGAGCTCGTTGTGGTAGGTGTTCACCTCCATCACGTGCTCGTAGCCCAGATAGACAGGCACCAGAGTGACCGGCCTGTCCAGCCCGCGCATCATCGCCTGCAGGGTCATCGCCAGCATGCCGGTCTTGGGCGGCAGCAGACGGCCGGTACGGGAGCGACCGCCTTCGGTGAAGAACTCTACCGAGTAACCCTTGGCAAACAGCAGGTTGAGGTATTCCCGGAATACCGTGCTGTAGAGCGGGTTGCCCTTGAAGGTGCGGCGAATGAAGAAGGCGCCGCCGTGGCGGAAGATGGGGCCCGCCGGCCAGAAGTTGAGGTTGATGCCTGCCGCGATATGGGGCGGCACCATCCCCTGGTGGTAGATGACGTAGGAGAGCAGCAGGTAGTCCATGTGGCTGCGGTGGCAGGGAACGTAGACGATCTCGTGCCCTTCCTGCGCCAACTGGCGTACCTTCTCGGCGCCATTGACCGACAAACCGCGGTAGAGCTTGTTCCACAGCCAGCCGAGGAAGCTCTCGCCCAGGCGGATCAGCCGGTAGGAGAAGTTGGAGGCGATCTCGTCCATGTAGCCATGGGCACGCTTTTGCGCCTTCTCGAGGCTGATCCCCTCGCGCTGGGCCTCCTCTTCAATCGCCTGCTGGATCACCGCGGAGTCGAGCAGCTGCTTGAACAGCAGGTTGCGGTTCGGCAGTTTCGGGCCGGTGGCAGCCAGCTGCTGACGGCTGAAGTGGGTACGGGCCACTCGCGCCAGCTTGTGGGCGATCGCCTCGTCGGTGCCGTGCTTGTCGGCCATGTAGCGCAGGGAGAGCGGCGGCGAGAAGCGCACCAGATTCTCGCGACCCTTGAGGATCACGATAAGCGCCTTCTTCAGCCGGTTCGGCGCCAGGCTGCTGATGATGTTGAGGCCTGAGGCTTCTTCCCCTTCCCGACCCGGAGCGCGGCCCCAGAACAGGGTGACGGGCACCACCTGGATATCCAGCTCGGGATCCTGCTTGTGCAGATCCAGCAGCTGGTGGAACTCCTGCAGAAAGGGGAGCGGTTTGCTGCGTTTGCCAAACAGGGGAGGCGGACGATCCAGACAGACATAGCGCGGCAGCAGCTGGCCGTTCAGTTCCAGCGGCGTGAAGGGACCGGGCAGACCGAGATCCTCGCAGCATTGCTGCAGGGTCATCAGGTCGGTGATCGAACTGGTTTTCAGGGCATAGACGATGGGTCTGGCCGGATCCAGATTGAGTTCTGTGATGGGATTTTCCGGCAGGCTCTTGTGATTGACCAAGCCGCTGACCGGCCATTGCAAGATGGCTCTGGAAATCTTCTGTCCTAGGGACATGTGCGTCTGCTCTCCAAAAAAATGCGGCGTGAGCATAGCAAATCGACAGCCCCTTGTCGCCGAGAGGTACGATGAGTCGGCTGCGCAGGATCAAAACAGCAGTAAATGAGGGGTTGGTTGCGACAAATGTCAGCTGCGCCTTGCCTTGGCCACTGCACTGTATATACTGCCAGTGTGCTGTATAAAAAGACAGGTGCCAATTCTATGAAACCCCTTACCCCCCGCCAGGCCGAAGTGCTGGAGCTGATCAAGGTGAACATGAGCGAGACCGGTATGCCGCCGACTCGTGCCGAGATTGCCCAGAAGCTTGGTTTCAAGTCGGCCAATGCGGCCGAAGAACATCTGAAGGCCCTGGCCAAAAAAGGGGTCATCGAGATCATGCCGGGCACGTCCCGCGGCATTCGCCTGTTGCTCGAAGAGGAAGAGGTGCTGGAAGAGAGCGGCCTGCCGCTCATCGGCAAGGTTGCCGCCGGTGAACCTATCCTGGCTCAGGAGCATATCGAGAGCCACTATCAGGTTGATCCCGCCCTGTTCCACCCGCGCGCTGATTTTCTGCTGCGGGTGCAGGGGATGAGCATGAAGAACATCGGCATTCTGGATGGCGATCTGCTGGCGGTGCACAAGACCCAGGAGGTGCGCAACGGTCAGGTGGTGGTCGCCCGTCTCGATGAGGATGTCACCGTCAAGCGCTTCCAGCGCAAGGGCAGTCAGGTATGGCTGTTGCCGGAAAATGAAGAGCTCTCCCCCATCGAGGTGGACCTCTCCTGCCAGCAGCTCACCATCGAAGGACTGGCTGTCGGGGTGATCCGCAACGCCGACTGGATGTAATCATCCCCGCCAACTGCGTTTGCCACACGGCCTCCTTCGGGAGGCCGTGCTGTTTCTGGCACACTTTCCCTGTCATATCAAACAGATCATCGGCGGCGGCATTTTTGTCCTGCGCGACCGGCTACCAATCATCCATTTCAGATATATGCTCAGATCAGTGCCCTGTCGCCGAGACAGGGCTTGGCACCTCCCTCTGACCATCGCAATGCGCCGGTACGGAAGGGCCGGTAACAACGAGAATCGGGCAGTACACCTTCACGGGATATGAAGGGGGAGTGGGGAGATCCCGAGCCTTGTCGGGCAAAGGGGACCACTCGTAATGGTTGCAGATAGTCGTGACGGGCCTGTTCCCAGTTCAGGCCGACGAAGCAACATGACCTGTCGGTCAAGGAGGACTGGTATGGCATCAAGATCGCCATGGGATTCAGAGGCTGGGGCTGCGCCAGCGGAATCGTCAATCACCCGTTTTGTCAAAGGTAGCCGGATGACCTGGTTTTACGGTCTCTGGCTGCACCATCGTGGTTCGCACTGGACGCTCTGGCTGGGATGCCCGAAAGAGAAGGTGGTGCGTCTGGTGCTGCTGTTCAAACGGGGTCACGGTGATCGCCAGGGGGAAGAGGGCTGGCTGGCCCCCGTGATTCCCATCGGCGTGCGGGCCATCGGCAAGATGTTGCAGCAGGGGCGTAACGCTCGCCCCTGAGCAGAAGAGACCAACAAATCCATCCATAACCGGCACCCGAGGGGGCCGGTTTTTTTATGGCCGCAACTGGCGATTAATTATGCCAAATGGTCGACTCCTGACAGGGCGTTGCACAAGGTTGAACCACCTTGGCGGCTCGCTGGGGTACAATGCCCCCTCTTGTCCGGTCACTGCTGGCCATCTGCCTCGAACTGAAAGGGTCTCTTGTTATGATGAAGCTCCGCTATCCCCTGCTCTTTCTGCTGCTGACAGCCTGCCTGATCCTGGTGTTCTACGCCACGCAGCCAGAGCAGCCGGAACAGGCCGATTATTATCCGGCGGGGCGGGACATCAATGATTTCGCCTTTACCGATGCGGACAACCAGCCGTTCACTCCTGCCAACCTGAAGGGGCACTGGACCTTCCTGTTTGTCGGCTACACCTTCTGCCCCGATATCTGCCCCACCACCCTGGCAGATATGCGTTCCGTCTATGACCAACTGAAGAAGATGGCGCCCGACAGTCAGGTGGTGTTTATCTCGGCGGATCCCCAGCGTGATGATATTCCACGTCTCAAGACCTATACCGCCTTCTTCAATCCCGAGTTCAAGGCGGCCACTGCTCCCCACGACAAGCTGTTCCCGTTCGTGCGCAATCTGGGGCTGATCTACTCCATCGCCAATCAGGGGGAGAAGGATTACCTGATCGATCACTCCGCCTCCATCGTGCTCATCAATCCCAAGGGCAAGCTGCAGGCGGTATTCCGCCCGCAGGTGGCGCCGGGTCAGGTGCCCCGGGTGCAGATGGCCACCATGCTCTCTGACTTCGCCCGCATCCTGAAGCTGGCAGGCCACTGAGCGTGACCCCAGCTGTTGCCCCCTGGTGGCGAGATCCCTCTCGCCACCGCGCTGTGTTTGCGCTCGCCCTGCCCATGGTTTTCTCCAATATCACCACCCCCTTGCTGGGGCTGGTGGACACCTGGGTGATCGGTCATCTCGGTCAGGCCTGGTTTCTGGGGGGCGTTTCGGTCGGTGCAACCCTGATCAACCTCATTTTCTGGCTGCTCGGCTTCTTGCGGATGTCGACCACCGGCCTGACGGCGCAGGCGCACGGCGCCGCTGATGGTCGTGCCCAGCTCGATACCCTGCTGCGGGCGCTGGGGCTGGCCATTGCTCTCGGCCTGACGCTGCTGCTGTTGCTCTTCCCGCTGTTGCCACGGCTGATCGCCCTGAGTGGCGGCTCGCCCGAGGTGCAGCTCTATGCGGGCCAATATGTGGCGGTGCGGATCTGGAGCGCCCCGGCGGCGCTCTGCAATCTGGTGATCATGGGCTGGCTGCTGGGGATGCAGGATGCCCGCAGCCCCATGGTGATGCTGATCCTCACCAATCTGGTCAATATGGCGCTCGACGCCCTGTTTGTGCTCGGGCTCGGCTGGCAGGTGCGGGGTGTGGCGGCGGCCTCGGTCATAGCGGACTACTGTGCGCTGGCAGTCGGCATCTGGCTGGTACGCCGTCAGCTGTGGCAACTGGCGCCGACGGTGTGGCTGGATGGCTGGCAGCGCTGGCGACAGCTCGCGCCCATGGTGCGGCTGCTCGGTCTCAACCGCGATATCTTCCTGCGCTCCCTCTGTTTGCAGCTCTGCTTCGCCTTCATGACTCTGCAAGGGGCACGACTGGGGGATGTGGCGGTGGCCGCCAATGCGGTGCTGCTCAACTTCCTGATGCTCATCTCCTACGGGCTCGATGGTTTTGCCTATGCGGTGGAGGCCATGGTAGGACGAGCCACCGGTCAGCGGGATCGGCAGAAACTGCGGGAGGCCATCGTGCTCAATCTGGGCTGGGCCGCCCTCATCGCCAGTGGTTTTACCCTGGTGTTTGCCCTCTTTGGTGCCCACCTTATCGGCTATATCACCGACATTCCGGCCGTGGTGGCGGAGGCACATCGTCAGCTTCCCTGGCTGATCGCCATGCCCTTGCTGGCGGTCTGGTGCTTCCTGCTGGATGGCGTGTTCATCGGGGCGACCCGGGCGCGGGAGATGCGCAACAGCATGTTGATGGCCGCCTTTGGCGGCTTCTTCCCGATCTGGTGGCTCTGTCAGTCGTGGGGCGTGGCCGCGTTATGGGCGGCGATGGCGGCGCTGATGGTGGGGCGCGGCCTGTCGCTGGGGGTCACTTGCTGGCGGCTGGAGCGCAGCGGGCATCTGCTCGACGCCCGCCACTGATCATCGGTGGCGCTTACATGGCACCGTCGTAGCCGAGCTGGCGCCAGCTCTCGTAGACAAAGACAGACACCGCGTTGGAGAGGTTCATGCTGCGGCTCTGGGGCACCATAGGGATGCGTAGCCGCTGCTCGAATGGCAGACTCTCGATGATCTCGATGGGCAGGCCGCGACTCTCCGGGCCAAACAGCAGGGCGTCGCCAAGGGCATATTGTGCTGCCGAGTGCGCGGTGCGGCCCTTGGTGGTGCAGGCAAACACCCGCTTGGGCGCCACGGCAGCCAGAAAAGCCTCATAGCTCGGCCAGCGCTTCACCTCGGCAAACTCGTGATAGTCGAGTCCCGCCCGCTTTACCCGCTTGTCATCCCACTCAAATCCCAGCGGCTCGATCAGATGGAGCCGGTAACCGGTATTGGCGCAGAGCCGGATGATATTGCCGGTGTTGGGCGGAATTTCCGGTTGGTAGAGGACGATATCGAGCATGACGAGCTCCTGCAAAGAGATGTAAAGCCAAGAAGGGGCGCCAGCATACCCAGCGCCCGTCCGGATGAAAAGGATCAGGCGATGGGCAAGCGGATGGTGATGGTTAGCCCGGTCGGGTGATTGTTGCTGGCCGCAATGGTGCCGCCGTGGCGCTGGATCGCCTCCGAGGCGATGGCCAGCCCCAGCCCGGTGCCGCCAGTTTTGGCGTTGCGGGCGTCATCGACCCGGAAGAAGGGTTGGAACAGCAGCGCCTGTTGCTCGTCAGGCACGCCGGGGCCGTCATCTCGAATGGTCATCACCCACTCCTGCCCCTCTCGATACCAGTCCACCTTGATGAACTCGCGGGCATATTTGAGGGCGTTGCGCAGGGGGTTCTCCACCGCCCGGGCCAACAGCTCTGGCCACATCTGGATCGACTCTGCGGGCAGCGGCGGCAGTCTGAGTTGTTTGCCGCTCTGATTCGCTTCGAACATGGCATCTTCGAGGATGGGTTCCAGCAGGTCGGCCAGCGGGTGCACCACCGGTGCCTCCACATGCTGCTGCACCCGCGACAGATCCAGCAGATCGCCGATCAGCTTGTCCAGCCGTCCGATCTCCGATTCGATCCGCGCCAGCTCGGCGCTGTCACCCTGCTTGCGGCGGATCAGCGCCTGCGCCAGTTGCATCCGGGTGAGGGGGCTGCGCAGCTCGTGGGAGATATCGGAAAGCAGCTGTTTCTGCTTCTGGATCATGCTCTTGAGTGTCTCCACCATGCGGCTGACGTTATCCGCCAGCTGGCCGATCTCGTCGCCCCGTCCCAGGTTGGGGATCTGTACCTCCAGATTGCCGGCCGCCAGTTGGGAGACCGATTTCTGCAACTGCAGGATGGGGCGGGTCAGCCGCCAGGCGAGCAGCAGGCAGAGCGGGGTGCTGACCAGCATCGAGATGCCCAGAATGCGGATCGGGTGATCCAGCACCTGTATGAACAGGAACAGGTAGGGGTTCTCGGCATTGAGGCCGAAATAGACGTGATAGCGATGGCCGTGGTGCTCCATCAGGAAGGGGCCGGCGATCGCCTTGCGATCCTCGTTGCCCAGCATGGGATTGGCCGGGTCGTCAGCATCCACCATAAAGCGCACCACGAACTTGCGCGGATGGGTGGTGGACTGGATCTGCCCCTTCTCGTCGCGCAGGTAGACGTTGTCCACCGGCAGCATGGCGATCTTGTCCATCGCCTTGGCCAGATCGAAATCCTGATCCGGCTCGGCGGCGTTGAGCAGAGCCTGCACGTTGTTCTGCATCCGCGCGACTTCGTGGGTCGGCAGCGGGATCTGGTTGCGGGGATCCAGGGTCGGCAGGCTGATCACGGCGGCCAGCATCACCAGCAGCATGAACCAGAGGAAGATGTGGGTCGAGATCCCGTTGAGGGAGTTGATGCGCTCTATTCTTGCTCTAGCCACAGGTAACCGCGCCCCCGTACGGTTTTGAAGCGGGGCTGGCCATCGGTGCGGTCCGGCAGCTTCTTGCGCAGGTTGCTCAGGTGCATGTCGATGGCCCGATCGAAGGGTTCCAGCTTCTTGCCCAGCACCTGTTCGGAGAGGTGGCTCTTGCTGACGATCTGGCCGGGATTGCGCAGCAGGCACTCCAGCAGGCCAAACTCGGTGGCGGTCAGCTCCAGCAGTTGTTCGCCGCAGCGGGCCTGCTGCAGGCCGGGTTGCAGCACGATATCCATGAAGTGCACTTCGTCGGAGGAGTTGCCGCGCTGGGGCGGGGCGCTCTGGGTACGGCGCAGGATGGCGCGTACCCGGGCCAGCAGCTCCCTGTCATCGAATGGCTTGGCCAGATAGTCGTCGGCACCCGCTTCCAGACCGTTGACCCGATCCTGGCTGTCGCCGCGGGCGGTCAGCATCAGCACCGGGGTGTCGTGGGTCTTGCGCAGCTTGGTCAGCATGGCAAAGCCGTTGAGCTTGGGCATCATCACGTCCAGCAGCACCAGATCGAAGCTTTGCTCCGCCAGCCGTTGCAGCCCCTCTTCACCATCCTCGGCGACCGTGACCTGAAATCCCTCCAGGGTCAGAATTTCGGTGAGCAGTTGGGTCAATTCAAGATCGTCGTCGACCAGGAGTATTCTGTTCATCTGGTGTTATTCCGCAGATTTTCGCGCCAAACTGACGCCGGGGTCAGGGTATAATAAGTTTTTCATCGCCAGAGGAAAGCCGGTTTTGAGCCATCAACAATATTCCCGTTGGGTGACCTTTGCCAGCATAGCGGCGGTCACCACCGCTACCCTGCTGATCATCGGCAAACTGATCGCCTGGCTGATGACCGACTCGTCGACCCTGCTGGCATCGCTCACCGACTCCTTCATGGATGTGAGTGCCTCCATCATCAACTTGCTGGCCATTCGCTATGCGCTTGCCCCCGCTGATGACGAACACCGTTTCGGTCACGGCAAGGCGGAGTCGCTGGCGGGCCTCATCCAGTCGGCCTTTATCTCCGGCTCCGCCCTGCTGCTGGTGATGCACGGAATTTCATCCCTGCTCAATCAGGCGCCTATTTTGCGGCTGGAGGCGGGTCTCTGGGTCAGCGGTGGCTCCATCGTGCTGACCCTGCTGCTGGTCAGCTTCCAGAGCTTTGTCATTCGCAAGACCAACAGTGTGGCCATCAAGGCCGACATGCTGCACTACCGTTCCGATCTGCTGCTCAATGCCGGTGTCTTGCTGGCGCTGGTGCTGGCGGGGCAGGGGTGGTACTGGGCCGATGGCCTGTTTGCCATCCTGATCGGGCTATTCCTGCTGTGGGGGGCGGGACACATCGGCTACGAGTCGGTGCAGGCCCTGCTCGATCGTCAGTTGCCAGCGGAAGAACAAGCGAGAATAATGGCGCTCTGCTGTGCCGTAGAAGGTGTACACGGCGTACATGACCTGCGCACCCGTCAATCCGGGCCGACCCGATTCGTACAGTTGCATCTTGAACTGGATGATCAGATCCCCCTGGTCAAGGCCCATCAGATCGCCGATGAAGCCGAACTGGCGGTACGCCAGGCATTCGAGCGGATGGATGTCATCATCCACATGGACCCCATCTCGGTGCTGACAAAAGAACAACAGAGCCCTCACCCAGAACAACAGTAGGCTGCAACATGGATGAACTGGTTGCCAAAACCTGGCACAAAATTCAGCAAGAAGCACAGTGCATGGCGGCCCAGGAGCCGATGCTGGCCAGCTTCTTCCACTCCACCATTCTCAATCACAAGAATCTGCGTTCGGCCCTCAGCTTCCAGCTGGCCAACAAACTCGACAGCGCCACCATGCCCGCCATCGCCCTGCGCGAGGTGATCGAGCTGGCCCTGCGCAGCGAGCCCGAGCTGCTGACGGTAGTGGCGGCCGACATCTGCGCCGTGCAGGAGCGCGATCCTGCGGTCGATCTCTTCTCCACCCCGCTGCTCTATCTCAAGGGGTTCCATGCCCTGCAGGGGTACCGGGTCGCCAACTGGCTGTGGCGTCAGGGGCGCCGCTCGCTGGCCCTTTATCTGCAAAACCAGATCTCGGTGGTGTTCGGGGTGGATGTGCATCCGGCCGCCCGTATCGGCAAGGGGATCATGTTTGACCATGCCACCGGCATAGTGGTGGGCGAGACAGCGGTGATTGAAGATGATGTCTCCATCCTGCAGAGCGTGACCCTCGGCGGTACCGGCAAGGAGAGCGGCGATCGCCATCCCAAGATCCGCGAAGGGGTGATGATAGGGGCGGGCGCCAAGGTGCTCGGCAATATCGAAGTGGGCGTGGGTGCCAAAATTGGCGCGGGCAGCGTGGTGATCAACCCGGTGCCGCCTCATACCACGGTCGCTGGCGTACCCGCCAAGATCGTCGGCCGTCCGGAGTGCGACAAGCCTTCACTGGATATGGATCAGTGTCTCTGATCTCCCGGCCGGAGTAGTCGATGGCCAAACGCTGGTCGGGTTATCTGATTTTGGGGATGTGGCTGCTCAACCTGCTGCATCTCTATCTGGGGCTCTCCCCCTGGCCTGCGGCCATTGCGGCCTGGGGGGCGTCACTGCTCACCTGGCCCTGGCTGGTGGGGGCTGCCAAGCGGCAGGCGCTGGCCCTTTATGGCGCGGCGCTGTTGCTGCTCTTCTTCTCTTGGTGGCGGGGAGCGACCCTCACCGCCGGTGACTGGCTGCTGCCCAACATCAATATGCTCACCATGTTTGCCGCGGTGAGCACCCTCAACCTCGCCACCTCCGGCTTGCTAACCGGCACCACCTCCTGGACCGGGCGTAAAGGTCTGTGGAGCACCATGGCCAGCCTCAATCTGCTGGGGGCGGTCATCAACCTCTCGGTGCTATTTATCATCGGCGATCGGCTGGAGCGCAATGGCTCCCTGGAGCGGCGTCAGGTGATGGTGCTGAGCCGGATTTTCTGTGCCGCCGCCTTCTGGTCACCTTTCTTTGTCGCCATGGCGGTGGCGCTCACCTATGCGCCGGGCTTGCAGCTCTCCCATATTTTGCCGTTCGGGATCCTTGCCGCCTTGTTGGCGATGGGGCTGACCGCCTGGCAGGTGGAGCGGATCGGGGTGGCTGACTTTGCCGGTTATCCGCTGCGGCTGCAGACGCTGGGGTTGCCGGTCACCTTGGCGCTGCTGGTACTGCTCATCAAGCAGATTTGGCCCCAGCTCGGCATTCTGGCGGTGATCGCGCTGGTGGCCCCGCTGCTGGCGCTGCTCTTTATGCCGAGGGTTGGGCGCAAGGCGGCCCTCAAGCGGCAGGTGGTGGAGCGTTTCCCCGCCATCGGCGGTCAGCTGGTGCTGTTTCTGGGGGCCGGTTTGCTGGCGGCAGGCATCAACAGTGCGCTGTCGGTCATCGATTTCGGTGCCGGTCACGGCCTGCCGCTGTTCAACCACTTTGGCTGGCTTGAGGCATCCGTCACCCTGCTATTGATCCTGCTGGTGGCCATCGTCGGGGTGCATCCGCTCATCAGTATCTCCGGGCTGGCGCCACTGCTCTGGCCGCTGGCGCCGGATCCCAGCCTGCTCGGCATGTGTTTCCTGCTGGGATGGGGGCTTGCCACCGGCACCAGTCCGCTCTCCGGCTCCAATCTGGCGCTGGCCTCCCGCTACAACCTCAGTGCCGGGCTGATTCTGCGCTGGAACCTGCTTTATGGCCTGCTGATGTATGTTGTCGCCTGTCTGTTGCTGGGGGCTTATATCGCCTTGCATGGATAACGGCGGCGCCGTCAGGAGGGGGCAAATGATGCGCGGGTGGCGAGGCCTTTTACGCACGGTTCAGTGTGTTGTCGCGGCTCGGGCGCAGGATGCGAGAAAAATAGACGCATATTTAGACAATACATCTATGGAAGGCGCATTTTACAGCGCACTGGCTTGTTTGTGCCGATGCGCTCGGGGTATGCTGGCTTCACGCGCTTGAATCGCCCTCTGTGGGGCATCGCAATTGAACAAACAGGTATGCATATGTCACTAGAAGTCCTTGAGCAACTCGAATCCAAAGTACAATCCGCCGTCGACAACATCTCCCTGCTGAAGATGGAGCTGGACGAGCTGAAAGAGCAGAACAGCAAGCTGCAAGACGAGAACCATCAGCTGCGCAACGAGCACACTGCATGGCAGGAGCGTCTGCGTGCCCTGCTGGGCAAAATGGATCAGATGGGCGAAACCATCTAATTCATCGCCTTCAGGCAGAATTGAAAACGGGCCGCTCCATGCGCGGCCCGTCTGTTTTTGGCGGGATGGGAATTACAGCGCCAGCAGTTGCTTGACTGTCTTCTCGATGCCGTTTGCCGCTTCGACTATGTTGTTGGCCAGCATGTAGGCGGGGGTGGAGATCACCTTGCGCTCCTGATCCACCACGAATTCGTTGACCGGGCAGTTGAGATGGCTGCCCCCCATCGCCTCGATGGCGTTGGCGGTACCCTCGTCATGGCCGATGGTCGCCAGCGTCCCGGCACCATAGATCAGCGGGATCATGGCGGGTGCGATGCAGATATAGGCGGCCGGTTTGTTGGCGTTGGCAAAGCTCTGGCACGCTTTCAGCACATCGGGCTGGATCTGGCACTCAGCTCCTTTGATAGCGAAGTCGCACAGGTTTTTGGCCGCGCCAAAGCCGCCGGGCACCAGCAGCGCGTCGTAATCGGCCGCATCCAGCTCGGCCACATCCTTTATCTGGCCACGACAGATGCGGGCCGCTTCGACCAGCACATTGCGGCTCTCTCCCTCGCTCACTTCACCGGTCAGGTGGTTGATGACATGGAGCTGCGCCACGTTCGGGGCGAAGCACTGGACGGCGGCTCCCTGACGGGCCAACGCCAGCAGGCTGATGACGGCCTCGTGGATTTCGGCCCCGTCAAAGACACCGCAGCCACTCAAAATCACGGCCACTTTTTTCATGGCAAACTCCTCGTTGTTGAAAATGTGAGCCAGGATGGATTGTTGTACTTTTGTATGGTTATCGCTCGCCCTCCGCTGGTCAAGTCATCTTGCTGTGCTAGGATTGTTTCGTTTTGGATCCTGCCGTACCTACTCCCTTAAATCTTTTTCCACATTGATCGAGATCATTCTAACTGTCTTGCGATCGGTTTTTACGATCTCAACATATTGTTTTTAATGGCTTTTTATATTCTTATGCACAGTTTTATCACTGTGCGCTCTGATGCGTCCCATTTTTGAACACAGAGTTATCCACAGACTGAGTCCCTTAATCAGGCGCTGTGTGCTGTTGCTGCGCCCCTTGGTGTGAGGGGGGCCCTGTGGCATCCTAGCGGCTGTTTATCTCTGGCAGGACGATTTCATGGCCCCTAGCAATCCCCTTATTCTGGTCGACGGCTCCTCTTATCTTTACCGCGCCTTCTTCGCCTCCCAGCAGGCCGATCTGCGCACATCGACCGGTTTGCCGAGCGGCGCCGTCCGTGTCATGGCCAACATGATGCGCAGCCTGCGCAAGCAATATCCTGACTGTCATGTGGCCGTGGTGTTTGATGCCAAGGGCAAGACCTTCCGCGACGACATCTATCCCGAGTACAAGGCGACCCGCGCCAGCATGCCGGACGATCTGCGCAGCCAGGTTGCGCCTATCCACCAGATGATCAAGGCGATGGGTTTCCCCTTCCTGATGGTGGAGGGGGTGGAGGCTGACGACGTGATCGGCACCCTGGCCCGCCAGGCGACCGAGAAGCAGCTGCCGGTACTGATCAGCACAGGTGACAAGGATATGGCACAGCTGGTCTCCGACCATGTCACCCTGATCGACACCATGAAAGATGTGAAGACCGATAGGGAAGGGGTGATCGAGAAGTTTGGCGTACCGCCCGAGCTCATCATCGACTATCTGGCTCTGATGGGGGACAAGGTCGACAACATTCCCGGCATGACCGGCGTCGGTGAAAAGACTGCACTGGCCCTGTTGCAGGGGATTGGCAGCATCGACGAGATTGCCGCCAACCTCGACAAGGTAGCTGCGCTCGGCTTCCGTGGCTCCAAGGCGTTCGCCGACAAGTTCCGCGAGCAGGAGGAGCAGGTTCGCCTCTCCTATCGACTGGCGACCATCAAGACCGATGTCGAGCTGGAACAGAGTCTGGAAGAGCTGTTGCTCAAGCCGGTCGACAAGGAGTCCCTGCTGGCGGTCTATCGCGAATACGAGCTGCGCAACCTGATCAAGGAGCTGGAATCCGGTGGTGAAGAGGGCAGCGAGAGCGCCGGACAAGACGAGGCTGGCGATGAGAGCGCCGCTCCGGTTGCCGCCATCGAAACCGACTACCGCTGCATTCTGGACGAAGCCGAGTTTGACGGCTGGCTGGAACAGCTGAAAGCGGCACCGTTGTTTGCCTTCGATACCGAAACCACCAGTCTCGACTATATGGAGGCGCGGATCGTCGGTGTCTCCTTCGCGGTTGAGCCGGGCAAGGCTGCTTATGTGCCGTTTGGCCACGACTATCTGGGGGCACCGGTACAGCTGAGCGAGGCCGTGGTACTGGGCAAGCTCAAACCGCTGCTGGAAGACCCGACCCGTCTCAAGGTGGGGCAGAACCTCAAGTACGACCGCAACGTGCTGCTCAATCACGGTATCGAGCTGCAGGGTATCGCCTACGACACCATGCTCGAGTCCTACGTGCTCAACTCCACCGCCAGCCGTCACGACATGGATTCACTGGCCCGCAGGTATCTGAACGCCGAGACCATCTCGTTCGAAGAGATCGCCGGCAAGGGGGTCAAGCAGCTCACCTTCAACCAGATCGAGCTGGAGCAGGCGGCTCCTTACGCGGCGGAAGATGCCGACATCACCCTGCGTCTGCATCAGGCGCTGTGGGGCAAGCTCTCTGCCGAGCCGGGTCTCGCCAAGGTGTTCAGCGAGATCGAACTGCCGCTGCTGCCGGTGCTGGCGCGGATGGAGCGGCTCGGTACCACCATCGAACCCAAGCTGCTGCATCAGCAGAGTCAGGAGATCGAAGTGCGTCTGGCAGAGCTGGAGAAACAGGCTCACGAGCTGGCAGGGCAGGAGTTCAATCTCTCCTCGCCCAAGCAGCTGGGGGAGATCCTCTTCACCAAGCTGGGGCTGCCGATCATCAAAAAGACCCCCAAGGGTGCCCCATCCACTGCGGAAGAGGTACTGGCCGAGCTGGCGGAGACCTATGAGCTGCCGCAACTGCTGATGGAGCACCGTGGGCTGGCCAAGCTCAAGTCCACCTACACCGACAAGCTGCCGCTGATGATCAAGCCGCAGACCGGGCGGGTGCACACCTCCTATCATCAGGCGGTGGCGGCGACCGGCCGGCTCTCCTCCACCGATCCCAACTTGCAGAACATCCCGGTACGCAACGAACAGGGGCGCCGCATCCGGCAGGCCTTCATCCCGTGCGCCGGTTACAAGCTGGTGGCGGCGGACTACTCCCAGATCGAGCTGCGCATCATGGCGCACCTCTCCGGCGACAAGGGTCTGCTGACCGCTTTCGCCGAAGGCAAGGACATCCACAAGGCGACCGCCGCCGAGGTGTTCGGGGTGGCGCTCGAGGCGGTGACCAGCGACATGCGCCGCAGTGCCAAGGCGATCAACTTCGGCCTCATCTACGGCATGAGTGCCTTCGGTCTGGCCAAGCAGCTGGGGATCGGTCGTGCCGAAGCGCAGAAGTACATGGATCTCTACTTCGAGCGCTACCCGGGCGTGCTGGAGTATATGGAGCGCACCCGTCAGCAGGCGGAAGCCCAGGGGTATGTCGAGACCCTGTTTGGTCGTCGCCTCTATCTGCCGGATATCAAGTCCCGCAACGCCGGTCTGCGCAAGGCAGCCGAACGGGCCGCCATCAACGCGCCCATGCAGGGTACGGCTGCCGACATCATCAAGCGCGCCATGATCAACGTAGATGGTTGGATCCGCGGAATCGAAGATGAGTCGATCCGCATGCTGATGCAGGTACACGATGAACTGGTGTTCGAGATCCGCGAAGAGAAGCTGGAGGAGTACATCGCCATCATCAAGGAGAAGATGGCTGCCGCAGCTGCACTGGATGTGCCGCTGGTGGTGGAGGCGGGCACCGGCGACAACTGGGATCAGGCCCATTGATCTCATGTCTGTCGTCATCGACATCTATATAGCTATATAAGACGCAAAGCCCGGCATCATGCCGGGCTTCTTGTTTATGGTGGCGGGGTGTCAGGCTTCTTGCAGATACTCGTCCTTGAGCAGCACATAATTGTCGGCCGAGGTTTTGAGGAAGGCGACCTCGGCCGGCTTGAGTGGGCGAGCCTGTTTGACGGGATTACCTATATATAGAAAGCCTGACTCGAGTCGCTTGCCCGGCGGCACCAGACTGCCGGCTCCGATCATCACATCATCTTCGACCACGACGCCATCAAGCAGAATGGCACCCATACCGACCAATACCCGGTTGCCGATGGTGCAGCCGTGCAGCATCGCCTTATGGCCGACTGTGACATCTTCACCGATCAGCAGTGGATAGCCGGCCGGATTGCTGGCGCTCTTGCGGGTCAGGTGCAGCACCGTGCCGTCCTGAATATTGCTGCGGGCGCCGATACGGATATGGTTCACATCCCCCCGTGCCGCCACCATGGGCCAGATGCTGGCATCGTCAGCCAGCTCGATATCGCCCACCAATGTCGCGCAGGGGTCAACATATACCCGCTTGCCCAGTTGTGGGCGTTTTCCTTTGTAGGGTCTCAGTCGCAAGTCCATCTTGGCCTCCATGTTTTCGGCCATTCTAACAACCTGAAGGC
>NZ_JBSTYQ010000023.1:0-59947 GCF_054052385.1 Aeromonas sp. 25-AL00135 | reverse complement strand
GAGTAATCGCGCTGTGTCCGTTTCACACCTTGTCCCATCGGGTTCTCCATTTATTGGGGGGAAAGGTGTAAACCATATTCAGGACGGGACAAAGGCTCATGAAAAAGGCTCCCGCGGGAGCCTTTTTGTTATCTGTGGTTTTATTCGTGCCATCAGCCGTGCAGCAGGGCACCGGCTACCAGCACCGTCATGGTGATGAGGGCTACGCCGATGATAAAGGGCAGCACCCAGCGCACGAAGCGATCGTAGGGGATCTTGGCGAGCGCCAGACCCGCCACCAGATGGGCGGCGGTGGGGGCAAACAGGTTGATCCAGCCGGAGGCGGACTGATAGGCGGTGATCACCAGATCCCGGGAGATGCCGGAGAAGTCGGCCAGCGGCCCCATCAGCGGCATGGAGACGGTCGCCAGCCCCGAGGTGGAGGGGATGAAAAAACTCAGGATGATGTGTACCAGATAGGCCATCAGGATGAAGACCGACGAGGAGAGCCCGCTCACCAGCCCTTCAGCCCAATGCAAAATAGTGTCGATGATGACGCCCTGCTCCATCACCACATAGATGCCGCGCGCCACCGCAACCACCAGTGCCACCCCGATGAGATCACGAGCGCCGCTCAGGAAAGTCGCCACATAGTTGGACTCCGGCATCCGGTTGATCAGCGCAATCAGGATGGAGGCACTAAAGAACAGGGTGGATAGCTCGTCAAACCACCAGCCAAAGGTGGGCAGCACGTCGATCCCCAAATCCGACCAGGGCACCACCGCATAGATCATCAGCAGGAAGGTGCCGAAGAAGACCAGCATGGTGAGTTTCTGCTTGCCGGTGAAGGCGAGATTGCCGCTCTTCATCTGGGAAAACTCGTCGTCATAGACGATGTCGGCCAGCACGGAGCGGGACTTGTCCTGCTGCACCTGCTTGGCGTAGCGCATCACGAACCAGGAGGCGAAGATCACCAGCAGCAGCCACTGGATGACCCGCAAACCGATCCCCTCGCCGATGGGGATACCGGCAAAACCGGAGGCAATGCCGGTGGCAAACGGGTTGACGGTGGAGGCGAGCACCCCGACCCCGGAGCCGAGCAGGATAATGCCCGCCGCCACCATGCGATCGAAGCCCGCCGCCATCATCACCGGCACGATCAGCGCCCAGAAGGCCACCGTCTCCTCTGCCATGCCGAAGGTGGAGCCGCCGAGGGCAAACAGGGCGATCAGCACCGGGATAAGCAGCCGCTCACGCCCGGCAAAGCCGCGCACAATGGCCCCCACCCCGGCATCGAGCGCACCGCTTTGCATGGTCACCGCGAGAAAACCACCGATGATGAGCACGAACAGCGCCACGTCGGCCGCCTTGTGAAAGCCCTGAATGGGGGCCTTGAGCACCTCGAACACTCCTTGCGGGTGGGCGGGTAACTCGGTGTAGCTGCCAGGCACCGGCAACAGCCGCTCGTCGCCGCTGTAATCGGCCACGGCCGCTGCTGCAACCGGCTGCTGGGTCTTGGCGGTGACATAGTCATATTTGCCCGCTGGCAGCACCCAGGTGAGGGCGGCCATCAGGGCGATGATGATGAAAAGCAGGGTATAAACTGTGGGGAGCTGGCGCTTCTTGGGCGCCTCGTTTGGAGTGGTCATAGCTTCCGTACCTCGGCAATGCCGTCTGTGATCCGATCAGCGCAAGACTAGCGGGTTTGATATGGGAAAAAGGTGATCGCTGATAATAAAATTCCGCAAATTAGCGGAATGTTTGCCAAAAAAACAGGGCCCCGCGGGGCCCTGTTTTCACTTGAGTCAGACTCAGAGCTCGACCACGTCGAATTTCACATCCGGATTTACATCCGCATCGTAATCGACCTCATCCAGACCGAAACCGAACAGGCGCAGGAACTCCTGCTTGTAGCCGGTGTAGTCAGTCAGCTCGGAAAGATTCTCGCTGGTAATGGATGGCCACAGGTCGCGGCAGGTCTGCTGCACATCTTCGCGCAGTTCCCAGTCATCCATGCGGATGCGAGCCTGATCGTCCAGCGCCATGTCGGAGGTGTAGAGACGGGTGCGCATCATGCGATCCACCTGCTCCATGCAGCCCTCGTGAATGCCCTTCTCCTTCATAATCTTGAAGGCCATGGAGATATAGAGCGGCATCACCGGAATGGCGGAAGAAGCCTGGGTCACCACGGATTTGAGCACGGCCACGTGAGCGGTGCCGCCGTTGGCAGCCAGATCGCTACGGATGGCGGCGGCGGCGCGGTCCAGATCTTCCTTGGCGCGGCCCAGAGTGCCATGCCAGTAGATTGGCCAGGTCAGATCGGTACCGATGTAGGAGTAGGCCACGGACTTGGCGCCGTCAGCCAGCACACCGGCATCACGCAGGGCAGCCATCCACAGCTCCCAATCCTGACCGCCCATCACTGTGATGGTGTTCTGGATCTCTTCCTCGTTCGCCGGCTCGACGGTGGCGGTGATGATCTGGTCCTTATTGGTATCGATGGCGGTGGTGGTGTAGACCTCGCCGATCGGTTTGAGGGCAGAGCGCACAACTTCGCCGGTTTCCGGCATCTTGCGCACCGGAGAGGCCAGGGAGTAGACAACCAGATCAATCTGACCCAGATCCTGCTTGATAAGCTCGATCACCTTGGCGCGGCACTCGTTGGAGAAGGCATCGCCGTTGACGCTCTTGGCGTAGAGACCCGCCTCTTTGGCGGCCTTGTCGAAGGCGGCAGAGTTGTACCAGCCAGCGGTACCGGTCTTGGACTCGGTGCCCGCTTTTTCAAAGAAGACGCCGAGGGTGGCGGCGCCGCTACCGAAGGCAGCCGCAATCCGGGAGGCCAGGCCATAACCGGTGGAAGCGCCGATCACCAGCACCTTCTTGGGACCATTCTCGATGGTGCCCTTGGCCTTGGTATAAGCGATCTGGCGACGAACATTGGCTTCACAACCGACCGGATGAGTGGTGGTGCAGATAAAGCCGCGAACCTTGGGTTTGATGATCATATGGGGTCTCGGATCCGTTTAATGGATGAAATCGGGGCATAAGATACCTCATCTTGCCGCGATAAGGTGCTCTGATGTGTTGAACTGCGGCAAAAATGGGCATCCGAAGGTGGCAATCATGGTCCATGCCATGGTGCCACCTCACGGCAATTAGCAAGCAATGCGAGTGATGTGGCCATCCTGCAGCTTATAGAAGGCATCTTGCGGCAACTCCTGTGACCAGGTCGCCTTATAGTCGAGATCGGCATAGACGCCTCGCAACATGGCACCGAGCAGACCGTGGGAGATAACGATGGCCCGCTCGGCGATGGCGGGATCCTGCAACCACTGGTGTGCCCGGCGCTGAATGCTCTCGAAGCTCTCGGCCCCCGGTGCCTGCAGATACCAGTCCCCTTTGCCGGTATCGAGCTCGGGGTGGGCAAGACGCAGCGCCGGGATCTGGTAACTCTCCCACTCCCCCATCCCCAGCTCCACCAACCGATCGTCCCAGACGATGCGATCTGCCGCCAACCCCAGTTGCTCGCACACCAGCAGCGCAGTCTGACGGGCACGGCCAAGCGGGCTGGCATAGACGATCCAGCGGGCGGGATCCGCCAGTTCGGCGGCAAGGCGCCGCCCCATGGCGATGGCTTGCGCCTCACCCTTGTCGGTCAGCTCGGAGTTGCAACGCCCCTGCAGACGCTGCTCGGCATTGAAGCGGGTCTGGCCATGGCGCAGCAGATAGATGAGTCGAGACATGATTTCTCCAGCACGTTCAGAGAGATAGAAAAATAAAGGGGGGTGATGATAGCAGATGAGCCAGAAGGATGGCCCAAACAGAGAGGCTAAAGCGGGCGTAAAAAACGGGTCAAGGCTGACCCGTTTGCTGCCAATTTGGCTAGAGTGTATCGGCTCAGCCCTTCTTGATCTCCCGCAGATAGCGGTAGATGGAGTGGACCGAGATCCCGAGCTGGCGCGCGGCGATCTGGGCACTGTCTTTAAGCTCGAAGATCCCCATGTCGTGCAACTGGTTGACGATGACCCGGGTCTTCTGGGACGGAGGCACCGCCTCGTTGCCGCGCACCTCGGCACTGACGGTATCTATGGTGCTGTTGAGCGCTTCGTCGATGTTGCGGGCGAACACCTCCGGGGTGGCATGGCTCTCGTGGGAATGCATACACTCCGGCATCATGGTGCGCAGCACGGATTGCAGCGGAGCATCCATGTCACTGTTGATGCAGAGCAACCCGATGGCCCTGTGCTCCCCGTTGCGGATCACGGTCGTGATGGAGCGCAGGGTCTTGCCGGTGGCGCACTTGGTCATGTAGGGGCTGGAGATATCCTGCCCGCTCTTGAGCTTCATCATCGCCAGGTTGGTGATGGGAGCGCCGACACTGCGGCCGGTGATATGGCCGTTGGCAATCTTGACGATCGAGGGATTGCGCGCATCCAGACTGTGGAGCAGCACTTCGGTGTGCTGGCCATACATGGCGGCGATGCCGTCCACTATGTTCTCCATCGACTTGAGGATCTCAAAATCGCTCGGACTCAACTCTTGCAGCTTCACAATGGGACCTTCTTGCAAGGGTTGCTGCCGGACAATGGGCGCCGGGCAGCAACCGACAGGGACATCAGGCGGACATGATATCAATAATGGTGCTGTCTGTGGCAGACATGCCCTCCTTCACCATCTGACCGACGTTGCGGATGGTCTGATCCACGTCGCCGGCGACGATCCCCTGCCCCGACACCGAGTGGCTGTTGAGAGCCATCAGGAAGCCGCGCACCGCCGCGCCGGAGGAGGTACTCACCTTCATGGCGCAGGAAGCCTTCGCCCCGTCACATACCATACCGGCACTGTCGCTCAGCACGTTCTGGATGGCGAAGCAGGATTGCTCGAAGCTGCCGCCCGCCAGATAGACCATGGCCATGGAGGCGGCCGCGCTGGTCACGGTATTGCCACAGAAGGCCGACAGCGGCGGATAGTGGGACTTGATATAGATAGCGCCCAGATGGCTCATGATGAGGGCGCGAGCCAGCTGCTCTTCGCTGGCCGCAAAGCGCTCGGCAATCACCATCACCGGAATGGTGGCGGCAATGCCCTGGTTGCCGCTGCCAAAGTTGCTCATGGCTGGCAGGGTCGCGCCCCCCATGCGGGCATCGGAGGCAGCCGCCGTCATCATCACGATGCGGTTCATCACATCCTCGCCGATAAGACCGGCATTGATGTTCTGCTGCATGGTGCGGCCAATCTCCAGGCCATAGGGGTTGTTCATCCCCTCGGCGGAGAGCTTGCCGTTAAGTTCCGAGGCTTTGAGGATGAACCTGATCTGCTCGAACTCCACCTGAGTGGCGAACTCGTAGATGGCGGCGATGCTGATATCTACCCCGTCGCAGATGGAACCGGTGGCACCGCCCTGGCTCTGATCGGCGGTGAAGGTCACCTCGCCATCGCGGCGCTGCTCGACGATGCGGGTATGACCGCCGCAGAGGGTCACTTCGGCGCTGTGTTCTTCACCCTTGTCATCAGTGCCATAAACGGTCACGCGGCAGAAGATAAACTCGGGGGCGGCGGTGCGGCTCACCTGCACCTTGCCGGCATCGATCAGCTGCTGGGCACGATCCACCTGTGCTGGCTGGATCGCGGCCAGCACCTCCAGCCCGGCATCGGCGTTGCCGCCGATGGCACCGGCCGCGGCCGCAATGGCCAGACCGATCTTGCCGGTGCCCGGCACATAAACACCCATCGAGTTTTTATAGAGATTGTCCGACACCGCAACCTCGAGGCGACCGGGCTCACACCCCAGTTGCCGAGCGGCGACAGCCGCGGCATAGGCGGCGGCGATTGGCTCGGTACAACCCAGCGCTGGTTTGACAACCTGTTGAATAATCTGCAGATACTGCTGCCACGCTTGTTTCATCACTTGAACCTTTTTATCAGCATTAACGAGCGATATGGGCGATCGCTTCCACTTCAACCTTGACGCCCATCGGCAGATCCTTCACTGCGAAGCAGCTGCGCGCCGGACAATCTTTCTGGAAATAGGCTTTATAGACCTCGTTGAACGCGGCAAAATCGCTGATCTCGGCGAGGTAGCAGGTGGTTTTGAGCACGGTATCCAGCGAGCCGCCAGCGGCTTCCAGCACGGATTTCAGGTTTTCCAGTGACTGGCGGGTCTGGTCGGCAATGCCCCCTTCCACCACACCACCCTGCTGCTTGCAGACCGGCAACTGACCGGAGGTAAAGATGAGGTCGCCATAGGCAGTGCCGTGGCTGTAGGGACCGATAGCGTCAGGTGCCGCTGCTGCTGTGATGATGCGTTTCATATAGCCACTCCTGTTTGTGCAATTTTTTTTGCAATCATGAATCTCGTTCCGTTCAACATTATTTGCTTTTTATTTTATCCATTCAACAAAAAGATACAAAAATGGCGTTTAAAGGCACCTTTCGGCCTCAATATAAACCGTGATCACCATCCTGATTTGAACAAAAGTACTCTTATGGGCATTGTTTATGACAGTTTCATTCAACTATATTTGCGCCGCTTTCCCACATCCCTACAAAAAAGAAGGTTTTAATGGACGCGCATAGCACTACACTCGCCAGCCCCGTGATGGGCACGCTGGAATGGAAAGAAGCGGTTCGCTTCGACAGCACCGACTGGGGCTGGATCATCATGAGCATCGGCATGGCCATCGGCGCGGGGATCGTCTTCCTGCCGGTACAGGTGGGTCTGATGGGCTTGTGGGTCTTTCTGCTCTCGGCGGTGATCGGCTACCCCGCCATGTACATGTTCCAGCGCCTCTTTATCAACACCCTGGCCACTTCGCCGGAGTGCAAGGATTACCCCAGCGTCATTACCGGCTACCTTGGCAAGAACTGGGGTGTACTGCTCGGCGCCCTCTACTTCGTGATGCTGGTGATCTGGGTCTTCGTCTACTCCACCGCCATCACCAATGACAGCGCCTCCTTCCTGCAGAGCTTCGGCGTCACCGACGGCCTGCTCTCGGAAAATCCCCTCTACGGTCTGGTGCTGATCTGTGGCTTGGTGGCACTGGCCTCGCGCGGCGAAAACCTGCTGTTCAAGATCTCCACCTTTATGGTGCTGACCAAAATCAGCGTTGTTGCGGTGTTGGGCCTGATGATGGTGGACAAGTGGGATGCGGCCAACATCACCGCCATGCCCGCCGCCGGTGACTGGATGAAGGATGCCATCATCATGCTGCCCTTTACCCTCACCTCTATCCTCTTTATCCAGAGCCTGAGCCCCATGGTGATCTCCTACCGCTCGCGGGAAAAGTCGCTGGAAGTGGCCCGCTTCAAGGCGATGCGCGCCATGAATATCGCCTTCGGCATCCTGTTCGTGGTGGTGTTCTTCTACGCGGTCTCCTTCACCCTGGCCATGGGCCACGATCAGGCGGTCAAAGCCTCTGAAGAGAACATCTCCGCGCTGGCGATGGTAGCCCAGGGGATGCCCGGCCAGACCCTCAAGCTCCTGAGCCTCACCCTCAACATCTTCGCGGTAATGACCGCCTACTTCGGCGTTTACCTCGGTTTCCGTGAAGCCTGTCAGGGGCTGGCGATGAACCTGCTGCGCCGGGTGCTGCCGGAAAACCGCATCAACAAAGGATTGGTAGGCAAAGGGATCATGGTGTTTACCGTCATGCTCTCCTGGGGTGCCATCGTGCTCAACGCACCGGTACTGAGCTTCACCTCTATCTGCAGCCCCATCTTCGGCATGGTGGGTTGCCTCATCCCGGCTTATCTGGTCTATCAGGTACCGGCGCTGCACAAGTACAAGGGCACCTCCCTCTACATCATCATCGTCACCGGCCTGCTGCTCTGTGTCTCGCCCTTCCTGGCGTTCAACTGATCGGTTTCCCCTTATAGACCGCGGGTCACCTTCGGGTGGCCCGTTTTCTATTGGCTCGGCTGACGGCGCCCCCGCCCGGAAGTAAAAAGCCAAGGGGATCACAACTTGCAACCGGCCATCACCCAAGGGAGGCCGCTCGGAGTACTATTCAGGCAACACGACTCACGCCCGCACTCCGGTATCGAGGCTTAACATGAAATGGATTTTCAACCCCGCCATCCGGCTGGGCAACCAGCTCTCCTTCAAATACAAATTCCTGCTCTGGTCCTGCCTGATGCTGCTGCCACTGGCCTACAGCATGACCAATCTGCTGGGGCGGCTGCATGATGACAACGTCCAGGCCAACCGCGAGCTGGCGGGAGTGGTCAATCTCGCCCCCGTTCCCGCCATCGAGCAGGCCTTGCTTAACCATCGCAATCTGGTGACCCGCCACGCCTATGAGGTGGATCCGGTCGGTGACGATCAGGTCAAGGCGGCCGCACAAGCGGTGGAGCTGAGCCTGCAAGCCTTTGCCGACACCCGCCAGAACAACCCCTCCTTTGAGGTGATCAAACAGGGCTGGGCCGCCCTGCAGGGCGAAGCGGGCAAGCTGGAAGTGGAGCAGAGCAACCTGCGCCACGACAAGCTGCTGACCGAGGTGCGCCACCTCTACAAGCACATTACCGCCAGTAGCAGCCTGATCCAGGATCCGGCGCTCGGTACCTACTACATGGTGATCCTCGCCAGTGAGCGGTTGCCGCAACTGCGCGACCTGCTGGCTCAGGTGCGGGATCGCGCCGCCACCATCGCCGATTTCGGCCTGTTTCAGGCCGAGGGCTACAGCGGCCTGCGTTTTCGTCTAGACCTGATCAGCGCCACTCTGCAGGAGCTGGAGGCCGACCTGACCCTGCTATACCAGATGGAACCGGCCTACCGCGCCGAGCTGGGTCAGCAGACCGATGCTCTGATACAGCTGGTGCGTCAGGGGGTCGAGACCATGGAAAACAAGATGATGAAGGATCAGCTGGTGCAGCTCTCCACCAAGGAGGTGCAGGCACTGGGGGATAAGGTGGACGAGGCCATCACCGCATTGGCAGGCCAGGTACGCCAGCGGCTGGAGGCCGACCTGCATCATCGGCTGGCCGCCAACCAGCGACACTTCTGGTGGGTCACCGCGCCGCTGACCGTCAGCTTGCTGCTCTACCTCTACCTGATGATCGGTGCCTATCTCTCCCTGCGCGACACCGTAGGGCGGGTGCGTGATATTGCCGCCCGGGTCAACGCCCAGGATCTCAGCCAGCATATCGAGATCGTCGGTCAGGACGAGCTGGCCGCCATCAGCCGGGATTACAACGTGACCCTGGAGACCCTGCGTACCCTGATGCTGCGAGTGCGTGAAAATGGCGTCACCGTGGTGGAGAGCGCCACCGAGATCGAAGCGCGCACCTGCCGCTCACAGGAGGTCATTGCCGATCAGCAAGGGGAGACCCATCAGGTCGCCACCGCCATCAAGGAGCTGGCTGCGACTTCACAAGACATGGCGGGCAACGCCCTGCAAGCCGCCCGCATGACCCAGGAGGCGCAGAACGTGGTCGGTCAGGGCGAGGATGTGGTGGAGCGCACCATCAAGGCCATCGACCATATCAACCGCGAGGTGCTGCGTACCGCCGATACCATAGGCCAGCTGGAGCAGCAGTGCAGCCAGATTGGCGGCGTCATCAGCGTGATCCGCGGCATCGCCGAACAGACCAACCTGCTGGCCCTCAACGCTGCCATCGAAGCGGCCCGGGCCGGTGAACAGGGTCGCGGCTTTGCGGTGGTGGCCGACGAGGTGCGGTCTCTTGCCAACCGCACCCAGGGGGCTACCGTCGAGATCCAGCAGATGATTGAACAGCTGCAATCCGGCGCACGCGCCTCGGTCACCGCCATGTCGGCGGCCAGCCATGAAGCGCAGGAGGGGGTCGGGCTGGCGCAGGAGGCAAAACAGGCCTTCGGCGCCATCACCGAGAAGGTGGATCGGATGGTCGATACCAACGCCATCATCGCCAGCGCCATCGAGCAGCAGGGCGCCGTGGTCAACGAGATCGAACGCAACGTGGTGCGCATCTCCGATGGCAGTGACGAGGCGCTGCAAGTGGCCAACGCCGCCCGCGATGCCGCCCGCCAGATCCACCAGCTCACCGAACAGCTGCGCGCCATGGTACAGAGCTTCGTGCTGTAACAGAGCGCTGACAAGCCGGGCTCAACGTGAGCCCGGCATTATCCCGGTCTCGCCCCTGCCAACAACATCTCGGTTGCTCGGATCATCCAGAAAATCTCTGCGACCCACTTGCCGGGCAAATGCCAACAAAGTAGTCTCGAACGAAAACAAAATGCGGCATTCCCGACACGCACTGTCTGCGACGTCGAGGCAAGCAAGCCGCCTGCGAGCCACAGATTAAAACCAGCGTCACGTCATTTATCACCCGCTTCAAGCGAGGATTTACCCATGGCCAGATACCAGTTTTTTACCATTCCGGCGTCCAATCGGCAGCAATACACCTTTATCGACATGGCATCTCCGACCTTTCTGAGTGAAAAGGCGGCACTGCTGACCCAAGGATTCGAGGTGGAGGAGGACTTTATTGACGCAACCAGCCCGCGAGAGGCCGTCGAGAAGTACCAATCCAATTTTCTCTATGTGGCGGATGAGATAGGCAAGTCCGATAGCAGCTACGCCGCGGCCGTCGCCATGCTGGAGATTGGCAAGGGGTTATTGGGCAATAAAACCCGCCGAGATTAGGTGCAGCGGTAAAGAGTGGTGGCCATCGTGGCAACGCGCCCGATGGCCATATGGCAAGACATCAATTCGGTAAGTCAGAAGCGCCCCAGCTGCTGGAGCATCTCGATCAGCTCCTCTTCGCTGCTCGGCTCATAGGCCAGCTGAAGGCTCGGCGCAGCGCCTCCCATCAGCATGTAGACGTTGGTGCTGCAGTGGTCGTAGTGATACCACTTACCGTCGATACAGACGTCGGTATAGCATCTCGGGTCCCTTTTTAGTTCCATATGCACATCCTTTTGTTACATCCCATCAACATCACTCCTGACCGTAAAATAACCACCGAGGTTCACGCTTGATGCAGATCAAGGGAAGCGGCTGAAAGGGACAGATATCAGCCAGATCTGTGGCCTGCGGATGCCCCGAGCCACCATAGGTTATCCGAATGAAGACGGGCCGAGTGCCCTGTCATATCGCCGGATGGCCCCCGGTAACAAAAACGGCGCCCGCAGGCGCCGTTTTTTCATTCCCGTCATGTTATTTCCACCGACGGGGTAAACAAGCAAGAGGCTTATTCGTCTTCCAGATAGGCGTAGCCTTGCAGGCCCAGCTCCAGCTCGTCTAGCAGGGCTTTGCGAGTGGCATCGTCCAGCGCCGGGTGAGCGGCGATCCGCTGGTAGTTTTCGCGGATCACGGACGGGTCGATGTTGACGTAACGCAGCAGCTGGTCGACGGTGTCGCCGCGCACCACGTTGCGAATGTCCATCTTGCCCTCTTCGTCCAGCCACACTTCCGCGCAGTGGGTGTCACCGAACAGGTTGTGCAGATCGCCGAGGATCTCCTGATAGGCACCGACCAGGAAGAAGCCGACGTGGCACTCTTCGTTCTCGCCGTAGACCGGCATCGGCAGGGTGCTCTCGACCCCCAGACCGTCGACATAGTGCTCGACCTGACCGTCGGAGTCACAGGTGATATCCATCAGGATACCGCGACGGCTAAGCGGACGATCGAGACCAGCCAGCGGCATCACCGGGAATACCTGACCGATACCCCAGGCATCCGGCAGGGACTGGAACAGGGAGAAGTTGGCAAAGCACTTGTCCGCCAGCTTTTCACTCAGCTCGTCAGCCAGCGCACGGTGGTTGCGGTTGACCGGGTTGAGCATCTCTTTGAGTGCCAGACAGGTGTTCTGGTGCAGCATCTCGGCCCAGGCACGCTGTTCAAGGTTCAAGAGGCCCATGGTGTACTGGGTATTCACGTCACCCAGATCTGCCACCGAGTCATGGAAGATCTCCAGCAGGGAGGGATCTTCGCTGCGCAGATCCAGCCAGCCTTTCCACATGTTCTGCAGAATGGTCGGTGCATCTTCGTCCGGCGCGCTGATGTCGTTCATCTCCACCCCTTCGGCACCAATGATATTGGTGACCAGCACGGCGTGGTGGGCAGTCAGGGCACGGCCGGACTCGCTGATGATGGTCGGGTGCGGCAGATCGAACTCGCGGCAGACATCACCGATGCCCCATACCACGTTATTGGCGTACTCGGAGAGGCTGTAGTTGGCGGAGCAGTGGCTCTGGGAACGGGTTCCCTCGTAGTCCACGCCCAGGCCACCACCGACGTCCACTACCTCGATGTTGGCACCGAGGCGACGCAGTTCAGCATAGAAACGGCCGCACTCACGGATGCCGCCCTGAATGTCGCGGATATTGGCGATCTGGGAGCCCAGATGGAAGTGCAACAGTTGCAGGCAATCCAGCTTGCCCAGCCCGCGCAGACGTTCGATCAGCGCCAGGATCTGGGAGGCGGAGAGACCAAATTTGGACATGGAGCCACCGCTCGATTCCCACATGCCGGAGCCGGTGGAAGCGAGCTTGGCACGCACCCCGATGTTGGGCTTGATGTTGAGACGAGCTGACTCGTCCAGCACCATTTCCAGCTCGGAAGGCTTCTCCACCACGATGTAGACCTTGTGGCCCATCAGGTTGCCCAGGAGGGCGTGGCGGATATATTCGCGGTCTTTGTAACCGTTGCAGACGATCACCGAGCCTTGCTCATGGTGATGGGACAGCACGGCCAGCAGTTCCGGTTTGGAACCAGCTTCCAGGCCAAGCCGGGGCTTGTCGCTGTAGGACTGGCTGATGGTCTCGATGACACGACGCTGCTGGTTTACCTTGATCGGGTAAACGCAGAGGTAGTCCCCTTCATAGCCAGACTTCTCGATGGCCTGACCAAAGGCGTTGAACAGCGCATCGACCCGACTCTTGAGAATGTCGGGGAAGCGCAGCAACACGGGGGTGGTCAGCCCGGACTGACGCAACTGTTCGATGGCGTCAGAGAGCACGATATGCGCGTCAGGGCGTGATTTGTCGGGGGCGACGGTCACATGACCGGCGTCATTGATATTGAAAAAACCCGCACCCCAGTAGGGAACGTTGTAGACCTTCAAGGAGTCCTTGCTGGACCAGTTAGTCATGGGCTATGCCTCGCAAATGAGCGACCCAAAGTCGCCTTCGTTACCCTCAATCACATCCAGACCATCTAGTGCAGAGTACGGCGAGCGCTGCCATCAAGAGACGCAGCCACCCAAACCAACCTTTTGCACATCGCGGCAAGCCAGAGGCTGCCTGGTGGATCTTGGGGAAGTAACGAGTCTTGATGTGGGGCTGGTGGCTTTACATCAAGCTCAACGGTATGCGGTGCCACTATGCCGTGGCGCCGCGGTACTTTGATGACAGACGACATCAGCCACGCCGTCAGTTCATCATTCGGCAGCGATCCCGACAGAAGGAGAGGGTTCCAAGGAAGAGAAGCGAAGGCGCCAGCACGCATGCGTGTTGATAGACGACAACAACCACAGCCCACCTCACCGTCAGTGACCGCCCATGACAAGGGAAGATGATGAGCCGGTGGCCCACTCGGTCAAATGAAGGATGAGAGTCTGTTGTTCTCCCTGATACCGGAGCCTAACCGGTATTAAAGAAACCATTCCCCAGCAGTGTCTGTCGTTTCTGCGTGCCTCGCCCTATAGGCGTATGATCGGTCGGGTTTCTGGCGGCTCTGCCTGCTTCAGGGTTGCCCTTGGATCGGCGCGGAGTGTACACACTTACCGCGGGCAGTGACAATAAAAAATAGTGTTCAAAATCCCCTTTTAATAAGTCGATCAAATCTTGCTGGCGGGCAGGCGGGCTCTGGGATGGCGCAGGTTATGCGACAGCCCGGTTTCCCCTTGAAAAGTGTGTGAAAACGCCATGATTGGGCTGACGCCTTGCTGTGCGGTCACTGAGGGGAATTTGGCCACCACCGCCAGCGCCTAAATATCGCAATAAATGCCACATTTATGCGTTCTCCCTCCCGTACGTTGCTCCGCGCGCCGCACATTCGCCGCTCTTCCCTTGCGTCAAAAAATGGGAAAAACCTGCGCTGACGCAATGAGTGCCCCGCACGGATTGGCCACAATGACCGCTCACAATCGGTTAGAGGCTGACTAATGGATACCCTGCTTGAGCGTTTTCTGCGTTACGTAACTTTTCATACCCGCTCCGATGAGACCAATCCAGCCTGCCCCAGCAGCGAAGGCCAACTGATCTTTGCCCGTGCCCTGCAAGAAGAGATGAAGGCGCTGGGGCTGAGCCAGGTCACCCTGGATGAAAACGGCTACCTCACCGGCTGCCTGCCGGGCAACCAGCCGGACGCCCCCGCTATCGGCCTGATTGCCCACATGGACACCGCCGACTACGAGGCGGAGCACGTAGTACCGCAAATCATCGAGAACTATCAGGGCGGCGACATCTGCCTTGGCAAGGGTGACGAGGTGCTCGCCATCCGTGACTACCGCTTCCTGAAAAACTATCTGGGTCAGGATCTCATCACCACCGACGGCACTACCTTGCTTGGCGCCGACGACAAGGCGGGTATCGCCGAGATCCTTACTGCCATCGACCACCTGCAGGCCCACCCCGAGATCCCGCGCGGCGATATCTGGGTCGGCTTTACCCCGGATGAAGAGATCGGCCGCGGCGCCAACCTGTTCCCGCTGGAGAGATTCCCGGCCAAGTGGGCCTATACCGTGGATGGCGGCGAACTGGGCGAGCTGGAGTATGAAAATTTCAACGCCGCCAGCGCCACAGTTCGTTTTATCGGCAATAACGTCCACCCCGGCACCGCCAAGGGGAGCATGATCAACAGCCAGACCCTGGCCGCCCGCTTCCACGCCGCCATGCCTGCCGAGCAGACCCCGGAGTGCACCGACGGGTATGAGGGCTTCTTCCATCTGGCCCAGATGAGCGGCACCGTGGAGGAGAGCACCCTGCACTACATCATCCGTGACTTCGACGACGAGCACTTTGCCGCACGCAAAGCCGAGATGCAGAACCGGGTGGCAGCCCTGCTGGCCGAGTATCCGAAGGCCCGCATCGAGCTGACCCTGACCGACAGCTATCGCAACATGCGCAGCCAGATCGAGCCGCACATGCATATCGTCGAGCTGGCCAAGGCCGCCATGGAGGCCGCCGACGTGGTGCCGAAAATCAAGCCCATTCGCGGCGGTACCGATGGCGCCCGTCTCTCCTTTATGGGCCTGCCCTGCCCCAACCTCTTCACCGGTGGCCACAACTTCCACGGCAAGCACGAGTTCATCCCGCTGCAATCCATGGAGAAATCGGTCGCCACCCTGGTGGAGCTGGTGCGCCTCACCGCAGCCTGGCGCGGTTAATCGGTAGCTGTCATTACCAGGGCAAAAGGGGGGAGCCGGTTTACCGGCTCCCCCCTTGCTATCTGGCCATCACCCATCAAGAAAGGTAAACCGGGGAGAGTCGCTCAGGAGCTACTGGCTGCCGCTGCCATCAAACTGTCATCCCGCTGACATGTCGCGGGAACAGTGCCACATCATGCTGGGAGCAACGGATCGCCGGAGCCCTCCAGATGTTCACTATCGATACCCTGCTGACCCAGCACTTCCCCCGCCTGCTTGGCTACCCCCTGCTCACCCCGTTGTTCAAGCGGCTGCTGGGCTGGCTGCTCAACGAACAGGCCTTTGCCGACTTTGCCGCCCGCTACCCGCACCTGCGCGGCCTCGACTTTGTCGAGCAGGCGCTGACCCAGCTCGATTTCGACTATCGGGTCAGCGAGGCGCAACTGGAGCATATTCCCGCCAGCGGCCGGGTCATTCTTGTCGCCAACCACCCCATCGGCTCGCTGGACGGACTGGCGCTGCTGCAACTGCTCGGCCGCATCCGCCCCGATGTGAAGATCGTCGCCAACCAGCTGCTGGCCCAGCTCGCGCCGCTGCGCCCTTTGCTATTGCCGGTGGACAATATGGAGGGCAAGACCGATCGACAGGCCATCCTCGCCATGAACGAACACCTCGCCCATGAAGGGGCACTGGTGATCTTCCCCGCAGGTGAAGTCTCGCGGCTTGGCCTCAAGGGGGTGAAAGATGGCCCCTGGCAGGCAGGCTTTATCAAGCTGGCCCAGCGCACCCGCACCCCGCTGGTGCCCATCCATCTGGGGGGGCGCAACAGCCTCTGGTTCTATCTCGCCTCCTGGCTCAACAAGCCCGCCTCCGCCCTGTTGCTGGTACGCCAGCTGTTTCGCCAGCAGGGGCAGACCCTGCCGGTGACCATAGGAGCGCGCATTCCGCTCGGCAGTTTTCAGGAGCTGCCAGCCAAGACGGCGGCGCGGCTGGTGCGCAACCACCTCTACCGGATTGGCCGTGGCAAGGCGGGGCGCCTGCAGACCGAGGCCCCCATCGCCCTGCCGGAGGATCGCCGCCAGCTCAAACAAGCCATCGAAAGCTGCGAACAGCTCGGCACCACCCCGGATGGTCAGGGGATCTACCTCTACCGCCGCCACGAACTGAGCCACTCGGTGATCCTGCGCGAGCTGGGGCGACTGCGGGAGATCGCCTTTCGCGCTGTGGGGGAAGGGTCTGGCAAGCGGCGGGATCTCGATGGCTTTGACAACGACTATCACCACCTGATCCTCTGGGATCCGGCCCGGCTCGATATTATCGGTGCCTACCGGTTCGCCCCTGTGGCCGAGCTGCTGGCCAGCAAGGGGAAGGATGGCCTCTACAGCCACACCCTGTTCGGCTTTGAGGATAAGCTGCTGCCCCGGCTGGAGCAGGCCATCGAGCTTGGCCGCAGCTTTATCCAGCCCGCCTACTGGGGCAAGCGGGGGCTCGATTATCTCTGGTTCGGCATCGGTGCCTATCTGGCCCGCTATCCCCGCTACCGCTACCTGTTTGGTCCGGTGTCGCTCTCCGGCAGCCTGCCGCCGGCGGCCAAGGATCTGCTGGTGAGCTTCTACCGCCAGCACTTTGCCCCCGAGCTGGCGCTAGCCCCCTCCCGCCGTCCCTACCCCGAGACGCAACCTCTGTTCGAGGGGGTGGATTACGGCGCCGATCTCAAAGCACTCAAGGCCCGCCTCGACAATCTGGGCTGCGCCATCCCTACCCTCTACAAGCAGTATTCCGAGCTGTGCGAGCCGGGCGGGGTGCAGTTTATGGATTTTGGTATCGACCCCGACTTCAACCACTGCATCGACGGGCTGGTGTGGGTCGATGTGAGCCGCATCAAGTCCCACAAGCGGGCCCGTTATATCGTCAGCCATCTGGCCGAGCCGCGCTCATAGCCCTGCAGGCGCCAGGCAAACAGCCAAAGGCAAAAAAGGAGAGAGAGGCCATCGCCTCCCTCTCCTTTCGCTCTCATGCTCAGCACCTTTTCGAGGCACTCGGCCCATCTGGCGTTACTCGGCCGCCTTGCGATCCGAGTGGCCGAGATGCCGCTCAGGGGCGATGACATCGCGCACCCGCTGCTTGATCTCCTTGGCCTCGGGGAAGCCGTCATCCACCACCCGATCCCACACCTGCACCCCACCCACCAGAATGCGGAACTCCCCCTTGCTGGCCGGCACCAGCGCCACCTCCCCCAGATCGCTGTCGAAGGTGGAGAGTAGCTCCTGCGCCAGCCAGGCGGCGCGCAGCATCCAGCGACAGAGGGTGCAGTAGCGGATTTCGATGCGGGGTTTGCTGATCAGGGTTTCAGACTCGGTCATGAGTGACTCCATAAAAAAGCGACAATGGCGGGAAGTGGCGTACCGCTGCCCAATGGCCGCTCCCGGTTTGGTCAAATCAGTACTGATCAACCCCATGAAAATCGGCCAGCCAATGGCGGGCAATGGTACGCATCGCCGATTCTGGCAGCTCGAACAGGCCGGGAGCAAGAGGACCTGCCGCCAGCATACGGATCCCTTCCATGATCTCCGCCAGCACCAGATAGACATATTCGCCAATCACGGCGCCATGGACGAAGTTGACCGCCTCGCCCCGGTTGAGCAGGTAGATCTGGGTACCATCCGGCCGGTTGAGGGCCAGCACATGGGGGCACACCTCTTCGCTCGGCCACGGCAACTGGGCCAGCGAGAAGGCAAACTCGTCGTCGGCCGAAGTGACCGAGGCGACCATAGTGCCGGGGCGCAGCGCCTGCAGATCCGCCAAATCCAGCGAGCCGTTGCCGGTAGAGCAGATCACCAGCTCGGCGCGGCTCAAGGCTTCAGCCTTGGTGATCAAGCGAAAACCGTGAGAAAGCGCTTCGACCTGTCGCAGCACATCTGTTTCCACCAGCCCGAGATGGAGGTTGCGACAGCGCAGGTCGCGGGCGATGCTGCGCCCCACCTTGCCATAGCCAAACAGCGCCGCCTCGCAGACGTTGAAAGTACGGTTGAGGTTGCGGGCCAGCGACTCCGCAGAGTAGACCACGCTCAAACCAATCTGGATATCCTCGGCCTGCTTGAGGGGACTGCGTGCCACCGACACCACCGGAGTCGCCAGCACCTCCTGCTCATAGCGCTGATGGCCGTTCTCGGTCATCTCCACCACCCCGAGCAGACGGGGGCCGAAGTATTCACTCAAGATCACCTGGGTTTTGGCAAAGTAACCGCCAATATCGAGGATCAGCAACCGCTCGTGGGGGGCCACCAGCGGTGCAATCTGCTGGATGATGCTGTCGGGTTCATTGGTCCAGCGTCGGTTGAGGGGCAGCACCGGATAGTGCTGGGATACCCACTCCAGGGTCGGGCCGTGTACCGATTTCGGTTTGGGTAAAATGGCGCCAATCCGCCCAATCCGGGAAAGCGCTTCGATAAAACGGGGGCGATCGGGAAGCAGGTGAGTGACCAGCAGAATGCAGAGACCATCGATACGTCCCTGTCCGGTGAAATGGCGAAAAAACAGATGCTCAGATCCTTGACTGCGCAACTGTGGCCTCCTTATGTGCCGCAAAGCAGGCAAACAGAACCCGGCGCGGCCGGGTTCTGTGTGTGTCCAAATAAAATGAAAAACCTTTTTATCTGAAACACATAGGTGGCTCAATCATTATCTGCCAAGAGTATGAGCGGGTATGCAAAAATGACTGTAATTGCCTGTTTTTCATGCAAAAATCAGTACAAAGAAGCAGCAGGCCACACCCACCACAGGCTGAGCCCGGTTCCCGCGGCAGCAAGCAAGATCAGCCCACCCCAACGCACTGGCCAGGGTTTGTCACGTAACGCCCACTCCAGCAGCGGCAGCAACCAGACCGGCAGCAACACCAGCAGCGCCACCTCCACATATTGCCAGGCCAGCATCTGGACGAAGGCGAGGGCCAGCGCCAGACCGGCTGGGGCTACCTTGATGCCAACAAAGGTGGCAAGCAGGGCGCGAAAACCGGCGAAAGCGGCCAGCGCACCGGCCAGCTGGGCAATCAGCAGGCTGCCATCGATGCCGATCACCAGCGCCAGCCAGATAAAGCCGAGGGCAAACCCGAGCCCCTCGCGGCTGTCACCGCGCAAGGTGCTCCAGCCAAACCAGAGGATGGCGGGCTGTAGCGCCAGCCAGATCCCGGGTTCGCTCGCCAGTACCGAGGCCAATCCCTGCCACCACACCAGCGCACTGAACACAGCAAAGAGCAGCAGCGAACCGCGCTGATCGTTCACCTGAGCCGCAATGGCGGGGACCAGCAGGGTCAGCGGCAGCCACTGCCACGCCTTGGCCGGAATACCATAGAGACCGCCGAGCAATGAGCCCACCAGCCAGAGCGCCAGCGAGCCCCACAGATACCCCAGTCGCGGCCAGCGCCACGATAGCAAAGCGGCTCCCAGAGGAGCCGCCAGGGTTTGCAGCAGAAGTTCCGCGCCCATTACTTGCGCACGCCTTCGACAAACAGGTTGATGTTCATCTCGTCCGGGATGCCGGGCAGCATGTAGCTCACGCCAAAGTCACTGCGCTTGATGGTGGTGGAGGCGTTGAAGCCGCTGCGGTAGCCGCCCCAGGGATCCTTGCCTTCGCCAATTTTGACCAGATCGAAGGCCACTTCCTTGGAGACACCGTGCAAGGTCAGGGTCCCTTTCAGTACGCCTTTATCCTTGGTGCCCTCGTAAGCGGAGCTGACGAAGGTCATCTTGGGATACTGCTTCACGTCGAGGAAGTCCGGGCTGCGCAGGTGCTTGTCGCGGGCTTCGTGATTGGAGTCGACGCTGGCGGCATCCACTTCAAAGCTCGCCTTGGCGGCCGCCGGGTTGGCGTCATCCATGCTGAAGGTGCCGCTGAAGGTGTTGAAGCGACCCACCAGCTCGGAGAAGCCCAAGTGACCCACCTTGAACTGCACCGTGGTGTGCGCCGCATCCACATCATAATCCGCCGCCATCAGAGGGGTAGCCATAAACAGGCAGGAGGCCAGCAGAGCCTTGGTCATTTTCATCCGTTCGTTCCTTCATCTTGGGGTTCACATCAGTGGTTAAAATGCTAACCTCGTTCTGAAGATGAATAATCAGTGATTTATTAAATTCATTATTTACTGAGGATGGAAAATGGACCAGATCGCCGCCATGCGTACCTTTATCAAGGTGGTGGAGTGCCAGAGCTTTACCAAGGCCGCCAACCAGCTCGGCATCTCGGTCGCCATGGCCTCCAAGCTAATGCAGCAGTTGGAGGAGTCCCTCGCCACCCGGCTGCTGTCGCGCACTACCCGCCAGGTCAATCCCACCGAAGCGGGCCAGTTCTACTACCAGCGCTCCCTCGCCCTGCTGGCGGAGCTGGAAGAGACCCACAGCCAGCTGACCCACCACAACCAGCAGCCGAACGGTACCCTCAAGCTCTCGGTGCCGATGGATTTTGGCTATCTGCACCTCTCCCCCGCCCTGCCGCTGTTTCGCCAGCGCTTTCCCGATCTCAAGCTCGATATCGAGTACAGCGACCGGCGGGTCGCGCTAGTGGAAGAGGGGTTCGATCTGGCGCTGCGGATCGGCCACCTCAGCGACTCCTCGCTGGTGGCGCGCCAGCTGGCCACCATTCGGGTCGAGCTTTGCGCCAGCCCCGCCTATCTGGCGCGCAAGGGCAGACCGGAAAAACCCGAGGATCTCAAGCAGCACGACTGTCTGATCTACACCCTGACCCAGCCGGAGTGGCACTTCAAACGGGGAAACGAGCAGCAGAGCATCCGGCCACAGGGGCCGCTGCGGGCCAACAACGGGGTGGCGCTGACCCGCGCCGCTTGTGATGATCAGGGCATCATATTGCAGCCTACCTTTATCGTGGGGGAGGCGCTGCGGTCAGGACAGCTGGTCAGCCTGCTGCCAGAGTGGGACAAGGGAGATGTGGGACTTTATGCGGTCTATCCGCACCGCCGCTTCGTCTCGGCCAAGGTGCGCTGCTTTATCGAGTTCGTGCAGGAGCGCTATCTCGCCCCGCAACAGTGGGATAAGCCGTGATGATTGCCAGAGCAGAGGATACGGCCTGACTGTCCGGCCTGCTGATCTGGCTTAAAGCCTAACGCTGGTCGGGTGCGGTGGTGGATGCGGCAACAGGGGTGAGCTTGGCTAGCAGACGCTCCTGCTCGGGGTGCAACTGCCAGCGTGGCAGTCGGGTGCGGACAACCGACAACTGCTGCTCACTGAGGGCATAGGGGAGCGCCACTTCAATCTCGGGGCAGTCAAACATGGCGGCCAGCTGCAGGATCAGAATGAGGTTTGCCTCGTCGGTCTTGTGCTTGTTGACCCGTTTGCGGATCTCGTGGCGCAGCTGGGTTTCGGGGTCCTGGGTCATTGCCTGCCAGCCGAAACCGAACAACGGCACCAGCGCGCTGACAATCCCCAGCGCCGTCATCGGCTGCTTGGGGGGATGATAGAGTGCGTTGAGATCCAGCCGAACAGGATTCTGACGAACCTCACCCTCACCAAATAAAATCGTTTTCGTCATTGGATTACCCGTTATATTCCACTAGACTGCGCCGCATATTTTACCCCGATATGCCAACGAGGTGCTGATGCTAAGCGATATCGAGATCTCCCGCCAGTCCCCCCGTCTCTCCATTCACGCGCTGGCCGAACGCCTAGCCATCCCCCAGCACCTGCTCAGCCCTCATGGCCACTACAAAGGCAAGCTCAGCCTCGACCTGCTCAAGTCTCAGCCCACACAGCGCGGCAAGCTGGTACTGGTGAGCGCCATCACCCCTACCCCGCTCGGTGAAGGGAAAACGGTGACCACCCTTGGCCTCTCCATGGGGTTCAACCATATCGGCCAGCCCAGCATCGCCACTATCCGCCAGCCGAGTCTCGGTCCGGTATTCGGGGTCAAGGGGGGGGCCGCAGGTGGCGGCCACGCCCAGGTGGTGCCGATGGAGGAGATGAACCTCCACCTCACCGGCGATTTTCACGCCCTGACGGCGGCTCACAATCTGGCGGCGGCAGCCCTCGATGCCCGCCTGTTCCATGAGCGCAAACTCGGCGACCAGTTCACCGCCAAAACCGGCCTGCCGCGGCTCGATATCGATGCCGATAACATCCTCTGGCCGCGCACCCTCGACATGAATGACCGCGCCCTGCGCCACCTCACGATTGGACAGGGGGGCGCTGCCGATGGTGTAGAGCGCAGCGATCGCTTCGTCATTACCGCCGCCTCCGAGCTGATGGCCATTCTGGCGCTGGCGAGCGATCTGAAAGACCTGCGCCAGCGCATCGGCCGCATCCAGCTGGCCCGCAATATTCACGGCAAGCCCATTACCGCCGAACAGTTGGAAGTAGCGGGCGCCATGACGGTGCTGCTCAAAGATGCGCTGCAACCGACCCTGATGCAGACCACCGAGCAGACACCGGTGCTGGTGCACGCCGGCCCCTTTGCCAATATCGCCCACGGCAACTCCTCGGTGATCGCCGATCGCATCGCCCTTGGTCTGACCGACTATGTGGTGACCGAGGCAGGTTTTGGCTCCGACATGGGGCTGGAGAAGTTCTTCAACATCAAGAGCCGCCAATCCGGCATTACCCCCGCCTGCGTGGTGCTGGTGGCCACGGTGCGCGGCCTCAAGGCCAACAGCGGCCTGCTCGATATCCGCCCGGGCCAGCCGCTGCCAGCCAGCCTGCAAGGGGAAGATCTGCCAACCCTCAAGCAGGGCTGCGCCAACCTCGCCTGGCATATCCGGAACGCCCGTCGCTACGGGGTGCCGGTGGTGGTCGCCATCAACCGCTTCCCCACCGACAGCGAGGCCGAGCTGGCGCTGTTGGCCCATGAAGCGCAGCAAGCCGGTGCCTGTGGCGCGGCCATCTCCAACGCCTTCACCCAGGGTGGTGCCGGTGCCAGCGAGCTGGCCCGCGCCGTGGTCACCGCCTGCGAGCAACCCGGTAAGGTGAAACTGCTCTACCCCGATGAGATGAGCCTCGACGCCAAGCTGGCGACCCTGGTGGAGTGCGGCTACGGCGGTCGCGGAGTGCAGCTCTCCGACAGAGCGCGCCAGCAGCTGGCACAGCTCTCCGCCGAAGGGTGGGATCACTTGCCCATCTGCGTGGCTAAGACGCCGCTCTCCATCAGCCACGACCCAGCCCTCAAAGGGGTACCGACCGATTTCGAGGTGCCCATCGACGAGGTGAAGCTCTGCGCCGGTGCCGGGTTCGTCTATGCGCTGGCGGGCCCCATCATGACCATGCCGGGGCTGGGCAGTTTGCCTGCCTATCGCCATATCGATATCGATGAGAACGGCGAGATAGTCGGCCTGAGCTGAGCCCTTCCACAACGCCAGAAACAACAAGGCCCCGCCAATTGCGGGGCCTTCTGTTATACATGCATCAACCCTTAGAGGGTGAAGCGCTGGGTCATATGGTGCAGGGTGTTGGCCAGCTTGCTCAGCTCGACGCAAGCCTGGGCGATCTGATGAGCGCCCTGGGCATTCTCGTCAGCGGCATTGTGAATGTTGACAATGCTGCGGTTGAGCTCTTCGGTCACCGCATTCTGCTCTTCGGTGGCGGTGGCGATCAGAGTGTTCATGTCGGTGATGCGCACCACTGCACCGTTGATGGTCTCGATACTGGTACCGGCATCCCGTGCCAGACCGACACTCTCCTGCATCTGGTGACGACTCAGCTGCATGGCGTTGCCCGCCTCGGCGGCGCGGCTCTGCAAGAGCTCGATCATCTTGCTGATCTCGGCGGTGGAGTCCTGGGTACGCTGGGCCAATGAACGCACTTCATCCGCAACGACCGCAAAACCACGACCCTGCTCACCGGCACGGGCCGCTTCGATGGCCGCGTTAAGGGCCAGCAGGTTGGTCTGACCGGCGATATCGCGGATCACATCCAGCACCACGCTGATGTTGGCGCTGTCGGCCTCCAGCTGCTGCACCACTGTGCCCGCCTGTTCAATCTTGACCGACACCTCTTCAATGCTGGCAATGGAGCTGCGTACCACTTCGCTGCCGGCAGCGGAGGTGCGGGAGGCATCCTTGGCGGCGCTCATGGCATCCGTGGTGTTGCGGGCCACTTCGTTGACGGTGGACTGCATCTCGTTCATGGCGGTCGCCACCTGGGAGACTTCGTTCTGCTGGATGGCCATGCCGCTGGCAGACTGGCTGGAGATGGCGCTCACCTCCTCCACTGCGCTGCTGAGTTGGCTCACGGAGCCGGCGATCTCGCTCACCAGATCGGAGAGGGAACCCTGCATCCGGTTGATGGCGGAACCCAGCTGACCCAGTTCATCGCGGTTGAAGCGACAGTCACGGATCCACTGCTGCAGTTCGCCCTGACCCAGATCGCCATTAGCAATACGCTGGGCCTGACGGGCCAGCATGATCAGCGGGTCGCGAATTTGGCGGGTCAGTACCACGGAGAGCACCACCACAAGAAGCAGACCGAGCACCAGTGCGATGGTGACGCTCAGGTTGGCGGATTGGTAAGAGGCGACAATATCCCCTCGTGAATCGGATGCGTAACCGTGATTAATCTGGTTAAGCTCATCAGCCAGCTTGGTAAGAGAGCCGTAAAGTGGCACCCCTTCGCTCAGGAATACCTGTCTGGCCGCTTCCATCTGGTTACTGTCCTGCAATGCTCTGACACGCTGAAACAGCACTGCATAGCGGCTCCAATTCCCCCTGAGGCTATCAAACGTACGCCGCTCAACGACGTCCTCCGGCCAGATAATTTTGTCATAGCCATCAAGCTGCTGCACAACCTTGCTAAATTGACCATCTATGATGACGCGATATTCGGCCCGTTTTGCCGGTTCGTCTGCTACCAAAAAGAAAGCGAGTTCATTGCGGCGCAATTCACGGATAGCATCACCAAGCTGGTTGGCACGGTTGACCGCAGGCAGGATGCTGTCGGTAAAACGGATGGCATCAGCGTTCATATTGCCAAACTGAACAAGAGAAAAACCGCCGATAAAGGCGACCATCAAACCGAGCACAGCGAAGCCGGCCGAAAGCTTTTTACCTATGGTCATGGTACTGGTATTCATGGGATATCCTGGTGGTCGTTAAACTAGTCACTCTCGTCCGGTTCACGCCCTCCTGGCATGAACTATCTGGCCACCTGTTCAGTGGCGCACCATCCAACCTTGATGAATATCTCTGAATTCCATGAGCGGCAGCGAGAGCCGTGAGGGGGGCGCTAGAGTAACCGGATTGTGATGGTTCGGAAAGAGTCTGTCCGATTACTTTTTGTAAGGTGAAAACGAGGGATTTATCGCACTTGATTAAATATACCGCTTAGATGAATAAATCGAAAAAATGCATAACGTTTGCATAAGGCAAGCCGCGCGGGTCAAGCCGTTGCAGGCCGCCACTCTCATCCGGGACCAATGAAAAACGCCAGCAATGGCTGCTGGCGTCTCGTTTATTCAGCGTGCGGTTACAAAACAACCACCATCTTATCCACGCAGGCCACCGAGAAACTCGGCCCGGGTATCGGGCTGGGTCTTGAACACCCCGCCGAGGGAGGTGGTGGTGGTGTAGGAGGTGGAGTCCATCACTCCGCGCGCCTTGACGCAGTAGTGGGTCGCCTTGATGCTGATGGCCACATCCTTGGTACCGAGCAGGGTCTGCAGCGCCAGCAGGATCTGCTGGGTCAGCCGCTCCTGCACCTGGGGACGGCGGGCGAAGAACTGCACGATGCGGTTGATCTTCGACAGGCCAATTACCTTGCCACGAGGGATATAGGCCACATGGGCCATGCCATCGATGGTGACGAAGTGGTGTTCGCAGGTGCTGGTGAGGCTGATGTCCCGCACCATGATCATCTCGTCCACCTGCATCTTGTTCTCGATCACCGTCACCTTGGGGAAGGTGGAATAATCGAGGCCGGAGAAGATCTCGTTGACGTACATCTTGGCGATGCGATGCGGCGTCTCGGCCAGACTGTCATCGGCCAGATCCAGCCCCAGCGTCTCCATGATGGAGCGCATATGGCCTTCGATCTTCTCCCGCTTCTGCTGGCTGTTCAGCTCGTTGGTGACCAGGGGAGTTTCCAGTCCCTGGGCTTCGAGGGCAGCCCTGACCAGCAAGGCTTCCGGACTTAAGGTTGTCATTGTCTTTTCTCCCACGCTCAGGGACTGTAAGGGCAGCTCAAGGAGCAACCCATTATGTAATAGCGGCGCACAAGGCCGACGATATCGCTGTAATGGTAGCCACACAGGATGTGACGGCCATCTGTTATGGCGGCATAGTAAACGGCCATTGCCGCCAAGATTCAAGTCAACTTGTGCGTCACCTCATACTTTATGGCCATCTACCCCCGTTTCAGCGCCGATTACCCCGAGAATCCTTGAGATAACCTGCCCATCCCCGGGGATTTTTGTGATAATCCCGCCTTCAATCATAGAAAGAGGTCATGACGATGGGATTTGATACCAGCGGACTACTGCCGTTAAGCGATGCCCTGCAAGGGATGCTGGAACAACTCGCCTGCTGCTGCGACAGCGAGCAACTGCCCCTGCCAGAGGCCCTTGGCCGGGTTCTTGCCAGCGACATCGCCTCCCCACTCGCCGTGCCCCCCTTCGACAACTCTGCCATGGACGGTTATGCCGTACGCCTTGCAGATCTCGCCAGCGGCACCCCGCTCATCATGGTGGGCAAGGCGTTTGCCGGTCAGCCCTATCAGGACGAGTGGCCCGCTGGCCACTGCGTGCGGATCATGACCGGCGCCCCGGTTCCCGCAGGCACCGATGCAGTGGTGATGCAGGAAGAAACGCTGGCCGATGGCGATCGGATCACTTTTCTGGCGCAACCCGAACCGGGCCAGAATATCCGCCGCGCCGGCAGCGATATCGGCAAGGGCGCCTGTGTGCTGCCAGCCGGTACTCGCCTCACCCCGCGCGAAATGCCGCTGCTGGCCTCCCTTGGCGTGGCTACCGTCGCGGTGCGCCGCCCGCTAAAAGTGGCCATCTTTAGCACTGGCGACGAACTCAAACCGGTCGGTACCCCGCTGGCCCACGGCGATATCTATGACTCCAACCGCTATGGCGTGCGGGCCATGCTGGCGCGGCTGGGCTGCGACTGTCTCGACCTTGGCATCATCCCGGACGATCCCGCCCAGCTGTGCGCCGCCTTTATCCGCGCCGATGCAGAGGCCGATGTACTCATCACCACCGGCGGCGTTTCAGTAGGAGAAGCGGACTTCACCAAACAGCTGCTGGACGAGCTCGGCGAGATTGGCTTCTGGAAGCTGGCCATCAAACCGGGCAAGCCGTTTGCCTTCGGCCGCCTGCCCCATACCTGGTTCTTCGGCCTGCCGGGCAACCCGGTCTCTGCCATGGTCACCTTCGATCAGCTAGTGCAACCGGCTTTGGCCAAGCTCGCAGGTCAACGCTTCGAGCGCCCGCTCCAGCTGCAAGCCATTGCGGCCGAACCACTCAAAAAGAGCCCGGGCCGACTCGACTTCCAGCGCGGCATCATGAGCCAAGGGCCAAACGGCCTCGAGGTGCGCAGCACCGGCTCGCAGGACTCCGCCGTGTTCAGCTCACTGTCGCGGGCCAACTGCTACATCGTTCTTGAACGGGAACGGGGCCGCGTGGCCGCGGGCGAGACGGTGACCGTGGAGCCATTCGGGGGATTGCTGCTGTGAGCGAGATCCTGAGCGACGCCGAACTGCTGCGCTACAACCGCCAGATCATCCTCAAATCCTTCGATTTCGACGGGCAGGAGGTGCTCAAGCAGGCCAGGGTACTGGTGATCGGCGCCGGTGGCCTTGGCTGCGCTGCCAGCCAGTATCTGGCGGTGGCCGGGGTTGGCCAGCTCACCCTGGTCGATTTCGACAAGGTGGAGCTCTCCAACCTGCAACGTCAGGTGCTGCACTGTGACGAGCGCATCGGTCACCACAAGGTGGACTCTGCCGCCCAGTCCCTACGCGCGCTCAATCCCTGGCTTGAGGTTGAAACTCATGCAACCTTGGCCGATGAGGTGCTGCTCGATGCCCTGCTGCCCCGACATCAGCTGGTACTCGACTGCACCGACAACCTGACCATTCGCAACCTGCTGAATCAAAAAGCACGCCAGCACAGGGTGCCGCTGGTCAGTGGCGCCGCCATCCGGCTGGAGGGACAGCTGTGCAGCTTCACCTGGCAGGAAGGTGAACCCTGCTACGCATGCCTCAGCGCCCTGTTTGGCGAGCAGGCTCTCACTTGCGTCGAGGCGGGCGTGCTCGCCCCCGTGGTGGGATTGGTGGGCAGCCTGCAAGCACTGGAAGCTATCAAGCTCTTGGCAGGCATGGGCAAAAGCTACAGCGGCCGCCTGCTGATGATCGACGGCCTGAGCGGCACCTTCCGCGAGATGAAGCTACCCAAGCGCCCCGACTGCCCTGTCTGCTCCCATCCATAAAGCAAACGGGATCAAAAAAGCCGAACCCTGTGGTTCGGCTTTTTTATTCCGATTTAGCAACGGTATCGGGGATCAGAAGATCCCCTTGGCTTTGACCTTTTTCATATTCGCGACCTGACTCGAGAGATCCTCGATCAAAGGTTCTGCCTCTGTGCCGACAACACTCTGTCGAGCGGGGGCACTGGCCAGTCGCTGGATCAATCTGTGCTGCTCGCGGATCAGCCGGGATTGCTCTTCCAGTTGGCGAGAGAGCAGCTGGATGCTGGTGGCAAGGGGAGCCAGATCCTGCTCGGCCCCTGCTGATGGCAGCTTGCCAGCGATGGCTTCGGCCAGCTGGTCATGATCCAGTGCAGCAGGCAGTCCTTGTCTGAGTTCATCCCACATCTCGGCGGGTTGCTGCTCGCCAAGCCGGCTGACAATCTCGTCCACCAAGGATGTGGTATCACTCTGTCCCAGCTGTGGGGCCAGTCTGGCCACTATCTCGTCGATCATCACATCTGCGGCAGGCTGCGCCTCGCCAGCGACCTCACCCAGATTGAAACCACAGCTGGCAAAGGCATGACGCAGGGTCGTCATGCTCACCTGCTCCGGCCCCAGCGCATTGGCAATCGCTTTGCAGAGGTTGGGCGCCAGCACGTACATGAACATGCCGGAGAGGTAGATATCCTTGTGGAAACGGCTCTTGGAGAAGTCAAACTCCTCGGTACCCTCCTGGATCTTTCGCGCCCGTTGATACCAGTTCTGCAATACCCCGACCGCATAGCGATCAGACTCCAGCGCACCCGGATCCATGTAGATGGAGAAGGTCATGCGCTTGAGTTGACTACTCATCGTCAACCTCGGCCATCACAGGCGCTTCGCGATAGACTTCATCCTCTTCCGTGGTGTAGAGGCAGATTTCGCGAGCCAGCGCGGACTGGGCATCGTCCAGCAGCTCAACACGGTCACCCAGGGTGGGATAGGCCGCCTTGATCGCGTCATAAATCAGGGACGCACCACCACCGACCAGATAGACACGATTCGGGTTCTTGGCAAACTTCTTCGCTTCATGTGCAACCTGAGTGCCCAGCTCGTCGATCTTGTTCTGCATCTTCTCGAGGATCTTGGGGATCTGGCTCTCATCGTTGACCACATCGCGTACAAAGCTCATGTCGTGACGACGCTTGATAAACTCGTTGGCCACCAGATAGCTCGAATCGCTGTCTGCTGCGGCCAGCGCCTTGCGGGTAGCGTCGGTCACCATGGAGACACCGATCTCGTTGTTACCGTAGACATCGGAGACATCATCAAACTCACCGACGATGATCCCCATATCCAGAGTGGTGCCGCCACAGTCGATCACCAGAGTCTTGGTGAACTCGTTGCAGCCTGAACCAATCAGACGGGAGAGCGCAGCAGGCAGACTCTCCGGCATCACTTCGACACTGACGATATTGAACAGCTCGCCCTTGTTAAGGGTGATTGGACGCATCAGGTTGCGGCGTTTCTTCTCGATCTTCTCTTCGTTACGCTGGCAATCATCCGGGTTGTAAAACTCGGTGATGGGCAGGGTCACGGTGATGGCGACATCGCACGGCGTCACACCGGTCTGCAACAGGGCATGATGCACGGAGAGCAGGTTGAGATCGTCATACTGGTACTCCACGTGGGTGGTGGCCAGAGACTTGTCGGAAGTCGCGTCGTAGGTGTATTTGGTGTTGCCTATCTCGTAGTTGTAGATCTTCTTGTCTTTACGCAATGCGGCGCTCTTCCAGTCCTTGCGAAAGGAGTTGGGAGAGATGATGGTCTTGAGCACCTTGTTCTCAATCCAGCTCACCTTGACGTTGGTCGAGCCATCATCGATGGCCATTTTCATTACTTCAGACATGAGGAAACACCTGTTAATAGATCAGAAATGGGTCCGATTGCCTTGCCTTATGCCTTTGGCAAGGCGATCGAACCAATACATACACGGGGTAAAAGGGCGACAAGTTTAATGGGTTTCTAAAATCCGGTGAAGCAAATGATTAAATCCGAAAGGATCTTCCGCGGGCCAGGCGTGGTGGCCGTTGGGGGTGTGGATGGTGGCGTTGGGCAAGGCGGCAAACTGCTCTACCCGTTTGGCCAGCGGCAAGTAGTCATGACTGGTGGAGATGATGGCTACCGGCTGCCAGATGGCGCCGAGCCGGGCACGTACCGACCAGCCGGGTAACGCCTCCAGCAGCGCCTTGTAGGTTTTCTTTTTATTGCGCACGAAACGCAGCCGGAAGGTGTGGCGCACCTGCGCCAGATCCGGGCCCGGGAAGAGCTCGCGTCCCAGCCACCAGGCGAGGGGGCGCATGCCAAACCAGCGCAGCCACTTGAGACGCTGGGCGTAACGCTCCTGCTCTTTGGGTGTTTCCAGCAGAAACTCGCTAAAACCGTTGACCAGCACCAGCCCCTGCACCTTGTGGGGCAGTTGCAGCGCCAGCTCCAGCGCGACCATGGCCCCGAGCGACAGTCCCACCACCCAGGCGGGTTCTGGCTGTGCATCGAGCCAGTTCACCACATCGGCTGCCAGGGTCGCCACATCGAACGGCCCCTCCTGCATGCTCTGGCCGTGGCCGCGCAAGTCCAGCGCCACCACCCGGTAGTGTTCGGAAAACCGTTCGATCTGCGCCTGCCAGTCGAGGCTGGAGGAGCCCAGCCCATGCAGCAGCAAAAGCAAGGGGCCCTCCCCCGCACTGCGCAGGGCAAGACCATTGAATTTCATCACCTGATTGCGGCGCATCAGTGTATTGCCTCTCGACTCATCACCTGAACCATCTCTTGTTGTTATGTCACCCGTGGTTATCCTGCCACGGCACGGCGCCCAATCAGCCTTCGCTGACCAGACTCACCGCCTTGATATAAGCGTAGATCTGCTGCTCCGGCGCCAGCGCCAGCCGCCTGGCGGAGCGACTGGTGATCCGGGCCAGCAGTATCTGCTCACCCAGCGCCAACTGCAACAGAGTCTGGCCGGGGCGCACCTCGCGCACCGCCAGCAGACGGGTGACGAGACAGTTGGAAAGGCTGGAGTGCTCGATGGGGGCGGTGGCGATCACCACATCGCGCCCGGCCACCTTGATCTGCAAGGGGCCGCTCTCGTCCGGCACATGGGTCATGGTGACCCGCAGCTGCTGCTCACCGAGCTGCAGGGTCGCCATCTGCTCCTCTTCATCGTAGTGAGAGAGGGTCGCATCCAGCATCACCCCGGCATCGTCACGGCTGGCGAGTGACAGGTCGGTACGGGCGAAGATTTCGCTCGGCCTGCCTTGCGCCTCCACCCTGCCACCTTCCAGCAGCACCAGCTGATCGCAAAGCAGGCTCACCTCCTCCATGGCGTGGCTGACGAAGATCATCGGGATACCGCTCTCCTGCTGCAAACCCTTGAGCACATGGGCCTGATGGATGCGGCTGCGCCGATCGAGCGCAGAAAAAGGCTCATCAAGCAGCAGCAGATCAGGCTCGGCCAGCAGCGCCCGCCCCAGCGCTACCCGCTGGCGTTGACCGCCAGAGAGGGCATGGGCAGGCAGCCCCAGCAGATCGGCAAAACCGAGCCGCGCCGCCAGCGCTTCGGGCTGCCAGCGCCCTCGCCCCTTGCGGGCCGCCAGTTGCAGATTGCCGAGCACCGTCAGATGGGGGAAGAGGCGCGAGTCCTGAAACACCAGTCCGATCCGGCGCGCTTCGGGCAGCAGTTGAGCATACTCCCGATCGCGCCACCGCAAGCGATCCCCGCTTTGGCGATCGAGTCCGGCGATGATACGCAGCAGGGTGCTCTTGCCGCAGCCGGAGGGGCCGAACAGGCCGAGGATCCCCCCCAGCTCGAGGGTCAGAGCGCAATCGAGGGTAAAGGAGCCAAACTCACGCCGGACATGGAGGTTCAGGGCATGGCGGTGCGGCTCGTTCACTGGCGACATAGTGGCGGGCTGGTTCATCCAAACACTCTCCGCTGTCGGCGCTGCAACACCCCGTAGACCAGCACCAGCATCACCAGCGAGAAGGCCATCAGGCCGCCCGCCAGATAGTGGGCTTGTCGGTAATCCATCGCCTCCACATGATCAAACAGGGCAATCGAAAGCACCTGGGTCTCACCGGGTATATTGCCGCCAATCATCAGCACCACGCCAAACTCCCCCAGGGTGTGGGCAAAGCCTAGCGCCGCCGCCATCACAAAGCTGGGCAGGGTCATCGGCAAAATGATGTGGAAGAAGCGCTCCAGCGAGCCAAGCCCCAGGGTAGCGGCAGCTTCCAGCTCCTTGTTGCCCATGTTGACGAAGGCGGAGGTGAGCGGCTGCACCACGAACGGCAGCGAATAGAGGATGGAGGCAAACAGCAGGCCGAGAAAACTGAAGGCGAGCGGGGCACCAAAGGTGTCGCGCCACCAGGCGCCAAAACCATATTCGGGGGAGAAGGCGAGCAGCAGATAAAAACCCAGTACCGTGGGAGGCAGCACCAACGGCAGTGCCACCAAGGCCTCAACCAGCGGCCGCAGCCGGTTCTGACTGCGCGACAGCCACCAGGCCAGCGGCGGTGCCAGCAACAGCAAAATCGCTGTGGTGCAGGCCGCAAGCTTCAGGGTGAGCCAGACCGCCAGCAGATCCCCTTCACTCATTGCCGACCTCCCGGTTGATAAATGCCCCCAACGGCATGGTATCCATCCTTATTGCAAAGAGTGGCCGACCCGAAGGCCGACCACTCAGGGTATCGCATCAGGCCCATCCCCTTATTGGGGCAAGGCATAACCAGCTGCCTTGATCTGCGCCTGACCCGGCCCCTTGAGCCAGGCGACCAGCGCCTCGACCGCGGCGCCTTTCTTCAATACCAGCCCCTGCTGCTCGATGGGGGGATAGAAGCTCGCAGGCACTGCCCAGGCTTCACCAGTCTTGCCCGATTCCACCAGATTGGCCCAGGCGACAAAGCCCAGCTCGGCATTGCCGGTGTCGACAAATTGCCAGGTCTGGCCGATGTTGGCACCGGTCAGCAGCCGGTACTGCTTGGGATCGATCTTGAGATGGGTGAGGGTCGCCATGGCGGCAGCACCATAGGGAGCTGTGCGGGCATTGGCGATGGCGAGGTTGCCTTTCCAGCTGCGCAGGGTCGCCTCGTCAGGGGCCGGCCCCCCTTTCTTCCACAGCCCCAGCTGGCCGATGGCGTAGGTGAAGCGATCGCTCCCCTTGCCCTCTTTTTCCAGCTTCTCGGGGGTCGCCGCATCGGCGGAGAGGAAGAGATCGAACGGTGCGCCGTGACTGATCTGGGTGTAGAGCACGCCGGTGGCGGCAGACGAGATTGCCAGAGTGTGGCCGGTCTTGGCGGTGAACTCCTTGCCGATACGCTCTATGGTGCCCTTGAAGTTGGCCGCCACGGCCACTTTTACTTCATCGGCCTGCACGGCACCGGTATGCAAGGTGGCGGCGCAGACGCCGGCGATGACAACAGATAACAGCGGTTTCATTCCCTTTCTCCTGATGGGGCCCGCACATCCGCGCCCCTTGGCGGGGCCGTGGTTCCCGTTGAACCTGTGCCCCTCGTGATGAACAGGTCAGGCTTGCCAGCGGGCAGCGGCGGCGTTGTCGCTCTCCTTGGCCTCGACCCAGCGTTGCACACCCTCGGCGGTCAGCTCTTTTTTCCAGAACGGCGCCCGGGTTTTCAAGAAATCCATGATGAAGTGACAGGCGTCAAAGGCGGCGTCGCGGTGGGCACTGCTCACCGCCACCAGCACGATCTGATCGCCAAGCCACAACTCGCCGATACGATGAATGAGGGTACACTCCTGCAGCGGCCAGCGGCGGCGGGCCTCCTGCACGATATCGGCCAGCGCCTTCTCGGTCATACCGGGGTAGTGCTCGAGGGCCAGCCCCTTCACCTCTTCCCCCTGATTGAAGTCGCGAACCTTGCCAACGAAGGTGACGATAGCGCCACTGTCGGGGCGGGTGGCGAGGCGGGCATATTCGTCCGCCAGCGAGAAATCCTCCCGCTGCACCACAATGCGATCGGTCATGGTTGCCTCGCTCATCCTTAACCTCCGGTCACCGGTGGGAAGAAGGCCACCTCATCGCCATCGTTGATAGGCGTGTCGAGGGGCACCAGGGTCTGGTTGACCGCCACCAGCAGTTTGCCAGCCTCGAGAGCCAACGCCCACTTGTCGCCGCGTTCACAGAGCGCCGCGCGCAGTTGTTCGGCAGTGGCGTAGTCGCACGGCAGGCTCAGCTCATCGCAGGCCACCAGCTCTCTTACTTGCGCAAAAAACAGTACCTTGATCATGCTTGTTCCCCGCTATTTGACCCCAGCTGGAAATGGCCGGACTTGCCGCCCTTTTTCTCTACCAGCCGCACCTGCTCGATCACCATGTCTTTTTGCACTGCCTTGCACATGTCATAGATGGTCAGCGCCGCTACCGACGCGGCCGTCAGCGCCTCCATCTCCACCCCGGTCTTGCCGGAGAGCTTGCAGAGGGTGCGGATATGCACCCGATTCTGCTCGGCCAGCGGCACAATCTCCACCTCGACTTTGGTCAAGGCCAGCGGATGGCAGAGTGGGATCAGATCAGAGGTCTTCTTGGCGGCCATGATGCCGGCGATGCGGGCGGTGGCGAACACGTCACCCTTGTGATGCTGGCCGCTCAGGATCAGCGCCAGCGTCTCGGGGGCCATGGCAACAAACGCCTCGGCACGGGCTTCACGCTCGGTTACCTGCTTGTCGGTCACATCCACCATATGGGCTTCGCCGCTCTGGTTCAGATGCGTCAGGTTGGGCTGGGTCTGCTTGGTATCGGTCTGGTTCATCACTTGCTCTCAGAGGTGGGAGACAAAGTTGCACGGCTTGGTGCGCGCATCGAGCTGATCGCGGATCAGTTGCTCCCAGCCCAGCTGGCAAGCGCCGGTGGAGCCGGGCAGGCAGCAGATCAGGGTGCGATTGGCGAGTCCCGCCAGCGCACGGCTCTGCATGGCGGAGCCTTTAATCTCGGCAAAAGAGAGCTGACGGAACATCTCGCCAAAACCCTGTACGGTGCGCTCGAACAGCACACCGACCGCTTCCGGTACCCGGTTCTGTTCATTGAAGCCGGTACCGCCGTTAATCAGTACCACCTGCACCCCCTCATCGGCGATCCACTCGCTCACCCGCGCGCGGATGCGAAACAGGTTGTCCGGGCAGAGCGCCCGATCGGCCAGCTGATGGCCCGCGTCGGTAAGGGCCGAGACCAGATAGTCACCCGAGCTGTCATCGGCGGCGGTGCGGCTGTCGGAGACCGTCAGCACGGCGATCTTGAGGGGAATAAATGCGTTGTGTTTCTGTCCCATCGGGCAGCTCCTTGTGGCTATGAGCCGTCAACGAGGCAGGAAGAGAAGGGGTATGAGAGGCCAGCTGTCAGAGCACAAAAACTGACGCAGACAGGGATGACCAACTTGCTCAAGCGTGTGACGGCGGGCTGATTCTATCAAAGGTTTCACGAGATATGGGATTTAAAAGACACACAAATCTGATGCTTGTCCCATATATGAACAAAACGCAGGCCGGGCAAACCCGGCCTGTCGTCGCAGGATCAGAATCCTTTCACCCCGGTCATGTCGGGCAGCTGGTGAGCAATCCCCTTGTGACAGTCGATGCAGGTACTTTCACCACTGGCCAGATTGGTAGAGTGCATCTTGGCGGCACGCTGCCCCTGCAGGGAGAAGTCCATATACTCGAAGTTGTGGCAGTTGCGGCACTCGCGCGAATCGGTCTCTTTCATCCGCTGCCACTCCCGCTCCGCCATCTCGCGCCGGTGCGACTCGAACTTCTCACGGGTATCCACCTTGCCGGTGATCATGCCCCACAGCTCCTTGGAGGCCTGCACCTTGCGGATGATCTTGTAGGTCCACTCGTGCGGTACGTGGCAATCCGGGCAGCTGGCCCGCACGCCGGAGCGGTTGGCGTAGTGGATGGTGTCGCGGTACTCCTCGAACACGTTGTCCTTCATCTCGTGACAGCTGGTGCAGAAGGCCTCGGTGTTGGATGCTTCCATGGCGGTGTTGAAGCCACCCCAGAAAATCACGCCACCGAAGAAGCCCATCAGCAAGATGACCCAGAGAGCCGCCTTCGACGGTGACTTGAAGGTGGTCCACAGACGCTGGATAAAGCCGGGTAATTTCATCTATGGATTCCTCAGTTCAGCGCTTCAACCGGTTTAAAGGTATTTTCCACCAGCGGCTTGGCATCCGCTTGCGGTACATGGCACTGCAGGCAGAAGTAGCGACGCGGCGACACTTCACCCAGGGTCAGGCCGTCGCGGGTCTCGAAGTGAGTCGGACTGATCTTGGGGGCCTTCATGGCGCTGGCATTCTTGAAGCTGTGGCAAGCCAGGCACTTGTTGACCTTGGTGTCCACCTCATAGTTGCGAATGTCGTGGGGGATCAGCGGCGGCTGATGCATGTACTGGCGATCGTAGGGCGCGCCATCCTTGCGGAAGTTTTTCAGGGGCGCGGCAGTGGCATCGGTCACCAGATCGGTGGCGCCACGCTCGGACTTGAGGCCACCGGTACTGTTGGTGATCTCGGGGGCCGCTGCCATCAAGGATCCCGCCATCAGGCAGGCCAGCATTGCTCCAATCAGCTTTTTCATTATTTGTTCTCCGACGTTTTTTCTGCCTTGACGGCAAAACCTACAGTGATTTCAAAAACTTGTTCCGCGCAGACATCGATGCAGCGGCCACAGTTGGTGCACTCCTGAGCCGCAATCAAGGGCCCGTGACCGCGCTTGGCACCGTGAACAGGCCCGCGCAGGATGGGACGCTCCGGGCAAACCGCATAACAATCCATGCAGTTGTTGCACCGCTCGCGCCCCTTGGCAGAAATCTTGATAAACCCGACCCGGTTGACCAGGGCATAGAAGGCCCCCACCGGACAGAGATGACCGCACCAACCCCGCTCAACTACGAAGAGATCGAACAGGAACAGCGCTGCAAGCAGGGCCCAGCCCGCCCCCATGCCAAACAGCAGACCGCGCATGGCGAGCGACACCGGATTGACCAGCTCCCACGCCATCACGCCGACCACAGCAGGCACCACCAGAACCATGGCCAGCAGCCAGTAGCGGGTCGCTCGACTGAACTGGCCATTGCCCTTGAGGCCAAGGCGCCCCCTGAGCCAGGCCGCCGCATCCGTGATGAGGTTGACCGGACAGACCCAGGAGCAGAACACCCGCCCCCCGGCCAGCCAGTAACCGGCCAGCACAATGGCAGCCCCCAGCCAGAGAGTGGTGATGGGCCAGTGACCCGCCGCCAGCGACTGCAACAGCGTGAGGGGATCGGTCAGCGGCACCGTCTCCAGCAACAGCGAGCTGGAGAGGTTGCCCTTGAGGATCCAGACACCCGCCAGCGGCCCCAGCAGAAACAGCCCGAGCACGCTCAACTGACTCAGCCGACGCAGCAGCAGGAAGCGGTGAGCACGCCACCACCCCAGCTTGATGCGAGCCTCTTCCCCCGGATAACGACTCATAACCCCTCCGGTTTGCGGGTGGGCAGGGTGAGCCTGTCGCCGATGAGCGACTTGTTCCCCGCCTTGGCCTTCTCTTCCCAACCGAGCCGGTAGTGATGCCCCAGTTCACCTTTGGCGAGCTGGCGTGGCACCACCTTGATGGCCGCCTCCTCCAGCACACAGGCATGCTCGCACTTGCCACAGCCGGTACAGATATCGCTGTGCACCGTGGGCAGGAACATGGCGTGCTTGCCGGTACGCTGGTTATGCTGCAACTCAAGAGTGATCGCCTTGTCTATCAGCGGACAGACCCGATAGCAGACATCGCAGCGCAGCCCCAGATAGTTGAGGCAGGTCTCGTGATCGATGAGCACTGCCACCCCCATCCGGGCCTGATCGATGTCGGTCATCTGCTGATCCAGCGCCCCGCTCGGACAGGCCACCACGCAAGGAATGTCATCACACATCTCGCAGGGCACGGCACGCGCCTTGAAATAGGGGGTGCCAGTGGTCACAGGGTCAAACAGCCGGGCGAGCTTGAGGGTGTCGTAGGGGCACGCCTCGACGCAGAGCCCGCAACGCACGCAGGCGCTGAGGAACTCTGTTTCATCGAGAGCGGCGGGCGGACGCAGCGCCTGGGCAGGCACGGCTTGTGCCTGCTGGCGGGCCACGCCACCGAGCCCCACGCCAAGCAGGCCCACACCGCAGGCCCCCTTGGCCATGTCGGCCAGAAACTGGCGACGACTACGACTCATCTCGCACTCCCCCGCCTTAAGCCTTCATCACCTTGACGGCGCACTTCTTGTAATCGGTCTCTTTCGAGAGCGGATCGGTGGCGTCCAGGGTCAGCTTGTTGACCAACTGGCTCGCATCGAAGAAGGGCATGAAGACCAGTCCTTTCGGCGGACGGTTGCGACCACGGGTCTCGACACGGGTCTTCACCTCGCCACGGCGGGAGGAGACGATCACCTCTTCACCACGGCGCACGCCGCGAGCCTTGGCATCGTCCGGGTGCATGAAGAGCACCGCATCCGGGAAGGCGCGATAGAGCTCGGGTACCCGACGGGTCATGGTGCCGGTGTGCCAGTGTTCCAGCACGCGACCGGTAGAGAGCCACAGGTCGTACTCTTTATCGGGCGACTCGGCGGCGGGCTCGAACGGCAGGGCGAAGATGACCGCCTTGCCATCGGGCTTGCCATAGAAGCGCACCCCCTCGCCCGCTTTCACATAGGGGTCGAACCCTTCGCGATAGCGCCACAGGGTCTCTTTGCCATCTACCACAGGCCAACGCAGACCACGGGCTTCGTGGTACTGATCGAACGGCGCCAGATCGTGACCGTGGCCACGACCGAAGGTGGCGTACTCTTCGAACAACCCTTTCTGGACGTAGAACCCGAAGTGCTCGGCCTCGTCGTTCAGCAGACCTTTGCTCTGCTCTTTCGGGAACTGGTTGACCTGACCGTTGGCATAGAGCACGTCGAACAGGGTTTTGCCCTTCACTTCCGGCATCTTGGCAATCAGCTCAGCCGGCCACACTTCCTCAACCTTGAAGCGCTTGGAGAACTCCATCAGCTGCCACAAGTCGGACTTGGCCCCTTCCGGCGCTTTCACCTGCTGGTGCCAGAACTGGGTGCGGCGCTCGGCGTTGCCATAGGCCCCCTCTTTCTCCACCCACATGGCGGTGGGCAGGATGAGATCAGCGGCCTGGGCAGTGACGGTCGGGTACGGGTCGGAGACCACGATGAAGTTGCGCGGATCGCGATAGCCAGGCAGGCGATCGGTATTCATGTTGGGGCCGGCCTGCATGTTGTTGTTGCACATCACCCAGTAGGCGTTGAGCTTGCCATCTTTGAGCATGCGATCCTGCAGCACGGCGTGGAAACCCACCTTGTCGGGAATGGTCCCCTCCGGCAGTTTCCAGATCTTCTCGGCAATGGCGCGGTGTTTGGGCTCGGTCACCACCATGTCGGCAGGCAGACGGTGGGCAAAGGTACCCACTTCACGCGCGGTGCCACAGGCAGAGGGCTGGCCGGTCAGTGAGAAAGGACCATTACCCGGCTCGGAGATCTTGCCGGTCAGCAGGTGGATGTTGTAGCAGAGGTTGTTGGCCCAGACGCCACGGGTATGCTGGTTGAAGCCCATGGTCCAGTAAGAGACCACCTTCTTGCTCGGGTCGGCATAGAGCTTGGCCAGCTTTTCCAGCTTCTCTTTGGAGACGCCGGAGAGCTTGGAGACCGACTCCACATCGTAATCCGCCACGAACTTGGCAAACTCCTCGAAGGTCATCGGCGTGGCATCGCCGCTGTCCGGGTTCTTCGCTTTCTGCTGCAGCGGGTTGGTCGGACGCAGACCATAACCGATATCGGTGACCCCCTTCTTGAACACGGTGTGCTTGTTGACGAAGTCCCAGTTCACCTTGTCGTTCTGAATGATGTAGTTGGCGACATAGTTGAGGATCGCCAGATCGGTCTGCGGGGTGAACACCATGCCGTTGTCCGCTAGTTCGAAGCTGCGGTGCTCAAAGGTCGAGAGCACGTGCACCTGCACGTCCGGGTTGGAGAGACGGCGATCAGACATCCGCGACCAGAGGATGGGGTGCATCTCGGCCATGTTGGAGCCCCACAGCACGAACGCATCGGCCTGCTCGATATCGTCGTAGCAGCCCATCGGTTCATCCATACCGAAGGTACGCATGAAGCCGACAACCGCAGATGCCATGCAGTGGCGGGCATTGGGGTCAATGTTGTTGGAGCGGAAACCGGCCTTCATCAGCTTGGCGGCGGCATAGCCTTCCCAGACTGTCCACTGGCCGGAGCCGAACATGCCGACAGCGGTCGGCCCCTTCTCTTTCAGAGTTGCCTTGAACTTCTCGGCCATGATGTCGAACGCCTGATCCCAGCTGATGGGGGCGAAGTCGCCATCCTTGTCGAACTGGCCGTTCTTCATCCGCAACATCGGCTGGGTCAGGCGATCCTGGCCGTACATGATCTTGGAGAGGAAGTAGCCCTTGATGCAGTTGAGGCCACGGTTGACCGGTGCATCGGGGTCGCCCTGAGTCGCCACGACCCGACCATCCTGAGAGCCCACCAGCACGGAACAGCCGGTACCGCAGAAGCGGCAGGGAGCCTTATCCCAATGGATGGCAGTCTTGTCGGTACTGGTGATGAGATTGGCTGCCAGCGTGGGGGCACTGACACCGGCCACGGCAGCAGCAGCTGCTACCGCGTTGGCCTTCATAAAGTCGCGTCGACTCAGCTTCATGGCATATCCTCACATTGCTTATCGCGTAATAGTTGTCGAATCTGTCGAACGGGAGCCAGCCATCAGCGGTAGAGGGCTCGCCCGGCATCCCATCACTCTTTTCAGTGATCGCCCAGTTCATCGAACTGGTGGTAAATCAGGGCGGCAGAGAGCACACCCGGCATTGCCTGTATCGCATCAATGGCCGCCATGATCGGCCGCTGGCTCGGACCTTCCAGGGTCACGACCAGCTTGCCCTCGTCACTGACGGCGTGGATCTCGGCCCCTTCAAGGGCGCCAATCTGCTCGGCGAGCGGATGGCGCAATGGGGGCTGGGTCAGCACCACCAGACTCGATACATGGAACTCCTGATCCATTGTGGCTTCTGTGTCACACGGCTTCTGACTCATTCTGACTCCTGCTTGAGGGTGGGCTGGCTCGCACCACCGGATGGGGCGGCTCGCCCGTCGACCTTGATGCTGCCAACTGGACAATCCTGCACACAGGCGCCGCAGCCATTACAGCGATCCGGCTCGACCGTCGGGGTGGGCACACGCCCCAGCACCGGAATAAAACGAATGGCATTGGGCTCACAGCTGTCCTGACAGCGCTGACAGAACACCTGAACATTGGCCAGACAGTTGGCCTCGATATGGGCCTTGTAGTGCCAGGGGGACTCGCTGGTCGGGCGAAACAGCGGCGCCTTGCAGACCGTGACGCACTCGGTGCAGAAGGTGCATTCGCCACGCTGGAAATCGACCACCGGAAAACCACCCTCGCCATTCACCAGGATCTGCTCCGGACAGGCGGCCAGACAGTCCCCGCAGCGGGTACAGCCGGCGACAAATGCCGACCAGTTGACTGACCAGGGCAACTGCAGCGGCGGTTCGGCGGTTCTCAGCCGCCCCCGGAACAGGCCGCGGCGGGCAAGATCGATCTCATCCGGCATGTTGACTCCTGTTCTGGTGAAAAAGGGGACAGTGCGAGTCCATGATTGGCATTCTTGATACCAATTATAAGAGTGGGTGTATATTGCGGCCCTGACAAGGTAAGGGATATACCACCAGGGAGATAAACAGGGGGGATTCTTGCGCCAGATCAAAGCCTTGCAGCGCAATAAAAAAGGAGGTATCGGTTAAAATACCTCCATGTGAGGATTGCTATTTAATCGTTGGCGATTTTTGCGGTTATCCGCCGATCGAGGCGAGATGAGGGGTGATACCGGCATTGCCCTCATGGAGACGATGGGTGGCACTCTTGCCCGCCAGTGCCGCGCGAATGCGCTGTTGCAGCTCATCAGATTGCCCATCTGCGCCGAGCAGATCCCGCAAGTCGATGCCGTTGTCGCCAAACAGGCACAGATGCAGCTTCCCCAGTGAGGAGACCCGCAGCCGGTTGCAACCGGCACAGAAATCCTTGCTGTAGGGCATGATAAGCCCCACCCCACCTTGCGAATCAGGGTGCATAAAGACCTGCGCAGGACCGTCATCCGTGTCCCGCAACTGCTGCACCCAGCCGCTATCCAGCAAGCGCTGTTTGATCTGTTCGCCGCTGACATGGTGGTCACGAAACAGGGTATCCATCTCGCCGGTCTGCATCAGCTCGATAAAGCGCAGCTCGATGGGCTTGTGCCTGATCCAGCCCAGAAAGGCATCAAGCTGGTAGTCGTTGAGCCCCTTGAGCAGCACCGCATTGATCTTCACCGATTTGAAACCGGCGGCCAGTGCTGCTTCGATCCCCTCCATCACTTCGGCCAGCTTGTTCTCACCGGTGATCTGGTGAAACTGGCGCGGGTCGAGACTGTCGACACTGACATTCAGCGCGTTGAGTCCGGCATCAAACCACTCCTGAGCCCGCTCCTTGAGGCGATAGCCGTTGGTGGTCATGGCGACCTTCTCGATACCCGGGGTGGTGGCAATCACCTTGACGATCTCGGTGAAATCGCGGCGCAGGGAGGGCTCGCCCCCCGTGATGCGCACCTTGCGGGTGCCCATGGCGGCAAAACCGCTGACCACGCGGCGGATCTCGTCAATCGAGAGAAAGGGTTGACGCCCCGCTTTGTGACCTTCCGGGGGGCGATAGCCGTCAGGCAAGCAATAGGAGCAACGGAAATTGCACACATCGGTCACTGACAGACGCAAATAGTAAAAACGACGGGAAAAACCATCTTCAAGTGGCAACATAAACACCTTTCCAAATACGGGAGGCCAGGGCATTTCTTTCCTGACCCTTACAGCTCGAACGTCGGCTGACGGCTGGTTTCCCCCTATCGCTAGGACTTAGGCAAAACCGCTCGGAGTTCATCTAGTTTTTCGATGCTAACACAAGTTGGAGTACACTCCCACGCATCTTGCGGGGTCCTTATCACTATTCAGAGGTGCGCATCAGTATGGGAAAACGGTTCAGGGTCCATTCGGTCAGCAGTGCCATTGGCCGCGCCATGGTGTTGATCCTCTTCATGGCCAGCCTAATCGCGCTGGTCGCCATGGTCACCCTCTTCTACTCGGTACCCGATGCCAAGGCGATCAACCTCTCCGGTTCGCTGCGGATGCAGGCCTACCGGATGGCCTACGAAATCGAGCGGGGCGACAGCGTGCTGGGACGCCTCTCCCAGTTTGAAGAGACCCTGCACGCCGAAGAGCTGCAGGAGACCCAGCGCTGGATCACGCCTGCCTCCCTGCGCCGCACCTATGGCGAAGTGCTCGGCCAGTGGCAGGTGATGCGCCAGCACATCGAGGATCGCACCCCCAGACGGTACACCGATAATACCGAGCAGTTTGTGGCGGCCATCGACAATTTCGTCAATCAGATGCAGTACCACGTGGAATTCAAGGTGAGGATGCTGGCGCTTGCGGAGGGGCTCGGCCTGCTGGCCATCATCACCATCGCCTGGTTCACGGTGCGCTTCACCCGTCAGCAGGTGGTCGCCCCCCTCAACCAGCTGGTCTACTGTGCCCGCCAGATCCAGCGGCAGGATTTCGATCTTAAGCTGCCCGCCCACGGCGAAAACGAGCTGGGGGAGCTGTCGCGCGCCTTCGTCACCATGGCAGACGAGCTGGGCAAACTCTATCGGGAGCTGGAAAACAAGGTGGAAGAGAAAACCGCCAAGCTGCAACAGGCCAACGACACGCTCTCGTTTCTCTACTCGACCGCCCAGAAGCTGCACGCCGCCCCGCTCAGCACCCGTACCCTCATCAAACTGCTGGACCGCGCCGCCGCCCACCAGCATATCGACCATATCCGGCTGACCCGCTTCGAGCACAATGCCATGCCGGTCTATATCTCGGGGCGCACCGGCTGGCCCGGCGATCTCGATGCGGTCGCCAGCTTCTATCTGCAGATGGATGAGCAGGAGTTCGGCCGCCTCGACATCATCAGCCAACACCCCATCGATGAGCGGTTGATTAAAAACTTCACCATGCTGCTGGCTCAAGTGCTGCACAAAGACCAGACCCTGCTGCAGCAGCAGCGACTGCTGCTGATGGAGGAGCGGGCGGTGATCGCCCGCGAGCTGCACGACTCGCTGGCGCAGGCCCTCTCCTATCTCAAGATCCAGTCCACCCTGCTCAAGCGCTCTTACGCCAAGGGGCAACATGACAAGGCGCAGGAGGCGATGCAGCAGATCGACGAGGGGCTTAGCAATGCCTATACCCAGTTGCGCGAACTGCTCGGTACCTTCCGTCTCACCATTGGCGATGCCAATCTGGGGGAAGCGATCCGCGTCATGCTTGATCAACTGCAACCTCAGACCCAAGCCGAAATCCGGTTCCATTACGGACTGGCCGACAACGACCTGGAGGCGGGCCAGCATATCCACATTTTGCAGTTGATCCGTGAGGCAGTGCTCAATGCCATCAAACATGCCAACGCGCAAGTGATTGATGTTAGCTGTGAGACCCTCGCCAGTGGTAACATTGAGGTTCAGATTTCAGATGACGGTGTCGGGATCGGACTCGCCAGCTCGGCGATCAACCATTACGGGTTGAGCATCATGAACGAGCGCGCCAGCAAACTGCACGGTCTGCTGACCATCAACGAGCAGCAACCACAAGGCACCTGCGTGCATCTGACCTTTCCCACCAGTCTAGCGAGAGACGCCTGATGGACGAGATGAAATACACAGTTCTGGTCGTAGATGACCATCCCCTCATGCGCAAAGGGATTGTGCAGTTGCTGGCTCTGGAAGAGAACATGGAGGTGACCGGTGAAGCCTCCAACGGCACAGATGCCGTGGCATTGGCCAAAGAGTCCGAGCCGGATCTGATCCTGCTCGACCTCAACATGAAGGGGCTCTCCGGCCTCGATACCCTCAAGGCGCTGCGGGCCGAAGAGATCACCTCCCGGGTGGTGATCCTCACCGTCTCCGATGCCCGTCAGGATGTGGTTGCTTTGCTCAAGGCCGGTGCCGACGGCTACCTACTCAAGGATACCGAGCCTGATCTGCTGCTGGCCCAGCTGGCCGACGTGATGACCGGCAAGCAGATCCTGAGCGAACCGCTGCGCCCCTATCTCGAAAACATCTACGAGCTGGATCACCTGCAGCAGAAGCTGGAAAGCTTAACGCGTCGCGAAATGCAAATCCTGCGCGAAATTGCAAAAGGCCTCTCCAACAAACAGGTCGCCTCGGTACTCCATATCTCCGAGGGAACGGTCAAGGTTCACGTGAAGAGCCTGCTGAAGAAACTCGAGGCACAAAGCCGCGTGGAAGCGGCTGTCATGTATCTGGAGCAGCGCAACTAAGCGCCCTCAACCTCCCGAAAAGCCACCCTCCGGTGGCTTTTTTCATTCTCTGGCACAGTCGCTGCATTGTCATATTCAGCAACTACTCAATGGAGGATGGAACATGAAACTACAACCTTTGGCACTGTTCCCCTTGCCTTCCCACATACTGCCGGGCGGCAAGCTTCCTCTGCGTCTGTTCGAGCCACGCCACCTGCAGATGCTCAAGGAGTCATTCATCAACGATCAGGGCTTTGGCATCGTGATGGAAGAGTCGACCACCTCGGGACAATCCGGCCGCATTCTGCCGGTGGGCACCCGGGTCAAGGTGACCGACTTCTACACCCTCAATGATGGCCTGCTGGGTGTGACGGTGCTGGGACTGGAGCGCTTCTGCATCCACGAGATGGAAACAGACGAGATGGGCCTGCGCCGGGCCAAGGTGGAGATGCTGCCCAACTGGCCGAGCACCCACTCAGATTTCAACGACAAGCTGCTGGTCAATCGCCTGCGGGAAGTGTTCGAGCAGTATCCGGAGCTTGATGAGCTCTATCCGGACAAGCGCTTTGAAGATGCCGCCTGGCTCTGCCAACGCTGGCTCGAGATATTGCCGATGCCGATTTACGAAAAGCAGATGCTGATTGCCAAACAAAACAGCGAAGCGGCCCGTAAATTTCTGCATCGCCTGATTTCACAATGACAAAAACAGCGTTGCAAAATGCAATTATTCCAACAATGAAAATGTGCAATTCGCATTTTGCGAGTAAGTAGGAACGCAAAACGCCATAACAAGAGAGAGCCGCTGCGCTAAACGGCCAAAATTGAACACAAAAGAGTCTAAAAAAGTTGGCACAGATTTTTCATATAGATTTGTACAACCCGATTTATCCCGTGCTCTCTTCAGTATTTGCTGAAGAACTGGTCAACCCACAAAGTTGACCATTTTTTTTATCCGCGCGTCGGCAACCGCTGACCAAAGTGACGCTGCAAACACTCTCTCAGCCGTGACAAGGTGATAGGCTTGGCGAGAAAGTCATCCATCCCCTGCGCCAGACAGCACGCCTTGTCCTCCGCCATCGCATTGGCCGTCAGGGCGACGATAGGCATGGTGCATCCCAACTCCCGCAACCGGCGAGTCGCTTCCAGTCCGTCCATCAGGGGCATCCGCATATCCATCAGGATCAGATCCGGGATCTGCTCATCCACCTGCGCCAGCGCTTCCAGACCATTGGCAGCCAGCCGAACCTTGCCCACCAGTTTTTGCAGCATCAGCGACACCACCAACTGGTTCACCGGGCTGTCCTCCACCACCAGCACATCCAGTGGCAGCAGTGCCGAAGCCCCCTCCTCCCGCTGCGGCTGGCTATGGCAGGGTAGCGCCATGCCGGGCAGTTCGAACCAGAAACAGCTTCCCTTGCCCGGCTCGCTCTTCAGGTGGATCTCTCCCCCCATAAGCGTCACCAGACGCTTGCTGATGGCAAGACCGAGGCCGGTACCGGAAAAACGCCGGGTGGCCGAGTTGTCGACCTGGGAGAAGGGTTCAAACAACAGCGCCTGATCCGCATCAGCGATCCCGATCCCGGTGTCGGAGACCGAGATCAGCAGCTTCTCATCCTGCCAACCCAGGTGCAGTGTCACCTGCCCCTGCTCGGTAAACTTGAGGGCGTTGTCCAGCAGATTGCCCATCACCTGTGACAAACGCATCGGATCCCCCTGTAACTCCCGGGGTACCGACTCATCGACCCGATAAACCAGCGCAATCCCCTTGGCGGTCGCGCGAGCTTGCAGCGGCTCGACCAGAGATTGGCAAAGCTGGACGGGTTGCAGGGTCTCGCAGTGAAACACCAGGGTTTGCGACTCGATTTTCGAAAAATCGAGCACGTCGTCGATGATGGTTTGCAGCAATCTGGCCGAGTGGGTGGCATGGCGCAGCAGGCTCTGTTGCTCCGGCGCCAGCTCGGCATGCTGCACCAGATCGAGCATCCCCAACACCGCATTCATGGGCGAGCGGATCTCGTGGGTCATCATGGCGAGAAACTGGGACTTGGCACGGTTGGCCGCTTCAGCCTCATCCCGTGCCCGCGCCAGCTCCTCTTCCCTACGGATCTGGTTGCTGATATCCCGGGCAGTGCCGCGATAACCGATAAACAGGCCATCATGGTCAAAACAGGGCTCGGCGCTCACCTCCATCCAGCAGGGGCCGTGTTGCAGCGCAACCTGCATCCGCACCCCTCGCACCGGCTGGCGCAGCTCCAAAAGCTGCAGATATTTCTGGGCATCGCAGCTCTGCTTGTTGCAGACGTAGTCATAGAGGGTCGGCCGGGTCGCTTGCGGGGTCATCTCATCCAGATAACCCGGCTCAGAGGCATAACTGAGGCGATGCTCGGCATCTGTCTCCCAGAACCAGTCAGAAGCCATGGCGGCGAAGCTGCGAAAACGGCGTTCGCTGGCCTGCAGCGCCTCGGTTTTTACCGCGACCTGCTCCTGCAAGCGGGCCCGATAGGTGATGTTGACCAGCGCCTGGGCGATAAGAGGACGGCAACGCTCCATGGCGGCCTTGCTGGTGAGATCGAAGGTACCCGCCCGAGCGTGGCGGCAGATGAGGGTGGCGGTAAAACCGGGGGCCTGCAGCCCGGTCAGCATCACGCTGGCCCAGCCCGGCTCGCTCGCCAGCGGCGCAAGCTCAGGCAGTTGGGCGGGATCGTAAATCACCAGGGTTTCACCCGAGATGGCGCGGGCAAATGCCGGGGTCATGCGCCAGCTGCGGGCTGATAGCATCGGCTCGGTACTGAGGTGGGTACTCCCCAGCTCCCCTTCCCAGGCCACCACATCCGCGTGCTCAAAGCCGATAAAGGGTTTGAGCACCTGGATAAGGCTCTCCAGCACCTGCTCCAGCGTCTTGGCATCGGCGAGGGTGGCAACGCCCCCCAGCAGAGTCTGAGACTCGTGACGATACTTGGCCTCGCGCTCGCGGCAACGCATAAGGTCGACCAGCGTGGTCTGCAATTTGTCGCCGAGGGCTTCCAGTTCACTGTTGCCAATCATCTTGTTGCCTGCTCTGTTATGTTCTGCCGACTCAACGGGTCAGGAAAATCACGCTCGATACCATCAGGTTGCCGTGGGCCAGCTCGCCATTGGGCAGCCGCCCCTGCTCGCCGAAGGTAAAGGGGGTGATAAAGGGGATCTTGCCGAGGCGAGCCTGGCTCTGCTCGACAAATTGGCACAACATATCACCTAGAGCCAAACGGCAACCAGCACAAAAGATGATGAGAGCGCCGATAGGCTGCAATTCCACATCGACCCCATACCCTGGCTCGACGCGCATGGCATTGAGGCTGCGCTGCAACAACCCTTCCTGACTGCTGTACATCAACAGCAGACGCTCCCCTTGCACCACATCGGTAAAAAGCCGCAGCCCGCCCTGTTCGGTCACAGCTTCAGGATGGGAGAGTTTGTAGTAAGGAATGCCATCCAGCGCTCCCACCTGACGAGCCAGCGGGGTGAGCGTGGTCTCCCGCAAAATCGCCCCCACCGGCCAGGGCTGCTCGCGCCCGCACCAGCGGGCATAGACCTCGGCAGCAGGCTGGTGATCGATAGTGAGTACCTCCCGCCCGTTGCAGGCGGTGATCTCGCCACTGAATTCGGCAGGCACATAACCGGAGTGAAACTGAAAGGCTAGCTGGCAATCGGGATAGAGCACCGCCAGACCGATGCCATCCTGAGCCACCGCCTCATCCCAGCAGAGCTGCCAGTCACCGCTGACACTGCTATCAGCCGCGGATCCACCGACCACCGGCACCGAGGCACCGAGTTCGGCCTCGATACCGGCCAGCAGCCCCTCTTCCTTGCCGGGACTGGCGTGAAACAGGATCAACTGGGGCAGCTCGCCCGGTCGACCACAGTCGCTCATGGCTCGGCGCAGCAACTGCCGCACATCCACCCCGTCACCGCTGGCACCGGCTACCCCGAATGCCCCTTTCTCATCGTACAGGGCAGCAACGGCCAGCCCATATCCATCTCGGGCATGGTGTCCCATCTCGGTCATGACGCCACCGCAAGAGCTGCACCCAAGCAGGCGGGTCGTCGGGAACTGGCCTTTGAGCGCGTCGCGCAGTATCGCCCCGTCATGGGCTTGGGTAAAATAGAGTAACAGCAGGGAGGGTGCCTGATCGGCATGGTGGCGCAGCTGCGCGCAGATATCTTGGGCCGCCAGCGATGAATTCTGGGCGAGGGAGTGAACGGTCAGAAATTTCAACACCATCTCCTTGTTTTATCGAATGGCAGCCTCAAGCAAAAATCATACCTTTATCAAACAATTATCTCGCTTCGCTTGCTAACATAGCGGTCAACTGAGACCAATGACAGGACGCCCATATGTGGCAAAAAAACATCAATGACTTCGATCGGGTCGTTGCCATCGGTGGTGGCCACGGCATGGGACGAGTGCTTTCGTCCCTCTCGTTTCTCGGTCAACGGCTCACCGGTATCGTCACCACCACAGATGATGGCGGCTCGACCGGACGCCTGCGCAAGAGTCAGGAGTGCATCGCCTGGGGCGATCTGCGCAACTGCCTGAACCAGCTGGTGACCGATCCCAGTATCGGCAGCCTGTTGTTCGAATACCGCTTTGCCGGCAAAGGCGAGCTGGCGGGCCACAACCTTGGCAACCTGATGCTGCTGGCGCTCGATAATCTCTGTGTCCGTCCTCTTGATGCTATCAAGCTGATCAGTGACATGCTCAAAATCGAGTCACAATTGCTACCCATGTCTGAATTTCCCACCGATCTCTGCGCCCATATGGAGTGTGGCACCCAGATCCTGGGAGAGGTATCCATCGATCAACTGGCAACACCGCCCCTCTCTCTCGGCCTGATGCCGGAGGTGCAAGCGACGCGCGAAGCGGTGCTGGCATTGCAGCAGGCGGACATGATCATTCTTGGGCCGGGCAGTTTTCTCACCTCCATCATGCCGCCACTGCTGCTGGCCGAGATCGCACAGGCCATCAACGAGAGCAGCGCCATGCTGGTTTTCGTCTGCAATCTGGTGGCGGAGAACGGTCCTGCCAGCCAGCTGGATCTGATGAGTCAGTGTCGCTGGCTGGAATCCCGGGTCGGTCAGGGTCGGCTGGATGCCATCCTGGCCCCACAAGGCGCGGGTGATGCGGGGGACTGGCAAGGGCGAGTGATCGAAGCCGAGCTGGGCGAGCTTGAGCTGCCCCATCGGCACGATCGGTTGAAGCTGAAACTGGCGCTGGACCGGATCATCCAGCAACTGCTCAACCAGCGTTAGGCAACGGTCACGGCGCCCCGGCATCCCTGCATGGCGCCGTTAATGATAATCGGCAAGAAACGCGAGCACCTGGGGCAAGGAGGCCTCCAGCAGTTGCAATTGGCGCTCTGCCTCGGCCACATCGGCCTGCTTGCTGGCCATCTCCAGCGCCATCACCTGCTGATAGCTCGGCATGGCGCCGTAGCTGCCACAGGATGATTTCATGCTGTGCGCCACCCGAGCCAGCGCCTCCCACTCTCCCTGTTCATAGAGGGGTCTGAGCTGACTCAGCTGCTCGCCCACCTCTTCAATAAAGACTGCGATGACCACGGGCAGCATATCCGGACCGATATCCTCTGCCAGCTGCTGCAACACCTTGCGATCCACCCACTCCATGCGAGGCTCCTCCTGAACGGTATTCAAACAGACCATACTATAGATAGTTTTCGATGTCGTGGCTCACGACCAGGCAATGATGAAGCACCCGATTGGATGGCTCAGGGAATAAAGTGGCAAAAAATGTGATCAGTATCGAAATAGCGATACTGAAACGCCCCTCAAGACAACAACTTGATTGCCGCAAATTAACATTTGATCAACACTCAATGCCGTCAGAGTGATGATGCTCAGCAACACCTCTCATCCCTTTTGCCTTTTATGGCTGCTGCGAAGAACCAGGGTAGGTATCTACCCTGGTATTTTTTATCTTACTCATGCGCGACCTGGTTGGTCGCCACCCGCTCCCCCATGCGAAACAGATTGAATTCGCCGGGCACCATTTTGACCCAATTCTCATTGCCGGTCAGCGGACGAGTGGTGATCAGGGTCACCACATCGTTGGGGGTGGTCTCGCTTTGAAAGTCGATCACCACCTCCTCATCCAGCAGGCTCGCCTCGCCAAAGGGCGCACAGCGAGTCAGCCAGTGCAGGTTGTTGCTGCAGTAGCTCATCACATACTCCCCGTCCGAGAGCAGCATGTTGAACACCCCGAACGCTCTGAGCTCGTCACACAGTGTAGCGAGATAGCGAAACATGGCGGGAAAGTTGGCCGGACGCTTGGGATATTTTTGCTCCAGCCGATCGAGCAGCCAGCAGAAGGCGTGCTCGCTGTCGGTATCCCCCACCGGCCGGTGGCGGCCCGTTGGCAGCTTTTTGTAACCGGTCAGCTGACCGTTGTGGGCGAAGGTCCAGTAACGGCCCCACAGCTCACGGGTAAAGGGGTGGGTATTTTCCAGTGACACGCAGCCACGGTTGGCTTGCCGAATGTGGCTGACCACGGCGCAGCTCTTGATGGGCAGAGCTTGTACCAGTCTGGCGATGGGAGATTGGGCACTGGGCTCGGGATCCTTGAAGGTGCGAAAGCCCTTCCCTTCGTAAAAGGTGATCCCCCAGCCATCCTTGTGGGGCCCGGTCTTGCCGCCGCGCAGCATCAACCCGGTAAAGCTGAAGCAGATATCGGTCGGCACATTGGCACTCATGCCGAGCAGTTCGCACATATCCGGCAGACTCCTTTCATGATTTGGCTTGTGTCATGTTCGACCAGCACGCTGGTTTGACAGACAGCAGGGGAAGGCGCAATCCCTTCCCCTGTGGCTGGCAACAACCGGCCGATGGCGAACCATGCTACCGGCGTTGCCCTTGTCTGGTGACGATGGCCTGATTACTTGGCCATCTCTTTTTCGACCAGCTGGATCAGGATGTGGATCACCTTGATGTGCACTTCCTGAATACGGTCGGCATAGCCAAAGTGCGGCACCCGGATCTCGACATCCGCCAGACCCGCCATCTTGCCGCCATCCTTGCCGGTCAGGGCGATCACTTTCATCCCTTTGGCGCGGGCCGCCTCGATGGCTTTCAGGATATTGCCGGAGTTGCCGCTGGTGGAGATGCCAAGCAGCACGTCGCCACGACGGCCAACCGCTTCTACGTAACGGGAGAAGACATATTCATAGCCAAAGTCGTTGGAGACGCAGGAGAGGTGGCTCGGATCTGAGATGGCAATACCGGCATAACCCGGGCGGTTCTCGCGGTAACGACCGGTCAGCTCTTCGGCAAAGTGCATGGCATCACAGTGGGAGCCACCGTTGCCACAAGAGAGCACCTTGCCCTCTTCCTTGAAAGAGTCAGCCAGCAGTTTGGCGGCCGCCTCGATGTTTTTCAGGTTCTGCTCATCAGCCAGGAAGGCCTGCAGCACGCTGGCAGCTTCGGTCAGTTCATTGCGGATCAATTCTTGGTACATGATGTCTCTTCCACTGTTTTTAGTGTGCGTGTAGATCGCGGCTATTCTCGCACAAGCGAATCGCACAGTCGCCCCCCTGCGAGCCACAGCGCTGGCGGCGCGTGAGCGTTATGGGGATCACAGAGAGAAGGTAATGAAGATGTAAACAGCTTGATAACTTTGTGCGTATGAATTACAACAGGGGCCATATCCAACAGGTCAGACCTCTGGATCAGTTATGCCACGTTGGCAACCTAACCACGCAAGGAGCAAGCAATGACGACGACCCTCACTCTGCTCGGGGTGATCCTGGTTATCGGAGCCCTGGCCTATCGCCGGGCATCCCTGTTCATCTCCACCCTGGTCACCGGCGCCGCCCTGGTGCTTGGCGCCATCTATGGTCATGTGCCCTTGCTGGTATGGGCGCTGTTCGCGGTGATCGCCATCCCGCTCAATCTGGTGGAATTTCGCCGCAATCAAATAACCAAGCCGCTGTTCAAGATCTACAAATCGATCATGCCGGAGATGTCCCGCACCGAGAAAGAGGCGATTGAAGCGGGCACCACCTGGTGGGAAGCCGATCTGTTCGCGGGCAACCCGGACTGGAAAAAACTGCACGCCATTCCGGTCAGCACCCTCTCTGCCGAAGAGCAGGCTTTTATGGATGGCCCGGTCGAGGAAGTATGCCGCATGGTGAGCGACTGGGAAGTGACCCACGAGCGCGCGGACCTCTCCCCCGAGGTGTGGCAATACCTGAAGGACAATAAGTTCTTCGCCATGATCATCAAGAAGAAATATGGCGGTCTGGAATTCTCGGCCTACGCCCAGTCCTGTGTCCTGCAAAAGCTGTGCGGTGCCAGCGCCGTGCTCGCCTCCACCGTCGGCGTGCCCAACTCACTGGGCCCGGGCGAACTGCTGCAGCACTATGGCACTGACGAGCAGAAAGATTACTACCTGCCCCGCCTGGCGGTCGGTAAAGAGATCCCCTGCTTCGCCCTGACCAGCCCGGAAGCGGGTTCTGACGCCGGCTCCATCCCCGACTTCGGTATCGTCTGCAAGGGCGAGTGGGAAGGCAAAGAGGTGCTCGGTATGCGCCTCACCTGGAACAAGCGCTACATCACGCTCGCCCCTATTGCTACCGTGCTGGGTCTGGCCTTCAAACTGCGTGACCCCGAGCACCTGCTGGGTGAAGAGGAAGAGCTCGGCATCACCTGCGCCCTGATCCCCACCCACATCAAGGGGGTCGGCATTGGCCGTCGCCACTTCCCGCTCAACGTGCCGTTCCAGAACGGCCCGACCCAGGGCAAGGATGTGTTCGTCCCGCTCGATTTCATCATCGGTGGCCCGGCCATGGCCGGTCAGGGCTGGCGCATGCTGGTCGAGTGTCTGTCGGTCGGTCGCGGCATAACCTTGCCCTCCAACAGCACAGGTGGCGTCAAGATGCTGGCCCTGGCGAGCGGCGCATATAGCCGCATCCGTCGCCAGTTCAAGCTGCCCATCGGCAAGATGGAAGGGATTGAAGAGCCGCTGGCCCGCATCGGTGGCAATGCCTACATCATGGGCGCCGCAGCCAACCTGACCGTGACCGGTATCGACCTGGGCGAGAAGCCCTCGGTCATCTCCGCCATCGTCAAATACCACCTCACCGACCGTGCCCAGAAGTGCATCATCGATGCCATGGACATCCACGGCGGCAAGGCCATCTGCATGGGCCCCAACAACTATCTGGCCCGTGGCTATCAGGGTGCCCCCATCGCCGTTACGGTGGAAGGGGCCAACATCCTGACCCGCAGCATGATCATCTACGGTCAGGGCGCTATCCGCTGCCACCCGTATGTACTGCCGGAGATGCTGGCTGCCAGCCATCCCGACAAGGAGCAGGCGCTGAAAGATTTCGACAAGGCAGTATTCAGCCACGTCGGCTTTGCCATCAGCAACCTGGTGCGCAGCTTCTGGCTCGGTATCACCGGCGCACGCTTTGCCGCGGCCCCTTACAAGGACCAGACCAAGGGCTACTACCAACAGCTCTCCCGCCTCTCGGCCAACCTGGCGTTCCTGTCAGACATGGCAATGGGCACCCTGGGTGGCGAGCTCAAGCGCAAGGAGCGGGTCTCCGCCCGTCTTGGCGACGTGCTGAGCCAGCTCTATCTGGCCTCCAGCGCCCTCAAGCGCTATCAGGACGAGGGACGCCAGCAGGCCGACCTGCCGCTGCTGCACTGGGCACTGCAAGATGCCATGTTCAAGGCACAAGAGGCGATCGACGAGCTGCTGCGCAACTTCCCGAACCGCTGGATTGGGCTTGCCCTGCGCGCCGTGGTGCTGCCGCTGGGTCGTGACCTGAACCGTCCATGCGACAAGCTGGATCAACAGGTTGCCCGTCTGCTGCAAACCCCGAGCGAGACCCGTAGTCGCCTGGCCAAGGGGCAGTATCTGACCCGCGAAGAGGGCAACCCCTTCGGTCTGCTGGAGCAGGCGCTCGATGACGTACTGGCCGCCGAGCCGCTGTTCGAGAAAGTCTGCAAGAGCGATGGTATCAAGCGTCCCTTCATGGCGCTGGACAAGGTGGCCGACATTGGCCTGGCCGCTGGCGTACTGACCCAGAGCGAAGCGGAGCTGCTGCGCCGCGCCGAGGTAAGTCGCCTGCGCACCATCAACGTCGATGATTTTGACCCCATCGATCTGGTGGCCAACAAGAAGCTGTTTGAAGCCTCCGCTTACCATCACGCGGCCTGATAACCACGCCTCGACAACGCCTCCCTTGTGGAGGCGTTTTTTATGGGCGCTCACCACTATTCACGGCCCGAACAGTCACCACTCGCACGCACAGCTCCCCCGACCAGCTGCTGGCCCCGTGTGGTCAGCCGGGAAAAAAGGCACAATAGCCGACAAATCGAATCACCAAGGAAGCCAAGATGACCCTTGAGCACCTGATCCTGTGGCGCCGCGACCTGCACCGCCTGCCGGAAGCCGCCTGGAAAGAGTTTCGCACCACCAGCCTGATTGCCCACCACCTGAACGAGCTAGGTTATCGCATCGTGCTCGGCGACAAGCTGCTGGCCAGCAATCTGATGATGGGCCGTGATGTGGATGTGACGGCCGAGAAGGCCCGTGCCCGCCGTCAGGGAGCCCATCCCGACTGGCTGGAGCGGATCGGCGATGTCACAGGCCTGATGGGAGAGCTGGATACCGGCCGTCCCGGCCCGACCCTGGCCTTTCGCTTCGATATCGACGCGGTCGAGGTGGAGGAGTCTGCCGCCGAGCAGCACCTGCCGCAGCAGGAGGGTTTTGCCTCCCACAACAAGGGGTGGATGCACGCCTGCGCTCACGATGGCCACACCGCCATCGGCATGGGGCTGGCCAGTCAGCTGATGGCGATGAAGGAGCAGCTGTGCGGGCGCATCAAGCTCTTCTTCCAGCCCGCCGAAGAGGGGTGCCGCGGTGGCAAGGCGCTGGCTGCCGGTGGCGCACTCGATGACGTAGATGCCCTGCTCTCGCTCCATATCGGTATTCACGCTGGCAGCGGCGAGCTGGTGATCAATCCCACCGAGTTTCTCTGCTCCACCAAGTTCGACGTCCACTTTATGGGCACCGCCGCCCATGCAGGGCTCGAGCCCAATGCCGGCAGCAATGCGCTGGCAGCCGCCTGCATGGCCACCACCGCCATGCTAGGCATCCCCCGCCACCGCGACGGCATGACCCGCATCAACGTCGGCCAGCTTCACGCTGGCAGCGGCCGCAACGTCATTCCCGATCATGCCGAGCTGCGCGGTGAAACCCGCGGCGCCGACAGCACGCTCAACGACTACATGTTCAGTCAGGTACAGCGCATCGTCGAAGGTACCGCCCTCGCCCACGGCGTCACCTACCGCATCATCAAGCAGGGTGAGGCCATTGCCCTCGACAACAGCCCGGCGCTGCAAGCCGAGCTGGCGGCGCTGGCCCGCAAGCAGGGGCTCGCCACTATCCAGACTCGCCGCTTTGGCGCCAGCGAAGATGCCGGTTTTCTGATGGAGCGGGTGCAAAAACAGGGGGGCGAAGCGGCTTACCTCATTCTGGGGGCCGATCTGGCGGCACCACACCATCACAACGAATTCGATTTCGATGAGCGGGTGATGCAAAGCGGGGTAGAGCTACTGGCCGCTTGGGCCCGTGCCCGACTCGGTGTGGCAGAAGCAGCCCTCTCTTGATATCCCCTCGGCAAGCTCACCGGCTAACGGGATCAAAAAAAGGCGCCTCGGCGCCTTTTTTCTGCAAGAAAAACCTGAGAGCTACTCGCGGAGCTTGCGATGCACATCGGGGCGACCACCGGTCACGCTATCGGCTCTCCCCTCCTCTTTGGCCTTCTCGGCCCGCTTTTTGCGCATCTCGCGGGGATCGGCGATGAGCGGGCGGTAGATCTCGATACGATCGCCGTCGTGCAGCGGCTCGCTCCCTTTCACCGGGCGGCTGTAGATGCCGAACTTGTTGACCGCCAGATCGATCTCGGGGTGTTTTTGCACGATGCCGGACTGCTCGATGGCCGCCAGCACGCAGGTCTCGGGCGCAACCCGCAGCGCAATCACCGTCTGCTGCTGCGGCAAGGCATAGACAACCTCGATGTTGAGCTGGTCAGACACCGTAGACCTCCTTCGCCCGGTTGGAGAAGGCGGAGACCATGGAGCTCACCAGATCACGGAACACCTGACCAAAGGCCACCTCGATCAGCTTGGAGGTGAATTCGAAATCGAGATCAAACTCCACCTTGCAGGCGTCGACATCGAGCGGGGTAAAGGTCCACCAGCCCGCCAGCTTGCGGAAGGGGCCATCCACCAGCTCCATCCTGATCTGGCGGTTCACATCCAGCTGATTTCGGGTAGTGAAGGTCTTGGCAATCCCCGCCTTGGCCACATCGACCGACGCCATCATGTAGTCATCGCCAGCCTCGTGGACACGGCTGCCAACACAGCCGGGCAAAAACTGCGGATAGGCATCCACATCGTTAACCAACTTGAACATCTGTTCTGCACTGAACATCACCAGGGCACTGCGCGTAATTCGGGGCATGGCTTTTCCTCATCCAATCGGCGCGATTTTATCACCATGTTTGGGGTTGTGGAGGTAAAACCTCAGCCAAACCGCTCATAAAGCCACCACTTGACCTGCTGCGCGTTTTACAGCCGCCCCTGCCTACGTATAATACGAGCCTCCTAGTCATTGCCGGAAATCGCCCGTCATGAGCAAAAAAAACAGTAAAAACAAAGCCGGGTCCAGCACCATTGCACTCAACAGAACCGCGCGCCACGAATACTTCATCGAAGAGAAGATCGAAGCGGGTCTGTCCCTGCAAGGGTGGGAAGTCAAATCCCTGCGGGCGGGCAAGGCCAACATCAGCGAAGCCTATGTCATCTTCCGCGATGGCGAGGCCTATCTGTTCGGCTCCAGCTTCCTGCCACTGCAAGCGGCCTCCAGCCATGTGGTATGTGACCCGACCCGCACCCGCAAACTGCTGCTGAGCCGTCGTGAACTCGACAAGCTCGAAAGCCTGATCGCCCGTCAGGGCTACACCATAGTTCCCCTCGCCCTCTACTGGAAACAGTGCTGGGTCAAGGTCGAGATCGGCCTGGTGAAGGGCAAGAAAGAGCACGACAAGCGCGAAGATACCAAGGCCCGCGAATGGGAGCGGGAAAAAGCGCGCATCATGAAGAACAAGCATCGCGGCTAACCTGCTACTGCCAGGATCAGGACGTCAGTTCACCTTTCCCCGGCGCAGCTGGCTCTTCAGGCTCAGCTGCGTACAATAAATCGGCAAACAGACTGGCTGCCAGAGGGAATGGGTATCAACGCCTTGCTATGACAGCATTTTTGCGTACAATCGCAATTAACAACTTGGGGCTGATTCTGGATTCGACAAGATTCACGAAACCCAAGGTGCATGCCGAGGTGCGGTAGGCCTCGTTAATAAACCGCAAAAAAATAGTCGCAAACGACGAAAACTACGCACTAGCAGCTTAATAACCTGCATAGAGCCCTTCTACCCTAGCTTGCCTGTGTCCTAGGGAATCGGAAGGTCATCCTTCACAGGATCGTGTGGAAGTCCTGCTCGGGGCGGAAGCATTAAAACCAATCGAGCTAGTCAATTCGTGGCGTGTCTCTCCGCAGCGGGTTGGCGAATGTAAAGAGTGACTAAGCATGTAGTGCCAAGGATGTAGTAATTTTGGACGGGGGTTCAAATCCCCCCAGCTCCACCAAACGTTTGGAAAGGGCCATCTCGCAAGAGGTGGCCCTTTTTGTTTGTCCTGTCCCGTCCTGAATATGGTTTACACCTTTCCCCCCAATAAATGGAGAACCCGATGGGACAAGGTGTGAAACGGACACAGCGCGATTACT
>NZ_JBSTYQ010000022.1:0-73250 GCF_054052385.1 Aeromonas sp. 25-AL00135 | reverse complement strand
TACCGGTTAGTGTGCTGATATGGCTCAGTCGGTAGAGCGCATCCTTGGTAAGGATGAGGTCCCCAGTTCGATTCTGGGTATCAGCACCATTAAATAGAAAGCCTCCCTGAAAAGGGAGGCTTTTTTGCATCTGTCATTTTTGTTATATCCCCTTACATTCCCTATTCCCGCAACCCCTTCTGCTTGCAGTCGACACTGTTTATCTGCTGATTTAAGTCCCAATTGGTTACTCATTTGACTGCTATTGATGGTTTTGTCCAGATATTTAACCATGATTGATTGACGTAAAACGTTTTACATGTAAAATCCGGCGCGTTTTGCCTATTACGTGGAGAGAGAGCATGGCGCAGGATAACGAATACTGTTTGGGGGCGGTACCCGCCAAAGGGCGCAAAGGTGTGCTTTCGCTGATGCTGGTGATGCTCGGCCTGACCTTCTTCTCTGCCAGCATGTGGACCGGTGGTGCGCTGGGCACAGGGCTGGTGTTCGATGACTTCATCAAGGCGGTACTGCTCGGCAACTTGCTGCTGGGGATCTACACAGCCTGTCTCGGTTATATCGGTGCCTCAACCGGTCTCTCTACCCATCTGCTGGCGCGATACTCCTTCGGCGTCAAAGGTTCCTGGCTGCCATCCCTGCTGCTGGGCGGTACTCAGGTCGGCTGGTTTGGCGTGGGCGTGGCGATGTTTGCCCTGCCGGTGCAGAAGGCGACCGGCATAGATGTGAACTGGCTGATCGCTATTTCGGGCATTTTGATGACGGTGACCGTCTACTTCGGAATCTCTGCCCTGATGGTGCTGAGCTTTGTGGCAGTACCGGCCATTGCACTGCTTGGCGGCTACTCGGTCTGGCTGGCAGTGACCTCGACCGGTGGCATGGCTGCGTTGCAGCAGGTGCAACCAAGCAATCCCATCGAGTTCACCACGGCGCTGACCATGGTGGTTGGTTCCTTCATTAGTGCAGGAACCCTGACTGCCGACTTTGTTCGCTTTGGTCGCAAACCCTGGGGCGCCGTCATGATTACCATGGTGGCGTTTTTTTTGGGCAACACTCTGATGTTCGTTTTCGGTGCAGCCGGCGCGGCCGTGACCGGGCAGGCCGATATCTCGGAGGTGATGCTGATGCAGGGGCTGCTGATCCCCGCCATTCTGGTGCTGGGCCTCAATATCTGGACCACCAACGACAACGCCCTCTACGCCTCCGGCCTCGGTTTTGCCAACATTACCGGTCTCAAGAGCAAGCCGCTCAGCGTGATCAACGGTCTGATCGGTACCGCCTGTGCCCTCTGGCTTTACAACAACTTTGTCGGCTGGCTGGCCTTTTTGAGTACGGCAATCCCGCCGATTGGTGGCATTATCATCATGGATTTCCTGCTCAATCGTGAGCGTTACCGTCAGTTTGCCGATCAGCAGTTTGAGACGGTGCGCTGGCAGGCGCTGGTAGCAACGGCAGTCGGGGTAGCTGTCGGCAAGTGGCTGCCGGGCATAGTGCCACTCAACGCGGTATTGGGCGCCGCCTTCACCTATTTCATTCTGGTTCGCCTCACCCAGCGGCCGGTTCTGGTACAGGAAGCTAGCAAATGCTGATTCAACATATTCGTTTGGCCGATCGGGAAGGGTTGTGGCAGATCCGCTGTCAGGATGGGGTCATCACCGCCATCGAACCCCATGACGAACATGCCGTCGCCGGTCGGGTGCTGGACGGGGAGGGCGGTCTGGCCATCGTGCCCTTTATCGAGCCCCATATTCACCTCGATACCACCCAGACGGCGGGCGAGCCGAGCTGGAACCTCTCCGGCACTCTGTTCGAGGGGATTGAGCGCTGGGCCGAGCGCAAGGCGCTGCTGACCCATGAGGATGTGAAACAGCGTGCCATCCAGACGCTGAAGTGGCAGATCGCCAACGGCATCCAGTTTGTCCGTACTCACGTCGATGTCTCCGATCCCAATCTGGTTGCGCTCAAGGCGATGCTGGAAGTGCGGGAAGAGATGAAGGAGTGGGTCGAGCTGCAGATCGTCGCCTTCCCGCAGGAGGGAATTCTCTCCTACCCCAACGGCAAGGCACTGCTGGAGGAGGCGATCAAGCTGGGTGCCGACGTGATTGGCGCGATCCCCCATTTCGAGTTCACTCGGGAATATGGGGTCGAAAGTCTGCACTACATCTTCGATCTTGCCGAGAAGTATCAGGTTCTGGTCGATGTGCACTGTGACGAGATCGATGACGAGCAGTCCCGTTTCATCGAGACGCTGGCGACCCTGGCCTACGAGCGGGGTATCGGTCATAGAGTCACCGCCAGTCACACCACCGCCATGCACTCCTACAACGGCGCTTATGCTTCCCGCCTGTTCCGTCTGCTCAAGATGGCGGACATCAACTTCGTGGCCAATCCGCTGGTGAACATTCACCTGCAGGGGCGGTTCGATACCTATCCCAAACGCCGCGGCATTACTCGGGTGAAAGAGATGCTGGAGGCGAACATCAACGTCTGTTTCGGTCACGACGACGTGTTCGATCCCTGGTATCCCATGGGCACCGCCAACATGTTGCAGGTGCTGCACATGGGGCTGCATGTCTGCCAGATCATGGGTTACGAGCAGATCAACGACGGTCTGAAGCTGATCAGCAGCCACAGCGCCCGTACCCTGAATGTGCAGGATCGCTATGGTATCGAAGTGGGCAAACCGGCCAACCTGTTGGTCCTGCCCGCCGACAACGGCTTCGATGCGGTGCGCCGTCAGGTGCCGGTGCGTTACTCGATCCGCCACGGCAAGGTGATTGCCCAGACCCGCCCGGCCCAGACCGAAATCGTGCTGGGTCAGCCCGAGCCCATCGATTTTCGCCGCTGAGATTTCAATCAGGCTGGATGTCGATTAGTTCCGCCTCTGGGCACAAGGGCCGCCATTGCGACATAATGGCGGCCTGACCCTGAGGGAGTGACACCATGCAAACCTGGTTCTATGTTGCTGCAGGGGGCGCCATCGGCGCCTGCCTTCGTTTTGGGATTGCCGAACTGATGGCCTTGCTGCTGGGGCGCCACTTTCCTTACGGGACTCTGGTGGTCAACGTGGTGGGCTCTTTCATCATGGGGGTGGCATTCGCCCTCATCAGTCACGGTCATGTGGTAGAACACCCGATGAAGCCGCTGCTGATGGTGGGGATCCTCGGTGCCCTGACCACGTTTTCTTCCTTTGCCCTCGATACGGTAGTGCTGGCTCAACATGGAGCCTATCTGAAAGCGCTGCTCAATATCGGTCTCAATCTCTTCCTCTGTCTGGCCATGGTGGTGCTGGGCATGCAGTTGGTTGCGAGCCGGGTTTAAGGTGTCCGGACGCCAGTGGCTCTGGTAAACTGGCGGCCATTCTTTGCTCTATGGGTGTTTAAGGGATGTCAGAACAAGCAACGACAACGCATTTTGGCTTTAAAACCGTGGCCGCGACCGAGAAGGAAACTCTGGTAGCAGGTGTCTTCCATTCGGTGGCAGCCAAGTATGATCTGATGAACGATCTGATGTCGTTCGGCATCCACCGCCTGTGGAAGCGCTTCACCATCGACTGTTCCGGTGTGCGCAAGGGCCAGAAGGTGCTGGATCTGGCCGGTGGTACCGGTGACTTGACCGCCAAGTTCTCCCGCATCGTCGGCGAGACCGGTCAGGTGGTACTGGCGGATATCAACGACTCCATGCTGAAAGTGGGCCGCGACAAGCTGCGCAATCTGGGGGTCGCCAACAACGTCTCCTACGTGCAGGCCAATGCCGAGGCGCTCCCCTTCCCGGATAACCACTTCGACGTCATCACCATCGGCTTCGGCCTGCGCAACGTCACCGACAAGGACAAGGCGCTCGCCTCCATGTTCCGGGTGCTCAAGCCGGGTGGCCGTCTGCTGGTGCTGGAGTTCTCCAAGCCGGTCAGTGAAGTGATCGCCAAGCTCTATGACCTCTACTCCTTCAAACTGCTGCCGAAAATGGGCGAAATCGTCGCGAACGACAGTGAAAGCTACAAATATCTGGCAGAGTCTATTCGTATGCACCCGGATCAGCAGACCCTGGCCGGCATGATGGAAAATGTCGGTTTCGAGCAGGTGGAGTACTTCAATCTGACTCAGGGTGTGGTCGCCCTGCACCGCGGTTACAAGTTTTAAGGTTGCCTATGCCGATGGATGCCATGGTCACCGCGGTGATCGAAACCAGCCTCAACCAGTTGCTGGCGCTGGACAAACAGAGCCCGGAGCGGCTGCGCAAACTGGTGGGCAAGGTGCTCAAGCTGGAGCTGCGTGAACTCAAGCCGCTCTGGTTCGTCTTTTCCGAGCGTCGGCTGGATGTGCTGGCCCAGCATGAAGGGGAGGCGGATGCGGTGCTTAGCCTGTCGCTGACCGCCCTCGGTCTGCTGAAAGACCCGTCCGCCCTGACCCGTTATATCCGCGAGGAGAAACTGGATCTGAGCGGTGATCCCCAGCTGGTACAGGCATTCAGCGTGCTGCTGGGTGAGCTGGATATCGACTGGGAAGAGGAGCTGTCGCGCTATACCGGCGATGTCGTTGCCCACACCCTGTTCAGCGGTGCCCGTCAGGCGCGTCGTCTGGTCGGCCGCGAGCTGTGCCGTACCCGCAGCCAGCTGGCGGAATATCTGACCGAAGAGGCCCGCCTCGCCCCCGGCCCGCTGGAAGTGGCGAGTTTCAACGATGATGTCGAGGTGCTGGCCCAGCAGCTCAAGGCCGTCGAACTGCGGCTGGCCCGCTTCGAACAGCAGGTGACCTGATGACCCCGAAGGAGTTCAAACGCCTCTATCGCATCATCACCATCCTGCTGGAGCAGGGCATCGACGAGCTGGTGCCCGCCCGCTATCAACCCTGGCCGGGTCGTCTGGCCCGTCGCTCCCTGTTCTGGCTCAAGAACAAGCAACCGGATCTCAGCCGCGGTGCCCGCATCCGCCTCGCCTTCGAGGCCCTTGGCCCCATCTTCATCAAGTTTGGCCAGATGCTCTCGACCCGCCGCGACCTGTTGCCGCCGGATATCGCCGAGGAGCTGGCCCTGCTGCAGGACAGGGTGCCCCCCTTCTGTTGTCAGGCGGCGCGTCAGCAGATCGAGCTGAGCCTGGGTTGTCCCATCGAAACCCTGTTTGACGACTTCGACGAGACGCCGCTGGCGTCGGCTTCCATCGCGCAGGTGCATACTGCCCGGCTGAAGGATAGTGGCCGCGAGATCGTCATCAAGGTGATCCGTCCCGACATCGAGCCGGTCATCGAGGCTGACCTGCGGTTGATGCAGGCGCTGGCCCGTCTGGTGGCCCGCTTCGTGCCCCAGAGTGCGCGACTGCGCCCCATCGAGGTGGTGGAGGAGTATCGCAAGACCATCCTCGACGAGCTGAACCTGATGCGCGAGGCGGCCAACGCCATCCAGCTGCGCCGCAACTTCACCGGCTCCGAGGCGCTCTATGTGCCTGAAATCATCACCGACCTCTGCCGCGAGCAGGTGCTGGTGATGGAGCGCATCTACGGTATTCCGGTCTCCGACATTCCAGCGCTGGAAGCCAACGGCACCAATATGAAGCTGCTGGCCGAGCGCGGGGTCGAGGTCTTCTTCACTCAGGTGTTCCGCGACAGCTTCTTCCACGCCGATATGCACCCGGGCAACATCTTCGTCTCTTACGAACATCCGGAAAACCCGCTCTGGATCGGCATCGACTGCGGCATCGTCGGTACCCTCAATCGGGAAGACAAACGCTATCTGGCGGAGAACTTCCTCGCCTTCTTCAACCGAGACTATCGTCGGGTGGCGGAGCTGCATGTGGAGTCGGGCTGGGTACCGGCAGACACCAAGGTGGATGAATTCGAATTTGCCATTCGCACCGTGCTGGAGCCCATCTTCGAGAAGCCGCTCTCCGAAATTTCGTTCGGTCACGTGCTGCTCAACCTGTTCAACACCGCACGTCGCTTCCATATGACGGTGCAGCCGCAGCTGGTGCTGCTGCAAAAGACCCTGCTCTATGTGGAAGGGTTGGGGCGTCAGCTCTACCCGCAGCTCGATTTGTGGCAGACCGCCAAGCCGTTCCTCGAGAACTGGATGCACGAACAGGTGGGGCCAAAGTCGGTATTGAACGCCATCAAGGAGAAGGCGCCATTCTGGGCCGAGAAGCTGCCGGAGCTGCCGGAGCTGGTCTATGAGACCCTGCGTCAGACCCGTCATCAGCAGCGTCATTTCGACCAGATGTTTGCCGAGTTCCGCCGTCACAGCCGTCGGCAGGGGCAGGCCCGCTACCTCTTAGGGGTTGGAGCCAGCCTGCTATTGGCGGGTGTATTCTTGCTGACCCAAAAACAACACATTGAGTGGGGACAAGCCAGTCTCGCCGGTGCAGCCCTCTGCTGGCTGGTCGGCTGGTTGCGAACCCGTTCCCATTAATCAACAACCGCGCCGTCAGGCGCCTGTTCTGGAGAGAAAATCATGGGTGGTATCAGTATTTGGCAATTGTTGATCATCGCAGTCATCGTCGTGCTGCTGTTCGGTACCAAGAAACTGCGCGGCATTGGCGGTGATCTGGGCGCGGCGGTCAAAGGGTTCAAGAAAGCCCTCTCCGACGAGCCGGCTGATGCCAAGGCCGAGCAGAAAGATGCCGAGTTTCCCCCGAAACAGCTGAACGAAGCGGCCACTCAGAGCAGTGAGACCGCCAAACAGAAAGACAAAGACCAGGCCTAAGCCATGTTCGATATCGGTTTTTGGGAGCTGGTCGTTATCGGTGTGGTAGCACTGGTGGTACTGGGGCCCGAGCGGCTGCCGGTTGCCATCCGAACGGCTACCCACTGGATCCGCCTCATTCGTTCGACCGCGAACTCGGTCAAGTCCGAGCTGGAGCAGGAGCTCAAGTTGCAAGAGCTGCATAACGACCTCAAGAAGGCCGAACAGTTGCAGATGAGCAACCTGAGCCCCGAGCTGCAGGAGTCCATCGAACAGCTCAAAGCGGCGGCCCAGTCGGTCAATCGCCCCTATCAGGTGGAGAACGAGATCCGTCCGCCGCGCCCCGAGCCGGTCGCCCAGGCGGAGCCTGCGGTGCAGCTGAGCCACGACGAGCCACCGGTCAATAGCCAGCGGGAGAGCGAGCCGGTGCCGGTCAGCGACTCCACAGTAAAAGGGGAGGTGAAGCCATGAGTCAGGCCGAACAACCCCTGATCAGCCATCTGGTTGAGCTGAGAACCCGTTTGCTGCGCTCCATTACTGCCATCCTCGTGGTGTTTCTGGCGCTGATCTACTTCTCCAACAACATCTACGACTTCGTGGCCCAGCCGCTGCTCAGCCAGCTGCCGGAAGGGACCAGCATGATCGCGACGGATGTGGCGACCCCCTTCCTGACGCCGATCAAGCTGACCCTGGTGGTCTCCTTCTTCGTGGCGATCCCCTATCTGCTCTATCAGGCCTGGGCCTTTATCGCCCCCGGTCTGTACCAGCATGAGCGGCGCCTGATCATGCCGTTGGTGGTCTCCAGTGCCCTGCTGTTCTATGCAGGGATGGCGTTCGCCTACTACGTGGTGTTCCCGCTGGTGTTCGGTTTCTTCACCAGTACCGCACCCGCCGGGGTGACGGTGGCGACCGACATCGCCAGCTATCTGGACTTCGTACTGACCCTGTTCTTCGCGTTCGGGGTGGCGTTCGAAATTCCGGTGGCCACCATACTGCTCTGCTGGACCGGCGTGACCACACCGCAAAACCTGAAGGAGAAACGTCCCTACGTCGTTGTCGGGGTGTTTGTGGTCGGCATGCTGCTGACGCCGCCTGATGTCTTCTCCCAGACCCTGCTCGCCATCCCGATGTGGGCGCTGTGGGAGATAGGTCTGTTCTTCGCCCGCTTCTACGTGAAGAAAGAGGATGAAGAGCAACAGGAACAACCGGATGGGGAGAGCTGAGGCTCTGTTCGTCACCTGTTTGCCGGACGGCGAGAGGATGACGACGTCCGCAGGAATAGCAGAACGAGGGGAGCTGAGGCTCCCTTCCTCTTTTCATGCTCCCGTTCGAGGCGTATGGTAAGACCCCATTCGGTAGATGGTTTTCAAATACCTGATATGTATTCCTTTTGTTCGGAACGTCTCATTCCATGATCGATATCGGTTTAAACCTGACCAGCAGCCAGTTCGCCGGTGAACAGCCTGAGCTGGTGGCCCGTGCCCGTGCCGCCGGAGTGGAGGCGCTGATCCTCACCGGTACCGATCTGGCTGGCAGCCGCGAGAGCGCCGGGTTGGCCGCCCGCTGGCCGGGCTACTGCTTCTCCACCGCCGGGGTACACCCTCACGATGCCAAGAGTGTCGATGAGGCGACCCTGCCCGCCCTGCGCGAGCTGGCGGCGTTGCCGCAGGTGGTCGCTATTGGCGAGTGCGGTCTCGACTACAACCGCGACTTCTCCCCCCGTCCGGTGCAGGACGCTGTGTTCGACGCCCAGCTGGCACTGGCCGCCGAGCTCGGGATGCCGGTGTTTCTCCATTGCCGCGATGCCCACGCCCGTTTTATCGAGATCCTCCGTCCCTGGTTGCCGAAACTACCGGGAGCCGTGCTGCACTGCTTCACCGGTTCCGACGAGGAGCTGGACGAGTGTCTGGCGCTGGGGCTGCATATCGGGGTGACTGGCTGGCTCTGCGATGAGCGCCGTGGTCAGCTGCTGCGCGAACAGGTAGCGCGTATTCCGACCGGTCGGCTGATGATCGAGACCGATGCCCCCTATCTGGTGCCGCGAGATCTGAAACCGCGCCCGAAACGCAACGAACCCGCTTTTTTGCCGCACATCGCCCAGGTGGTGGCGGCCTGTCGTGGTGAAGCGCCCGAGGCCTTGCTGGCCCATACCCGGGCCACCTCCGCCGCGTTCTTCCAACTTCCTCTCCAGGAGTGATTCATGGCTACAACTCTTCCGGGCGCCTTTCCGGGCCGCCGCCTGCGCCGTCTGCGCAAACATGATTTCAGCCGTCGTCTGGTGCGCGAGAACGTACTGACCGTCAACGATCTCATCTATCCGGTGTTCGTGCTGGAGGGGGAGAACCGTCGGGAAGCCGTTCCCTCAATGCCGGGGGTGGAGCGTCTCTCCATCGATCTGCTGCTGGAGGAAGCCGCCGAGCTGGTGGAGCTGGGTGTGCCCGCTATCGCCCTGTTCCCGGTGACCCCGCTGGAGAGCAAGAGCCTGATGGCGGAAGAGGCCTACAACCCGAACGGACTGGCCCAGCGCACCGTGCGTGCCCTCAAGGCCCGCTTCCCGGAGCTGGGGGTCATCACCGATGTGGCGCTCGATCCGTTCACCACCCACGGGCAGGACGGCATTATCGATGACGAAGGCTATGTGCTGAACGACATCACCACCGAGATCCTGATCAAGCAGGCGCTCTCCCATGCCGAGGCCGGGGTCGATATCGTCGCGCCGTCCGACATGATGGATGGCCGCATCGGCGCCATCCGCGCTGCGCTGGAAGAGAATGGCTTCATCAACACCCAGATCATGGCCTACTCCGCCAAGTACGCTTCCTGCTACTACGGCCCATTCCGCGATGCGGTTGGCTCTGCCGGCAACCTCGGCAAGAGCAACAAGGCCACCTATCAGATGGATCCGGCCAACAGTAACGAAGCCCTGCACGAAGTGGCGCTGGATATTCAGGAAGGGGCCGACAGCGTGATGGTCAAGCCGGGCATGCCCTATCTGGACGTGGTTCGTCAGGTGAAGGATCAGTTCGGCGTGCCGACTTTCGCCTATCAGGTCAGCGGCGAGTACGCCATGCACATGGCGGCGATCCAGAACGGCTGGCTGAAAGAGAAGGAGACCATCATGGAGTCTCTACTCTGCTTCAAGCGGGCCGGGGCCGATGGCATCCTCACCTACTTCGCCAAGCGCGTAGCGCAGTGGCTGAAGGAAGATGCCCGTTAAGCCGGGTTGAAGAGATAAACGAGAGGGGGAGCCGATGGCTCCCCCTCTGTCGTTATGGCTCTCTTTTGGTCACGAGCGGATGATTACAGCTTGATCCAGGCATCGCTCCAGTGGCTGCCGGTACCCGGTGCATAGTGGCTGGTCGAGCCGCCACACCAGCCGCTGTAGGGCCAGGGTTTGCACTCGTAGTCGCCACCGGCATTGCTGACCCGTTCGCCACTCTGATAAGCGGTGCCCGCAACATAGGCCGGGTAGCTGCCGTTACCACCGTCACTGTCACCCCCCGGAGCCTGTTCCACCAATGCCAGGGTGAAGCGGCGCTCGAAGCCCTGCTTGCTCCCCTCAGCCATGCCCGCCAGCAACAGCTCGTAACTGCCGGCCGCAAGGCCCGACTGCGTTAGCTGCAGGGAACCCTGACCATCGATCAGGGCGCTGCCGGTGGCGACCGGATTGCCACCCTGCAACAGGGTCGCGGTGACGGTCACCGGGTTGGCGGTGGTCAGCGTCAGGCTGAAGTCGAGCGCGCCGTTAACGATGGAATATTCAGACGCCAGATCGGTGACGGTGAAGTCACTGCTGCTACCGGTCGTGGGCAGGATGAAGTCTCCGCTCAGGTAGGTCAGACCGGTCCAGCCAGAGCTGGTCAGCCAGTGTTTGCCATTGGTCTGATAGACGTTGGGCAGCTGGGTGCACTGGTTGTTGTCATTGACGAAGCCGATACCGTAAAAGCCCGCCACATTCTTGTAGCAGAGCTGGCGACCATTCTGGTGCAACACTGGCTGATCCAGCTTGCCCTTGTGGTGGAGTGACAGCCAGTCAAACTGGTTGATGGCCGAGACCAGCGGCACAAACTGGCCATCGGGCTGACGATAGCGGATCAGGGAGCCGGCATCGCAGAGCAGACCCTCAGCCCGCTGTTCGACGTAGCCGTAGTACTGCTCGCCATCCTGGAAGGTGAACCGGCAGAGATTGCCTTTCTCCGACTCTTTGGGGATCCATCCCATCAGCAGTCGCTCCTGATTGTTCAGGGCCGCCAGCTGCCCGGCACTGAAGTCGCTGCCGTTGGCTACCCAGCCTTGCGGCATGGTGGAGAATTGCATGAAGTAGTGGTCGGTATAGTACATGTGGCTGTCAGCGCGGTGCTTGCGAGCCCCCTGGCTGACCGAGTTGTAGCGATAGATGTCGTTTTCCGGCTTGTGGAAGCCGTTGAGATCATCGTCCAGATAGGGCAGGTCGCCCTTGCGGATATGGTAGTTGGCCATACCCGTCATCAGGGGATGCCAGCCGTGGCTGCCACGGGCAAACGCGCTCTCATGGCTGTAGGACTTCCCATCGAAGCCGTGGCCAAATTCGTGGGCAATGATGCCCCAGCTGCCGTAGTAGTGGCTGACAAAGTTAAAGGTATCGACCCCGGTGATGCCACCACTCCCCAGCCCGCCCCCCATGGCGGTGATCCCCAGGTTGAGGTAGGGGCGCTTCATCAGGCTGTGGTAGTAGTAGTCATAATCGGCTGCCGTAAAGATCCCGTTCGGCACATAGCTGTTGCCGCCATTGCCGAACATCTCGTAGCCGTTCACCGCCTTGAAGTTGTACCAGACGTGTTTGAACTCCTCGGTCGAGACCATGTAGGCCAGGTTGGTGGCGATGATCAGCCACTCGCGAGCGTAGAGGGCATTGATGGGGCGCCAGGAGCCGCTGGTGTTGGTGGCGAAGCGCACGTTCCAGCTTGGCTTGAGGCGTGCCAGCTTCTGGGCAAACGGATCCGAGTTGGAGCTGAACCTGTGCTCGAACTGGGCAGGCAGATTGATGCTGTTGTCGAGCAGGTTGTTGAGATCAAACACACCATCGCGGCTGGCGCTGTTGAAGCGTCCCTGTTCGCCAAAGGCGCTCAGTGGCAGGGTGATTTGGGCATAGGCGGGCAGGCGATCGAGCTGGCCCAGGATCAGCCACTTGTTGATACCGTTCAGGCGTGACTCGATATTGATGTCATGCAGCTCTCTGGCGGCATAGTTGGTGATGCGCACCGTGTCGTTATCAAGCAGCTCGGTCTTGACCAGAGAATTGATGTTGACCGAACGCTGGGCGCGATCGATCAGCACCTCGTAGGGTTCGTCATTGCGCAGTATGTAGCTGACTGCGGCCGGCATCAGCTGATCGAAGATCAGCGGGCGAGCCGGCAACTGCTCGTCGGCCGTGAAGCTGATCTCCTTGCTCAGCAGCTGGTTGAAACCCAGGCCGCGCTCGTTGGCGGTGACAAGCTCCGAGCCCGCCAGCTGGAGATCTTTCAGCGCAGCCACAGGCTGCTGGTTGATCTCCCGAACAGTAAAGGTCGGGTGCTTGAACTGAAAGTCGTTGGCGATCAGGGTATCGACATCATGCCACTCGATGCGGTCCTTGAAGTTCACCACCAGCCGATCGCCATCCATGTCGATTTTTTGCAGATTGCTGTCGGCGATCACCTGCTCAGGCGCCAGCGGGGTGTTGCTGGCGATGGCATCAGCCAGTTTGCGCAAGTCATAGATGTAGTAGTTTTTGCCGGCTGTATGGGCCAGGAGATAGTCACCCACCTGATGGAGTTGCACCAGACGGTGGCTGTATTTTCCTTCAAAGGCGAGCCGACCGGCAATGGGGGTCTTGAGGCTGTTCTCCGGCGTCACATCCTGCTGGCGGTAGACCTTGATCTCGCTCAGCGCATCGGCCACCAGCACGTAATCCTGATTGGCAAAGACGGCCTGGGTGCGGTGCAGGCTGTTGCTGCCGGAATCTCGACCGGTTCCCAGGGTGGTGACATGGCGATGTTCATCGGCCAGATCGAAGATATCGACCCGGTGCGAGTAGCGCGAGACCACGTAGAGCAGGTTGTTCCGGACAAACAGTTCACTGACCTGGTTGTAGGCCGCGGCACTGCCGGTTTCGGTGCCGCGGATCTCGCCAATCTGCTGGCGGCTCGGGATATCGATAATGGCCACATGGCCCGGATTGCCGTTCTGGCTGACATAGAGCCGATCCTGATAGCGCTCGACCGCCGTGATTAGGTTGGCGTCCAGCCCCAGCTGATCGGCCGTCAGCTCCTCGCCTTTGTCCAGATATTGCAACGAGGTGGCAAACGAGTTGACGCTGCAGGAGCTGGTCTCCATCACCACCCGGGTGCGTTCGCCATTCTGGATCTGGCCGTGGGGGAAGTACTCCAGCAGACAGCCGTTGCCGTAGTCATAGTTGCCAAAGCGTTTGTTGACGGCTACGACCCCACCGTCGTACCAGGTCAGCTCCCACTCCTCATCGAAGAAATCAAAGACGTTACGAATGGCTGTTTCGTCGAAAAAGTGGGGTTTGGGCAGATCGAACAGGATGTGGTTGTCCGCTGTCAGCGGGTAGAGCAGGCCGTTGATGGCAAGGTGGCGCTTGCCATCCTTGATGATCACGTTCTGCTCGTCAGCCGCACTCTGATGCAGCGCGGCGAGGCGCGCCGTCATCTGCTCGTAGTGCTCCTGATAGGTTTGTTTGAAATAGGCTTGTTCGCGCTCATCGGCCACGACATGGGCCGACAGCAGCAGACCGAGCAGGGTGGCAAGCTTGGTGGTTCTTGGCATGGTGATTTCCTTATCTTGGTTGTTGTTGGACGTTTTTTGGTGGTTGGCAAGCATGTAAAAGAGAGGGGCTAACCCGTCCGGGTCAGTGCATCCTGCCCATCGGCAGCGTGGCCGACGGGCAGGATATGGGCGGGGGCCTGTCAGCCCCCGTTAGTGGTTGGGGCAAGGTCAGAGCTTGATCCAGGCATCGCTCCAGGCGCTGCCGGTACCCGGTGCATAGTGGCTGGTCGAGCCGCCACACCAGCCGCTGTAGGGCCAGGGTTTGCACTCGTAGTTGCCACCGGCATTGCTGACCCGATCACCGGCCTGATAGCTGGTGTTGGGGGCGTAGGCCGGGTAGTCGCCTTCGCTACCGCCGCTGCTCTCTTCGGTCAGCGCAACTTGGAAGCGCTGCACCACCGGCTGCTGGCCGTCAGCCAGACCGGTGATGACCACTTCGTAGCTGCCATCGGTCACATTGCTGCCCTGCAGCACCAGGGTGCTGGTGCCGTTCACCTGGCTGCTGGTGGTGCCGTGGCTGCGGCCGCTCTGCTCAAGAGTTGCGGTGATCTGTACCGGGTTGGCGGTGGTCACGTTGAAACGGATGCTGACCTGACCGTTGACTATGGTGTACTCGCTCGCCATGGCGCTGACGGTGAAGTCGCTGCTGCCTTCGGCGGGTGGCGTTGTGCCGCCGCAGTCGCTGTCACCCTGTACGCGCCAGACGCCCCAGTCACCCGTGGTGCCCGGCTCTTCGTTCTGGGTCCACCAGCCTGCCAGCCAGTTCTTGCCGTTGTGGCTGACGATATCGCCGCCCACGTAGACCTTCTTGGCATCCCAGCTGTTTTCACAGACGGCGCCCTGCTCCCTGACGGTCACGTTGCGCTGCTGGGTTACCTGCTGACCGGCGCTGTCGCTCACCTGATAGGTGAGGGTGTAGCGGCCGACCTTGCTGCTGTCGACGTTGCCGCTGACTTTGATTTGGGCGGTCAGGTCGCCATCTTCTTCATCATGGGCGCTGACGCCGGTCATCGGATCGAAAGCGGTACCCAGTTCCAGCGTGGTGTCGGTGACACCGCTGAACACCGGCTTCATGCTGTAGACCTCGATGGTGCGTACCTGCTCGGTGACGTTGTTGTCGCGATCGCTCACCTTGTAGGTGAGGGGGTAGAGGCCGATGCGCTGGCTGTCTACCGAGCCTTCCACCTGGATCTGGCCAGTCAGGTCGCCATCTTCCTTGTCGTTGGCGCTGACACCTGCCAGCGGATCAAAGGCGGTACCCTGCTTGATGCGGGTATCGCTCAGGCCGCTAAACACCGGCTTGCCGTTGTCGACCGGCGGCGTGATCTCCTGATCGTGGATGAAGGGGCCGTAGCTCTTTATGAAGGATTCGTTGTAGGACTGACCGGCGGCGTTGCGGCCCATGTCCCAGTTGATGGACCAGGTCATCACGCCACGCAGCGGTTGTCCCTCGCTCTTCAGGCGGTTGAAGGCGTTGTAGAGCTTCTGCGGATCCTGCACATAGCCGGTGGCGGCGGCGTCGATGTTGGTCGGAATGCCGAACACCAGCTTGTCATGGGGGATCTTGTAGAAGCCGCGGGTACCGTTGCTCAGCGAATCCGCCATGTAGTAGATGAACTCTTCTTTCAGGGCATCGTTGTTCTGGGCAATCCAGCCGATGCCATCGATGTAGATACCGTCGCCACCCTGGTTGTAGAACTGAGGGTTGATCCAGTCGTAGTACCCTTCCAGATTGCGGATATAGGGGATGTAGGCGCCAGTCTGGGTCAGATAGGGGAACTCCGGCGCCATGGTGATGAGGAAGTTTTTCCCCTGGGCGCGGTAGTGATCCTTGACCAGACGCAGAGCCGCCGGGATCACGGTCTGGTTGTCGGCGGCAGTGATGGCGGCCTGTTCCAGGTCGATATCCAGTCCGTCGAAGCCATAGGTCTCCACCAGACGGATGATCTCGTCGGCAAAGGCCTGCTCCTGACCCTTGCGCAGCTCGATGTGCGCATCGGCACCGCCCAGCGCCAGCAGCACGGCACGGCCCTGACGGTTCAGCTCGGCGATCTGCTCGATAAACTGGCTTTCGCTCATGCCGATGGCCGAGTCGAGCTTGAAGGTGGGGATGGGATCGCTGCCATAGACCTTCATGAAGGAGACATCGACCACGTTGTATTGCGGGTTGACCTGATCGAGCTTGACGCAGGGGGCGATACCGCCCTTGTAGCCCGAGCCGTCACACCAGTTGTGCCAGTAGCCAACCACTACGCCGGACTGGGGGTTGACCATCGCCTGACCGGCACTGGCGGCATATGCCATGGGGGCGCCCATGCCGAGCAGGCAGCCAAGCAGGGATAATTTGAGTTTGTTCATCGTCTCTCCGTACGGTGCAAATGGGGCGTCGGTTGTGACCGGACGTCCCCGGGGGCAGCCCCGCTGTCATAGGTGTTTTCCCTTAGACCGGTGGCTTTGCGTCGCGCCCTTTCGGGTCACTTTGCCTTTTTCATCCGATTTCTGTGCAGCACAGAGAATCAAGTGACCTGCATGGCAGGTTGCCTATGATAGATGCTTGAAAATAAATTAATCAATAGTTGGTTTTGATTCTAATTAACTGAAAAATATTGATAATTTGTTACATCCACCACATTTTGTTCGTTTCCATGATTGAGCATGACGGTACTTGGCTGGCAGCTGTGGCGCCGGTAAATGGCGACTTTTTGCCCCTTGAAAGTAGCGGTAAGAGCCAAAAAAGGCCCACAGATTCATTCTGTTACTGGCTGTTGATGGCAAAACTGCAGCAACGGCAGAGATCCGGGTCGCAATGGCTGGAAAAGTACAGGGTTGCGGCGGATTCCCGCTTGATTATTGCGTGGCTTGGCCACATGTTAGAAAGCCATACAGAGCTGCTAAAGCGGTCTGTTCAAGACCAAACAAGAGGTAACCGGGATGAATAACCCTTTGCTGACAATGGATTCGCTGCCCCCTTTCAGCCAGATCAAGCCGGAGCAGGTTCAGCCTGCCGTGATTCAGGCGATTGCTGATTGCAAGCAGAAGATCAGCGATGTGCTGGCCCAGCGTGATCCCCATACCTGGGATAGCCTGATTGCCCCGCTGGAAGAGGTAAATGACCGCCTGTCACGGATCTGGTCACCGGTCAGCCACCTCAACTCCGTACTCAATAGCGAAGCGCTGCGCGAGGCCCATGACGCCTGCCTGCCGCTGCTCTCCGAATTCCAGACCTATGTTGGTCAGCATGAAGGGCTCTATCAGGCCTATCTGGCCCTCTCCCAGAGCGATGATTTCCCGCTGCTGAGCGGCGCCCAGCGCAAGGAGATCCAGAATACCCTGCGTGACTTCCGCCTCTCTGGCATCGGTCTGCCTGCCGAGGCGCAGCAGCGTTACGGCGAAATTCAGGCCCGCCTCTCCGAGCTGGCCTCCCGCTTCAGCAACAACGTGCTGGATGCGACCCAGGGCTGGCACAAGCTGGTGGCTGATGAAGCCGAACTGGCTGGTCTGCCCGACAGCGTGCGTGCCGCTGCCCGCCAGATGGCCGAGCTCAAGGGCAAAGAGGGGTGGTTGTTCACCCTGGATATCCCCTCTTACCTGCCGGTGATGATGTATGCCGACAACCGCGAGCTGCGCGCCGAGATGTACGAAGCCTTCACCACTCGTGCCTCCGATCAGGGCCCCAATGCGGGCAAGTGGGACAACTCCGCCATCATGAGCGAGCTGCTCACCCTGCGCCGCGAACTGGCCCAGCTGCTGGGCTTTGCCAACTATGCCGAGCTCTCCCTGGCCACCAAGATGGCGGACAAGACCGAACAGGTGGTGAGCTTCCTCACCGACCTGGCGGCCAAATCCCTGCCACAAGGCAAGGCCGAGCTGGAGGAGATCCGCGCCTTCGCCGCCGAGCAGCATGGTCAGAGCGAGCTGGCCGCCTGGGATCTCGCCTACTACGCCGAGAAGCTCAAGCAGCACAAGTTCTCCATCTCCGATGAGCAGCTGCGCCCCTACTTCCCCGCCAGCAAGGTGGTGAAGGGGCTGTTCGAGGTGGTGAAGCGGGTGTTCGGCATGAAGGTGCGCGAGCGCCTCGGCATCGACACCTGGCACCCGGACGTGCGCTTCTACGATATCTTCGATGCTGACGACGAGCTGCGCGGCAGCTTCTATCTCGACCTCTACGCCCGCGAGCACAAGCAGGGCGGGGCCTGGATGGATGTCTGTCTGGGTCGTCGCTACCGTCAGGATGGTTCGCTGCAAAAGCCGGTGGCCTACCTGACCTGCAACTTCAACGGCCCGGTGGATGGCAAACCGGCGCTGTTTACCCACAACGAAGTGGTCACCCTGTTCCATGAGTTTGGCCACGGCATCCACCACATGCTGACCCGCATCGATGTGGCCGGTGTCGCCGGTATCAACGGCGTGGCCTGGGATGCGGTAGAGCTGCCGAGCCAGTTCCTCGAGAACTGGTGCTGGGAGTCTGAGGCGCTGGCCTTTATCTCCGGCCACTACGAGACCGGCGAGCCGTTGCCTGCCGATCTGCTGGAGAAGATGCTGACCGCCCGCAACTTCCAGGCGGCGATGCAGATGCTGCGCCAGCTGGAGTTCGCCCTGTTCGACTTCCGTCTCCATCAGGAGTTTGATCCGGCCAATCCGGCACAGCTTCCGGCGCTGCTGGATGAGGTGCGCAGTCAGGTAGCTGTGATGACGCCGCCAGCGTTCAACCGCTTCCAGCACAGCTTCTCCCACATCTTCGCGGGCGGCTATGCGGCGGGCTACTACAGCTACAAGTGGGCCGAGGTGCTCTCTGCCGATGCCTTCTCCCGCTTCGAGGAGGAGGGGATCTTCAACCCGGCCACCGGCCAATCCTTCCTGAAGAATATTCTGGAGAAGGGGGGCTCGAAGGAGCCGATGGAGCTGTTCCGAGCCTTCCGTGGCCGTGAGCCCAAGGTGGATGCACTGCTGCGACATAGCGGGATCGCCGCCTGAGATTCCTGACCCGCCGTCTGTGTGAGTTTCAAGCAGGTACACTGTTTTGCGGCATAGTGGGATCGAGTCGTGATTTCTGCGACAAAAAGGGACCTTTTGGTCCCTTTTTTCAAGGCTTTTTAATATCTTGCTGATTGCATATTTGCACTGCTCACAGCTCTTCAGTAGAGTCGTGTTCTAACCTTCAAGGAGAGAAAGCCACTTGCCATGAGGCGAGCACTCGATTCCGTCTATCAAATCATCTCAAGTCTGGCTCATTCGAGCGGCCAGGGATATTTCGATACCTTTGTGAGTGAAATCGCCGCTGCTGTGATGGCTGATGTCGTCCTGATCGCCAGCAGGGAATCAAATGCTACCCACCTGACGGTTCAAGCTGCCCATCCCTCCTCTCTTGACCCCGATACCCTGACACTGCCAATCACTGACTCTCCCGATGCCGTTACCTGGCAGGAGGGGGAAGCCTGGTTCAGCGATCGTCTGTTGCAGCTGTTCCCCGCGATGCCGCTTGCCGATGCGTGGCAAGCCCAGGCCTACGCCGGGATCGCCCTCAAGGATGCGGATGGCGAGACCATAGGTATCTGCTGCCTGCTCTATCGTCAGCCGCAGGCCAATATGACCAAGGTGATGGGGCTGCTCCGGTTGCTGGGGCCGCTGGCCGGTCGCGAACTGGCGCTGATGCTGCAACGCCAGCTGCCGCAACTCTTGCCTGATACCCCCCATGTGCTGCAGAGCATGCTGTTTCAGGCCCCGGTGGGGATCGGCAAGCTCGATCTCACCGGCCGCATTCTCTGGGCCAACCCGGCCATCGAGAAGATGTTGGGCTATCCCCTCGACGAGCTGCTTCATCGCTCCATCTCCGACATCAATCACCCGGAGGATTGGCAGCGCAGCCTTGAGTGCTACGAAGAGATCCGGCGCGGCGAGCGCAGCAGTTTCACCCAGGAGAAGCGCTACTTCTGCAAGGGGGGCGAGATCCTGTGGGGGCGGGTGACTGTCACCCTGATCCGCGACGAGCAGCAGCAGCCGGACTACCTGATGGTGCTGCTGGAGAATATCGATCCCCTCAAGCGTCATGCGGAGCAGCTCAAGCTCTCTCACCGGGTCTACGACAACCTCTCCGAAGCGATTCTGGTGTGCGATGCCGACAGCCGCATCATCTCGGTCAACCCGGCCTTCGAGCAGATCACCGGCTACAGCAGCGACGAGGTGCGGGGCCAGCGTCCCAGCATGCTCAAGTCCGGGCTGCACGATCAGACCTTCTATGCCGACATGTACCATGCGCTGGAGCGAGTGGGGGTGTGGCGTGGAGAGGTGTGGAACAAGCGCAAGAACGGCAAGCTCTATCCGCAGCAGCTGATGATCAGTACCCTGCGCGAAGCCGGAAAAATCCAGCAATATATCGCCATTTTCAGCGATCTTTCCCAGACCAAGGTGGCCGAGCAGAAGATCGCGACCCAGGCCAACTACGACAACCTTACCAGCCTGCCCAACCGCTGGCTGTTTGGCCGCTGCCTCACCCGCTTCTGCGAGCGGGGCGAGCGCTTCGCGCTCATGGTGCTCGACCTCAACAACTTCAAGGCGGTAAATAACAGCATGGATCACCATGCTGGCGATGCCCTGCTGCGAGAGGTGTCGGATCGACTGGTGAGCCGGGTGCGCACCGAAGATCTGGTGGCCCGCATCGGTGGCGATGAGTTCGCGTTTCTGGTGCCCGGCATCGTCACCCGCCGTCAGGCCGAGGTGTTTGCCAAGCAGGTGATCGGCAGTTTCGCCCGCCCCTTTATGCTGGCTAACCAGCACCTCTATGTGACCGCGACCATCGGCATGACTCTCTGTCCGGTCGACGGCAGCGAGAGCGACGAGCTGCTGCGCAACGCCGAACAGGCGCTGTTTGCGGCCAAGCGGCAGGGACGGTTGCTCGGTGCCTACTGCTCATCCATGCGGGAAGAGGTGCGCCAGCGCCACCAGATGCAGCAGGATCTGGCCGAAGCGATCAAGCTGGAGCAGCTGACCATGGCCTACCAGCCCATTTGGGACAACCGCAGCGGGCGGGTCGCCAAGCTGGAGGCGCTGGTGCGCTGGTATCACCCCCACTGGGGGCAGGTATCCCCTGCCGAGTTTATTCCGCTGGCGGAAGAGGCGGGATTGATTCAGGGGCTGGGTGCGCTGGTATTGTGGCAATCGTGCCGGGATCTGGCGCGGTTGCAGCAATCCGGCTTCCCTGATCTGCAGATGTCGATCAACCGTTCCACCATGGAGTTCCAGACCATCGACCCCGAGGCGAGCGAGTGGCTTAAGGTGATCCAGCACTTCGGGCTCGATCCTGCCGACATCGTCATCGAAATCACCGAATCTCTGCTGATGGAGAGCAGCGATCAGCACAGAGTGCGGATCGATGCCCTGCGCGAGGCGGGCTGCAAGCTGGCCATCGACGATTTCGGTACCGGCTACTCGGCCCTCAACTATCTGCGCACCTTCCCGGTAGATCTGGTCAAGATCGACCGCTCCTTCGTGCGCCATATCCCCTTCAATGAGCAGGATCGGATGCTGCTCGACGGCATCATCAACATAGTGCACAACCTGGGCATGCAGGTGGTGATCGAGGGGGTAGAGACCCGCGAGCAGCTCAACTTCCTCTGCCAGAAAGGGTGCGCTTTCACTCAGGGTTATCTGCTTAGCCGCCCGCTGGCCTATGACGATCTCATTGATTACCTCGCTCTCAACCGTCAGGGGATGAACCTCACTGTCGTGAGCTGATCCACCGCTTCTGTTATCATGGCTGCTTCTGTACGTGCCATGAGTCTGTCTCCTATGCCCCATATTCAGGTTTTCAGTGAAGTCCCCGCCCGTGATGGTGAGCTCGACGCCCTGCGTTTACGCCTTGCCGACGTGGAGTTTCCGGCTCCGTTTGCGCTGGTACTGACTGAAGAGAGACTGGAGCTGCGCAAGCTGGATGAACCCAAGCTGGGGGCCGTCTATGTGGACTTCGTGGAAGGGGCGGTGGCGCATCGCCGCAAGTTTGGCGGCGGTCGCGGTCAGTCCATCGCCAAGGCGGTGGGGCTCAAGGCCGGAGCCACTCCGACCGTGGTGGATGCTACCGCCGGGCTGGGGCGCGATGCCTTCGTGCTCGCCTCCCTCGGTTGCAAGGTGACCCTGATCGAACGCAGCCCCGTGGTCGCTGCCCTGTTGCAGGACGGGCTGGCGCGGGCGGCACAGGATCCCGAGATTGGCCCCTGGGTCAGTGAGCGGATGCTCCTGCTGCAAGGCCCTGCGGTGGACAATCTGCTGGCGCTGCCGGAGCGGCCCGAGGTGATCTACCTCGACCCCATGTTCCCCCACAAGCAGAAGTCAGCGTTGGGGAAAAAGGAGATGCGGGTGTTCCAGTCGCTGGTAGGGCCGGATCTCGATGCGGATGCCTTGTTGCCTGCCGCGCTCAAGATGGCTGATAAGCGGGTGGTGGTGAAGCGGCCGGACTACGCCGGCTGGCTCAACGAACAGAAGCCCAGCATGGCTATCGAGACCAAGAGCAACCGCTTCGATGTCTATGTGATGGCGGCGCTGGCGGCGAGTTAACAGCCGGTGCGAGTTGCGGATGCAAAAAAGGAGGGCCAACGTCATGTTGGCCCTCCTTTTTCGTATAGGATTCAGTTGGTTGGCGCGAAGCGGATCAGCTTTTCTTCCCCTTGCCAGTTCAGGCGCAGGGTCGCCAGTTCTGCCAGACTGAGCCGCTCGCCACTGTGCAGGAGCAGATACTCGACCCCTTCGCTGGCTTCGATAGTGCGGATCTTGTCATCCCATTGGCGATCATCGCGGCTGGTGAGGGTCACCGGCAGTTGCCAGCTGGCAGCAATTTCGAGCCAGTCGTAGAGATCGCAGCTGATGGGTTGATAATCCGGCATGATCGGCTCCAAAAAAGGCAGGTTGCTGAGTCAGGCTTCCTGTACGCGGGTCGGCCAGCCCATCTTCTGCTGGCGTTCCACTTCAACGCGCAGCTCGCTGGCGCGCAGGTAGTGTTCATCCATCCAGCCCTTGGGCAGGGTCAGGGTCAGTGACTCCTCTTCTGCCTGCAGGGTGAAGCTGGGCACTGTGCCCTGAGTACGGCGCATACAGAGGATCAGCGCGATGCGCAGGATACGGGCCAGCCGGATCGCCTGACGACCGGTGACGGCACCCTGTTTCTCCAGTGGTTCCAGCTTGAATTCGTCCCGCTGGTTGAACAGCAGGGCCGACAACAGCTTCTTTTGCGCAGGGGTAAAGCCCGGCATATCGATGTTGTCGATGATGTAGGCGGCGTGTTGCGGCGCCTTCTTGTATTCGATACAGAGGCCGATCTCGTGCAGCAGGGCGGCATAACGCAAGATCGGGCGACCGTAGCGTTTGGAGAGTCGCCAGGCCGGTTGCAGCTGGTTGAACGCCTCGACGGCGGTATCGCGCACCCGTTCGGCGTGCTCTTTATCCAGCTGATAGCGGCTGATCAGGCTGTCGGCGGTGCGATCCCGGGCATCACAGTCGTGATTGTTGCCCAGCAGACCGTAGATCAGTCCTTCACGCAGGGCGCCACCCGCGAGGGTCATGCTCTCGATATCGAGGGTTTCGAAGATGGCAATCAGGATGGCGAGGCCGGAGGGGAACACGGTCAGCCGCTCGGCCGCCAGTCCTTCCAGTTGCAGCCGGTCGAGCTTGCCGCAGGCGATGGCCTGACCCATCAGTTCCTGCAGTTTCGGCAGGGTGACCCGTTCGCTCTTCCCTTGCGCCAGCATGATCTCTTGCAGCGCCTGCACCGTGCCGGAGGCGCCGACACAGGTACGCCAGCCGAGGGCGCGGTAATCTTCCGCCACCTTCTCCAGCACCGCCTTGGCGGCAGCAATCGCCTGCTCGAAACGGGCTTCGGAGAGCTCGCCATCACCAAAGTGATTGTTGAGCCAGGTGACGCAGCCCATGTGCAGGCTGTTGAGCAGTTTTGCTTCGCTATGTTCGCCGATCACCAGTTCGGTACTGGCACCGCCGATGTCGATCACCAGCCGGTTGCCTTCCCCGGCAGAGGTCCAGGAGACCCCTTCATAGATGGTCTTGGCCTCTTCCTCGCCCGAGATGATCTCGATGCTGTGGTTGAGTACCCGTTCCGCTTCGCTGAGGAACTCATCGACGTTGGTGGCAAGCCGCAAGGTTGCGGTGCCCACCACCCGGATATTGTCGGCCGGAATGTCCTGCAACTGTTCGGAGAAGAGACGCAAACAGTCCCAGCCCCGCTCCATGGCGGCACGGCTGAGACGAAATTCCGGATCAAGCCCTGCTGCGAGGCGAACCTTGCGCTTGACCTTGGCGACGGTGCGCAGGGCACCGGCGACCTCGCGCACCACCAGCATATGAAAGCTGTTGGAGCCGAGGTCGATGGCGGCATAGAGAGGCGAGTTGTGCAACGGGCCTGTCCTTAGCTCTTGCGCGGCGGACGACGACGGTTGTTGCTGTTGCCACCGCCCTGACGATCCCGCATGTTGCGGTTCACCGGCTGACGGTTGCGGAACACCCGTTTCGGCGGGGTCACGTCATCCAGCAGCGCTTCGCGATCATATTTGCTGACCGGAATGGCGTGGTGGATGTACTCCTCGATGGCCGGCAGGTTGAAGGCATAGTCTTCACAGGCCAGGCTGATGGAGTGACCGCTCTTGCCGGCACGACCGGTACGACCGATACGGTGTACATAGTCTTCGGCGTCGTCGGGCAGGTCATAGTTGAAGACGTGGGTCACGTCAGGGATGTGCAGACCACGGGCGGCCACGTCGGTGGCGACCAGAATATCGAGCGCACCCTTGGTGAAATCCTCGAGGATCTTCATCCGCTTCTTCTGTGGCACATCACCGGTCAGCAGACCGACGCGATGGCCGTCGTTTTCCAGCCAGGCATGGACGTCTTCACAGACGTGCTTGGTGTTGGCGAAGACGATCGCTTTTTCCGGCCACTCCTCTTCCATCAGGGAGAGCAGCAGCAACATCTTGTCTTCATTGGAGGGGTAGAACAGCTCCTCCTTGATCCGCACGCCGGTCATCTGCTCCGGCTCTACCTGCACATGTTCCGGGTGGTTCATGTGTTCGTAGGCCAGCTCTTGCACGCGCAGGGAGAGGGTGGCTGAGAACAGCATGCTCAGACGCTCGGTCGCGGGCGGCATGCGGCGGAACAGGAAGCGGATGTCCTTGATGAAGCCCAGATCGAACATGCGATCCGCTTCGTCCAGAACCACAACCTGAATGTTGCTCAGATCGATCACCTTGGACTTGAAGTAGTCGATGATGCGGCCGGTGGTGCCGATCAGGATGTCGACGCCCTGCTCCAGCACGGCCAGCTGCTTGTCGTAACCTTCGCCACCGTAGGCGAGGCCGAGTTTCAGGCCGGTAGAGGCGGCGATGCTGTCGGCATCGTTATAGATCTGTACTGCCAGTTCCCGGGTGGGTGCCATGATGATGGCTCTGGGTTGATTAACCAGACGGGGCTTGGTCAGCGGGTGAGTCAGCAAATAGTTGAATGTCGCGGCCAGGAAGGCAATGGTCTTGCCGGTTCCTGTCTGGGCCTGACCGGCGAGGTCATGACCTTCTACCAGCAGTGGCAGAGACAGTGCCTGGATGGGCGTGCAATAGTGAAATCCCTTTGATTCCAGACCAGCCAGAACTTCGGGTTCGAGGCCCATTTGGGCGAATTTGTCGGTCGTTAAGTGTGTTTTGCTCATGGCGGTAGGTTATCAGGTTAGGCTTGCAATAATAAACAGGATCATTTCAAATAGGGCAACTATTGCCTTTGTTGATATGTCAATAAAGCCTTAATTACTGACTGGAGTTGGAGATGAGTGACAAGATTGTTCAGCTGAGCGATGCCAGCTTCGAGGCAGATGTAATCAAAGCCGATGGCGCCGTTCTGGTCGACTTCTGGGCCGAGTGGTGTGGTCCGTGCAAGATGATTGCCCCGATCCTGGAAGAAGTTGCCCAAGAGTACGAAGGTCGCGTGACCGTAGCCAAACTGAACATCGACCATAACTCTGATACTCCGCCCAAGTACGGCATTCGTGGTATCCCGACCCTCTTGCTGTTCAAGAATGGCGAAGTGGCAGCGACCAAGGTCGGTGCACTGTCCAAGACTCAGCTGAAAGAGTTCCTGGACGGCAACCTGTAATAATTAAAGAGGAGCGCATTGCAATAATGCGCTCCTTGTGTTTTATCACCTAGACGCTCATCCCGATTGGTGCTAGTTTATCGCTCGTTTGCTAACCTTTTTGCCTGACTCTTTGCTAACCACAGCCTGGCAATCAAATCCGATCAGCATCAATCCAGCAGACTGTCTCCTCATTTCAATCCTTGCTTACAGACTTTCACCACTATGAATCTGACTGAATTAAAGAACACTCCTGTGTCCGAGCTGGTCAAGCTTGGCGAATCCATGGGGTTGGAAAATCTGGCTCGGGCGCACAAGAAAGATATTATTTTTGCAATCCTCAAGGCGCACGCCAAGGGTGGTGAAGATATCTTTGGCGACGGTGTGCTGGAAATCCTGACCGATGGTTTCGGCTTCCTGCGCAGTGCAGACGGCTCCTATCTGGCAGGCCCTGACGATATCTACGTCTCCCCGAGCCAGATCCGCCGCTTCAACCTGCGTACCGGCGATACCATCTCCGGCAAGATCCGGCCACCGAAAGAGGGCGAACGCTACTTCGCACTGCTCAAGGTCAATGAGGTCAACTACGACCGTCCGGAAAACTCCCGCAACAAGATCCTGTTTGAAAACCTTACCCCCCTGCATGCCAACGAACGTCTGCGTATGGAACGGGGTAATGGCTCTACCGAAGATATTACCGCCCGTGTACTGGACCTGGCTTCCCCCATCGGTAAAGGCCAGCGCGGCCTGATCGTTGCGCCGCCCAAGGCCGGTAAGACCATGCTGCTGCAGAACATCGCCCAGAGCATCGCCTACAACCACCCGGACTGTGAACTGATCGTTCTGCTGATCGACGAGCGTCCGGAAGAAGTGACCGAGATGCAGCGCATGGTGAAAGGTGAAGTGATCGCTTCCACCTTTGACGAGCCGGCTTCCCGTCACGTTCAGGTTGCCGAAATGGTGATCGAGAAGGCCAAGCGTCTGGTCGAGCACAAGAAAGATGTGGTGATCCTGCTGGACTCCATCACCCGTCTGGCCCGTGCCTACAACACCGTTATCCCGTCATCCGGCAAGGTACTGACCGGTGGTGTGGACGCCAACGCCCTGCACCGTCCCAAGCGCTTCTTCGGCGCCGCGCGTAATGTTGAAGAGGGCGGCAGCCTGACCATCATCGCCACCGCACTGATCGATACCGGTTCCAAAATGGACGAGGTTATCTACGAAGAGTTCAAGGGTACCGGCAACATGGAACTGCACCTCTCGCGCAAGATTGCCGAGAAGCGCGTCTATCCGGCCATCGACATCACTCGCTCAGGCACCCGTAAAGAAGAGCTGCTCACCTCAGGTGACGAGCTGCAGAAGATGTGGATCCTGCGCAAGATTGTCCACCCGATGGGCGAGATCGACGGTATCGAATTCCTCATTGACAAGCTGGCGATGACCAAGACCAACGACGAGTTCTTCGACGCCATGCGGCGCCAGCAGAAGTAAGTCCGGTCAGAAAATGACGAAACCGCGGCCCTGGTCGCGGTTTTTGTTTATCTGTTTTCCGGTCGCCCTAGTAGTATGAGATCCCGATGTCACATGGATGGAGACGTCATGAAGCCTGTTTTCTGGTTATTGCTGGGGTTGCTGAGTGCAATGCCAGCCTGCGCGCAAAGTGCTCCGATCGCGGTGGCAGCCGAGACGTTGCAGACTCACCAGCGCTATCTGGCGGGCCGTCTGCAGGAGGGGCAATTTGCAGCCATCGACTCTCTGCTGGCGACCCTGAGTCGCGAGCGGCGGGAGTTCCTGCTGTTGCAGCTGCTGCGGGATATTCCCGCTACCTCCCCTGCATCCCCTGCGTTGCAACAGTGGGTCGAGGCTCAGGCCGACAAGGCACCCGAGTGGCTCATGGAGCAGCAGGTCGACGGTTTTCTGGTGCAGCAACCTGTCTATGATTTTGCCGCTCGCGCCCGCCAGTTGCTGGGGGAGTGGCAGCTGCAATCACTGATGCAGCGCTATCGGCAGCAGCTTGCCCAGGGCAGCTTCCAGCTAAAGTCCATCTACCACAGCAGTAACCCCGATCTCGCCATGCAGCAGCAAGCCCTGTTGCTGGCCCTCGACACCTTGCCGCAACCGATCTGGATGCGGGAGGCGCAAGCGCTGGCCAGCCAGAATATCTATCTGCCCGACAATCACCTGTTGTTCCATCTGTTGCAGCGCACCGGCGAACCGGCGCTCTATAGCATGCTGTGGCGGCGGCCGGCAGATCAGGATGCGCTGCGCGCACTCTCCACCATTAACCGCTTTCATCACGGCAGTGCCGCAAGTGATCTGCTGATTGCCGCCAGTGGCAACGAGGGGTTGAAGGGGGCCGCCCTGCGTCAGCTGAGCGCGCTCTCGCCCTTGCCGCCGCAAGCCCAGAAATACCTGCTGGCGGAACTCTCCAACCGCCAATACGGGGCGCTGGTGGCCGGTCTGTTGATGGAGGTTGACGAGCCCCAACTGCTCTCTGCGCTGGCCAGACGCCTCGGCCAGCGTGATATGCCACCCATTGCACCGAGTCTGCTGCCCGATTCGGGTACACCCGATGGGCAGCCAGGGTTATAATGCGTGACCTCCTGAACCCGGTTGGGAACTTGCATGAAATACAAGGATTTGCGTGATTTCATCGCGCAGCTGGAACAAAACGGACAACTCAAGCGTATCACCCGCGAGATAGATCCCTATCTGGAGATGACCGAGATCAGCGACCGCACCCTGCGTGCGGGTGGCCCGGCTCTGCTGTTCGAAAATCCCAAAGGCCACACCATGCCGGTGCTGACCAACCTGTTCGGTACCCCGGATCGGGTTGCCATGGGCATGGGCCAGCCCGATGTGGGCGCCTTGCGTCAGGTCGGGGTCTGGCTCTCCTATCTCAAGGAGCCCGAGCCGCCCAAGGGATTCAAGGAGCTGATGGAGAAGCTGCCGATCTTCAAGCAGGTGCTCAACATGCCGACCAAGCGACTCTCATCCGCCCCCTGTCAGCAGGTGGTGCAGGAGGGGGATGCGGTCGATCTTGACCAGATCCCGATCCAGCACTGCTGGCCCGGCGATGTGGCGCCACTGGTCACCTGGGGCCTCACCATCACCCGCGGCCCCTACAAGAAGCGGCAGAACCTCGGCATCTATCGCCAGCAGAAGATCGCCAAAAACAAGCTGATTATGCGCTGGCTCGATCACCGTGGCGGTGCCATCGATTTTCGCGAGTGGCAGGAGGCCCATCCCGGTGAGCGATTCCCGGTAGTGGTGGCACTCGGTGCCGATCCGGCGACCATTCTCGGCGCGGTGACGCCTGTGCCGGATACTCTCTCCGAATATGCCTTTGCCGGTCTGCTGCGTGGCAGCCGTACCGAGGTGATCAAGGCCATCAGCTGCGATCTGGAGGTGCCCGCCAGCGCCGAGATCGTGCTGGAAGGCTATCTTGAGCCGGGTGAGATGGCGCCGGAAGGTCCTTATGGCGACCACACTGGCTACTACAACGAGGTGGACGAGTTCCCGGTTTTCACCATCACCCACATCACCAAGCGGCGCGATGCTATCTATCACAGCACCTACACCGGCCGTCCGCCCGATGAACCGGCGGTGCTGGGTCTGGCGCTGAACGAGGTGTTCGTGCCGCTGCTGCAGAAGCAGTTCCCCGAGATTGTGGACTTCTATCTTCCGCCGGAGGGGTGCTCCTACCGGATGGCGGTGGTGACCATCAAGAAGCGTTACCCGGGCCATGCCAAGCGGGTGATGCTGGGGGTCTGGTCCTTCCTGCGTCAGTTCATGTACACCAAGTTCGTGGTGGTGTGTGACGACGACGTCAACGCCCGCGACTGGAAGGATGTGATCTGGGCCATCACCACCCGTATGGACCCGGCACGGGACACCACCTTGATCGAGCACACCCCGATCGACTATCTGGACTTCGCCTCGCCGGTCTCCGGCCTCGGCTCCAAAATGGGGCTGGATGCAACCAACAAGTGGCCGGGCGAGACCAATCGGGAGTGGGGTCAGCCCATAGTTCAGGATGAGGCGGTGAAGCAGAAGGTCGATGCCATCTGGGATGAGCTCAATATCCTCGGATGAGGCAAACATGACAGCTTTGCTGCAAAAAGTGATGCGATCCGCACTGATTTGAGTATTCTCGACTGACGGGGCCAGGGCTGCTGGTCGTCACTCCATAGTGAAACAATGAGCGAAGCGGGCCGAGCGAGCCCGCCACAAGGACAAGAATGCAACGTATCAAATGCCGCGTAGAGGAACTGCGCGAATATGTCGACACCATCTGGCATGTGGCCCTGACGCCGCAGCAAGCGATCAGCTTCAAGCCGGGCCAGTATCTGCTGGTGGTGATGAGCGATTCGGACAAGCGCCCCTTCTCCATCGCCAACTCGCCGACCCGCCCGGGCGTGCTGGAGCTGCAGATCGGCGCCACTCCCGAGAACGCCTACGCCGGTCAGGTGCTGGCCCGCATGCGCGAGCAGGGGGAGATCGAGGTCGAATTGCCGGCTGGCAAGGCGTTCCTGCGCGATGAATCCCCCCGTCCACTGATCCTGATGGCGGGCGGCACCGGTTTCTCTTACGCCCGCTCCATCCTGGAGTACCTGATCGACACGGGCAGCAAGCGCCCGGTGTTCTTCTACTGGGGGGTGCGTCAGGCTCACTGGCTCTATGAGCTGGAGCAGATGCAGCAGTGGGAGCGTGACTATGCGCCGCTCACCTTTATCCCGGTGGTGCAGGAGCCTGACGCTGACTGGACCGGCAAGAGCGGCCTGGTGCACAAGGCGATCATGGATGATTTCGTCAGTCTCCACGACTACGACATCTATGTCGCCGGCCGTTTCGAGATGGCGGGTGCCGCGCGGGAGGAGTTCAAGATCCTTGGCGCCGAGCCGGAGCGCATCTTCGGTGACGCCTACGAATTTATCTGACGGGATCCCCGTCTGGATGACGCAGCCCCCGGTTTTGCCGGGGGCTTTTGTTTTTGTGGCTGCCGCAGTGCCTGATCGTACCGAATGGTTGGATTATTGCGGCGTTATCCCATTATTTTTCAATATTTTGGCTATGAATGGCTACTAATCGAGCCTAGCTGATGGCATCTTTGTGGGGGATTGACAAGAGCATCCATAGAGCAAGCACAAGGAGGCGCAGTGTTGAGTGAAGAGGGCAGGGCATCTGCGGAGGATGACAGGGGAGAGACCGGCTCTGTCGAGCGGGTCGCAACGCAGATCCCGTCCCCTCATGGCGGTGAAATGGCCCGTTTGCAGGCAGAAATCGCCGCTTTGCAGCATGCAAACGGTCTGTTGCAGGAGAAGCTCAATGCCGCCCTCGATGGCACCGGCATCTGTCTCTGGCAGGGCACTATTCCTACCGGCGAGCTGCGAGTCTTCAATCTGCAGAACTTTCAGGCCGGTGACATGGCCCCTCATTTCGATCAGTGGAGCGCCAAGCTCCATCCCGACGATCGCGCCCATGCCATGGGCAGCTACTTTGCCCACCTTGAGGGTAAAACCCCCTTCTATGAAGCCGAATACCGCACCATCAATCCGCAAGGCGAGGTCACCTGGCTGTGGGATAGGGGACGGGTCGTCGATCGGGATGGATATGGCAAGCCGCTGCGGATCATGGGCTCCCATATCGATATCACCCAGCGCAAGGCTTATGAGCAGCGACTGGCGGAGCGCGCCAACAGCGACGCGCTGACCGGCTTGCTCAACCGGCAGGGGTTTGGCAAGGCGTTTGCCCAGCTACAGCCGCAAGGGGCGGGGGCGCTGCTCTTTATCGATCTGGATGATTTCAAAGGGATCAACGACCAGCTGGGGCACGCTTGCGGCGATCTGGTGTTGCAGCAGATGGCGGATTGGCTGCGCCTTATTATGCCTGGCTCGGCGCTATGTGGCCGTTACGGCGGCGACGAGTTTGTGGTGCATCTGCATCGGGATGTGTCGAGCCATGGCCTGGCACAACTGGCCGACGCCCTGATCAGCCGGATGCACGGCTATGTGCCCAAACCCGGTTGCCCGCAACGGGTGGGGCTGAGTATCGGCATCGCCCTTTGGGGGGAGGAGCCATTGAGCTTCCGACAGGCATTGGAGGTGGCCGACCGTGCCATGTATGAGGCCAAGGCACGCGGCAAGCGGGCCTGGTATCTGCTTCAGGTGTGATGTTTTTTACAGGTTCAATACAAAGCAAAAACCCCAGCCGAGCTGGGGTTTTTGTTATTCGCCTTTGGCGCCGAGCTGCTGCTCGAGCTGAGCCAGCTTGCTTTCGAGGGCGGCCAGTTTTTCACGGGTACGCAGCAGCACCTTGGTCTGCACGTCGAACTCTTCGCGGCTGACCAGATCCAGCTTGCCCAGCTGGGCTTGCAGTACCTGACGCATCTTCTTCTCGGCCTCTTCACCCATGCTGCGAATGCCGGGCGGCAGGGAGTTGTGCACCTGCTTGGCGATCTCTTCCAGTTTCTTCGGGTCGATCATGATGTCCTCCTTAAGCGTTGGTGGACATTCTACCGACAATTCCCTCACTTTGCCGAGATCGCGGCGGCTTTTTAGTCGTGATGGTGCCCGCTGGCTGGTCGGGTCTGGTGATGGGGCTACAACTGCTACCCTTGCGCCCCTTTGTTAACCTGAAACCATGACATGCACCACAAAGCTGAGCCAGAACTGTCCGGCATGAGTCTTATTTGGTGTTGGTTTTATGTTAACGTTTTGCAGTCGAGGTCGTGATGACCCCGTTGGCTTGTGATGGATAACAACCTTATAAAAAGAGAATAAAAAATGAAGAAGAAGCTAATTTATGCAGCTGTTGTCAGCGCCCTGCTGGCCGGATGTGGTGGAGATGACAACAAGGGAGACACCACCAGCTCCCTCGACTACGTCCTGAGTGGTGCCAACGGGGTGCGCCCGAGCGTGCTGGCCCCCCGTGCTAGCGACGGTACCCTGAAGTTTTCGACAGAAACTGCTGATCTGTCGAACCCGGTATCTGCCCTATCCACCCTGGATGGCTGGTCAACCACCCAACCCGTCCAGCTGGTACCGGCGACCGTGACCGGTGTCTCTGTGCCGGCACCGGCGGCCAGCGAGTATGCTTCTGCCGTTGCGCCCCTCTACCTGCTCGAGCTCACGCTGGATCCGGTCACTCTGCAACCCAACGGAGTCAAGGGCGGCAAGCCACTGGTTTATGGGACCGACTTTGTGGTCACTGGCGGGGACGGCAAGCTCAATCTGGTTCCGCTCAAGCCGCTCAATCCCTCTTCTTACTACATGATAGTGGCGACCGATGCCCTCAAGGACAGTCGCGGCACACCGCTCAAGGCGGGAGGCGATTACAGCAGCTTCAAATCGACAGCTGGCGCAACTACTCAGGAGCAGACCATCAACGGCCTGATCTCGCTGCAGGAAGGTCTGTTCAAAGCGGCCACCGGGATCACCAGCGATCGGGTGATCTTCTCCGACTGGTTTGCCACCCAATCTGGTGCCGATGTGCTGCTGGCAGTGAAAAGTGCCGCCGCTTCGGTGCTGAAGAGCCCGAGCCTGGACGCCGCGGTGCTGTGGAAACAGGATGCCAAGGGCAACACCAGCCTGCCAGCAACCTATACCATCAACGGTCTTAATGGCGGGGTGGATTTTCTGACCCAGCTGGCGAATGAGCCATTCTTGCCGCAGGATCAGAAAGATGCACTGACAGCCGCCTTTGGTGTTGGTACGCCGCTTAACGGGGTTGCCCAGCTGACCAAGGTTTATACCGGCACCGTCAAGCTCCCTTACTTCCTCTCTACCCCGGCGATAGCTGGTTCATGGGACAAGGCCAAGACCCAATCCTGGCACGGCGCCATTCCCAGCCTCTATGCCATCGCCAACGCGCTGAAAGCGGGCGATACCGAGGTGATCGGTGGGCTGGTCGGGGCGGGTGTGGACCCGGCATTGCTGGGTGAGCTGATAGCCGACCCGAGCCGTCAGAGTGAACTGCTGACCGAGGCAAGCAAGCTGATCGGGGTGACCCTCACCTCTGGTGGCAAGCCGCTGGATGCCGAGCGCAATATCGGCCGTTTCAACCCGTTGCCGACCCTGACCGAAGTACAATCGGTACCGCTGCGGATCTTCGCCGCCGCACCGCTCAATAACATCACCGATGTGATCATCTATCAGCACGGGGTTACCTCCATCAAGGAGAACGCCTATGCGCTGGCGCTGGGCCAAATCGGCGCCGGTGCCACAGCCAGCAAGAGCGTCGCTGTGGTAGTGATCGATCACCCACTGCACGGCGAACGTGGCTACGCCTTGAGCGGCAGCATGGATACCGTCACCACCTCCGAGAACCCGACTCCCTACCTGAATCTGGGCTATCTGACGGTGGCGCGGGACAACCTGAAGCAGAGCGTGGCGGATCTGCTGGGGCTGCGACTGGCTGTCGGCCTGGCCAATGCCAAGGGGCTGGGTGGCCAATTGGGTGGTGCCGGTCTGAAAGTTCACTTCCTCGGTCACTCACTCGGTGCCATTACCGGGGCCAATCTGCTGGCTGTCGCCAACCAGACCACCGGCAGTGCTCAGGCTGATGCCCTGTTCAAGTTCGATACCGGTGGTCTGGCGATGCCGGGTGGCGGCATCGCGCCGTTGTTGCTCAACTCGCCGAGCTTCGGGCCGACCATCAAGATGAGCGTGCTCACCTCGGGCAGTCCGGCGCTGAAAGCGGGCTTTACCGCCTATGCACCGAATTGCAAAACGGCTGCCGCCACTTGCTTCGTCAACGAGTTCCTGCCCAGTCTGGATGCCGCCACGCAGGCGGGTGCGGCGAGCACCTTGCAGAGCTATACCTTTGCCGCCCAGTCAGTGCTGGACTCTGCGGACCCGATCAATCTGGGCAGTGGCGTCGCCAAGAGCTTCCCGCTGTTCGCCACCGAAATTGTTGGCGATGGTGCGCTCAGCTTGCCGGATCAGGTGATCCCCAACAGCATCGCCTCTGCGCCGCTGGGTGGCACCGAGCCGCTGATCCGGGTGCTGGGTTTGCAAGAGCTGAAAGGGTCCGGCGTGCTCCCGGCGGGTCACCATGCTGCGCGCTTCCTGAAAGGGGGCCATAGCTCGCTGCTGGCTCCTGACGAGAACTTCGATCAGGCTGGCGCGGTCACCACCGAGATCCAGACCCAGTTCGCCAGCTTCTTTATGAGTGGCGGTGCGGCGGTCAAGGTAACCGATGACACCCTGATCAAGCAGTAACTGCCTATCGCGTAAAAAAACGCCGCCCTTCGGGGCGGCGTTCTCGTTTCTGCAACTGCTGAAAAATCAGGTCGGCTGGTGGTTGCGATCCAGCCAGCCTTGCAGCAGGCCGACCAGCAGACCGGTCAGGTGGGCGATGTTGGCGGTGCTGGTGCCGAGCATGTCGAAGAAGCCGAGCACCATCCAGAACAGCATAAAGCCCATCAGTGCCGGTGGCAGAGTCAGGCCACAGGCCGGTTGCAGCTTGCTGCGCAGCCAGCAGTAGCCGAGCAGGGCATAGACCACGCCGGAGAGGCCGCCAAACAGCGGGCCGCTGGCGAAGAACTCGGCGATATTGGGCAGGGCGGCGCCCACCAGCAGCAGGATCAGCAGCTTGCCGCTGCCAAGGCGCTGCTCGATCTGACCGCCGAGATACCACCACCACAGCAAGTTGAACACCAGATGGAGCACCGAGAAGTGGATCAGGGCGGGGGTGAAATAACGCCATACCTGCCAGTCGGTGAACTGGGCCAGCGTCGGGTGGAATGCCAGTTCATCGTAGATTGGCAGGCCGATGGCCTCGATCCCGTAGATGGCGAGACAGGCGATGATCACCACCAGCGTCAGTGGCCCCGCCTGATGAAGGAAATCGGTGATGGGGTCCGTCATCCCCTTGCTGTAGTCGATGCGGGCATCGGCGCGGCCGGATTGCCAGGAGGCTTCCATGTAGCGCGGGTGGCCAGGCTCGGCCAGAAAACGCTTCACCTCCAGCTGGGCCTGAGCGAGGCGTTGCTCGTCCGCCAGCCAGATGGTGACCCCCAGCTCGGACTGGGTCAGCTCGCAGGAGATGCCCAGGGTCGCCAGATAGTCCACCAGCGCCTGTGCCATGCGGGCGTTGTCGAGCACCAGCAGCTGGATCATGACTCGCCTGCCTCGATAGGAAACTCCCGGCGCCACGCCTCGAAACCGCCATCCAGACTGTAGACCTCGTCATAACCCTGTTGCAGCAGGTATTGGGCCGCCCCCTGACTGCTGTTGCCGTGGTAGCACATCACGATGACCGGGGTATCGAAATCCACTTCATTCATAAAGCGCACCAGGGTGCCGTTGGTGAGGTGGAAGGCACCGACCGCGTGGGCCGCTTCAAAGGACTGCGGGTCGCGAATATCCACCAGACGGGCTTCACCCGCGCTCAGTTTCTGGTGGGCATCATGGGCATTGATATGGGCAAACTGGTCCATCGGGATGTCCTGCGAATAGGTTGATTACGGGCCAGTGTACCGCAAGCTTGGGCGCAAACTAACCCCACAAAAGATAAGGGAGCCAGCGGCTCCCTTGTTGATATGGCATGCGGGTCAGTGGGTTAACCGCCCAGATAGGCCTGCCGCACTGCCGGGTTGGCCAGCAGGGCGGCGCCCGTGTCTTGCAGCACCACGTGGCCGTTCTCCAGCACATAGCCGCGGTCGGCCAGCTTGAGCGCCTGGTTGGCGTTCTGCTCCACCAGAAAGATGGTCATCCCCTTCTGCCGCAGCTGCTCTATGGTGTCGAAGATCTGCTGGATGACGATGGGGGCCAGCCCCAGCGAGGGTTCATCCAGCAGCAGCAGGCGCGGTTTGCTCATCAGGGCGCGGCCGATGGCCAGCATCTGTTGCTCGCCGCCGGACATGGTGCCTGCCCGCTGTTCCAGTCGCTCATGCAGGCGCGGGAACAGGGTGAACACCTGATCCAGCAGGCCATGCTGCTCGGCCTTGTCGACGAAGAAGGCGCCCATCAGCAGGTTCTCCTCCACCGTCAGGCGGGCGAAGATGCGACGCCCCTCCGGCACCACGGCGATATCTTTGCGCATGATGCGGGCGGTGGTGAGGGAGCTGATCTGTTCCCCCTCAAACCAGATGGAGCCGCTGCTGGGCTTGGGCTCGCCGCAGAGGGTCATCAGCAGGGTGGTCTTGCCTGCGCCGTTGGCGCCGATCAGGGTGACGATTTCCCCCTCTTTCACCTCGACGCTGACATCGTGCAGTGCCTGAATTTTGCCGTAGTGGGTCGATACGTTGCGAAGTTCTAACATCTTTTTGTCCTTACGACTCGCCCAGATAGGCCTTGATCACTGCCGGGTTGTTGCGGATCTCATCCGGCTTGCCGTGGGCCAGCGGGGTGCCCTGGCTGACCACGAAGATGCGGTTGGAGATGCCCATCACCAGCTTCATATCGTGTTCGATCAGCAGCACCGAGACCCCGAATTCGTCCCGCAGGCTCATGATCAGCTCATCCAGCTCGTCGGTCTCCTTCGGGTTGAGACCGGCGGCCGGTTCGTCCAGCATCAGCAGCTCGGGGCGGGTCGCCATGCAGCGGGCGATCTCGAGCCGGCGCTGCTGACCGTAGGCCAGATTACCGGCGGCGCGGTTGGCAAGATCCTTGAGGCCCACTTTATCCAGCCAGAAGGCGGCCCGCTCCAGCCCCTCCTGCTCGGCACGGCGGAAGGCCGGGGTCTTGAACAGGCCGGCGATAAAGCTGGTGTTGAGGTGCTGGTGCTGGGCAACCAGCAGGTTCTCCACCGCCGTCATCTCCTTGAACAGCCGCACGTGCTGGAAGGTGCGCACAATCCCCTTGCGGGCGATGAGGTGGCCGGGCAGCCCCTGGATCTCCTCACCCTTGTAGCGGATGGTGCCGCCGCTCGGGCTGTAGAAGCCGGTCAGGCAGTTGAATATGGTGGTCTTGCCCGCGCCGTTGGGGCCGATGATGGAGATCACCTCGCCCTTGTCGATATCCAGTTTGACCCCGTTGACGGCTAGCAGGCCCCCGAAGCGCATCGACAGATCAGAGACTTCCATTAACTTCTGATGTGTACTCATTTCTTCAACTCCAGATGCGGACGGGTCATCGGCAGCAATCCCTGTGGCCGCCAGATCATCATGAACACCATCAAGAGGCCGAACATCAGCATGCGGTACTCGTTGAATTCGCGGGCCAGCTCCGGCAGCACCGTCATCACGATGGCAGCCAGCACCACCCCGATCTGCGAGCCCATACCACCCAGCACCACAATCGCCAGCACTATGGCCGACTCGATAAAGACGAAGGATTCCGGGCTGATAAAGCCCTGCCGCGAGGCAAAGAAGCTGCCTGCGAAACCGGCAAAGGTGGCGCCTATGGTGAAGGCGGTCAGCTTGATAATGGTGGGGTTGAGCCCCAGCGATTTGCAGGCGATCTCGTCTTCCCGCAGCGCTTCCCAGGCGCGGCCAAGGGGCATGCGCAGCAGGCGGTTGATGACGAACAGGGTCACCACCACCAGCACCAGCGCCATCAGGTAGAGGAAGATCACCTTGTGGTTGGCGTTGTAGGTAATGCCGAAGAAGTTGTGGAAGGTATCAAAGCCCCCATCCTTGACGGTGCGGTTGAACTCCAGCCCCCCCAGCGTCGGCTTGGGAATGCCGGAGATCCCGTTCGGGCCGCCGGTCAGGGTGGTCATGTTGTTGAGCAGGATACGGATGATCTCGCCAAAACCCAGGGTGACGATGGCCAGATAGTCCCCCCGCAGCCGCAGCACCGGGAAACCGAGCAGGAAGCCGAAGGTGGCGGCCATTAGCCCGGCGATGGGCAGGCACTCCCAGAAGCTCAGTCCGAAGTAGGTGTTGAGCAGGGCATAGCTGTAGGCACCGACCGCGTAGAAGCCGACATAGCCGAGATCGAGCAGGCCGGCGAGGCCGACCACCACGTTCAGCCCCAGCCCCAGCATGATGTAAATCAGGGTGAGGGTGGCGAGATCGATGGCGCCGCGAGAGGCCATAAACGGCCACAGGACGGCAAACAGCAGCACCAGCACGGCGGTGAGGTTATAGAGCTTGGGTGCCTCTTCCGGGCTCGGCAGCACCAGCTTGGTGAAGCCGACCGAGAAGCCGCTGATGGAGGCCTGAAACAGCTTGGCAATCTGGCCGCGCAGCATCTGGAACCAGAAAACAATGGTGGCTCCCCCCAGCAGCCAGGCCAGCGACACATCGAGGCGGCTCACTACCTGCAGGCTGGAGCCATCGGTCTCCAGCTTGAAGCCGAGCAGCCAGAAGGAGAGCACCAGCAACACCAGGCTGGCGATACAGGCGTGGATAAATTGATGTTTCATCACACTTTCTCCACTTCCGGACGACCCAGGATGCCAGTGGGCATAAAGAGCAGCACAAAAATGAGCAGGGCAAACGCCATCACATCCTTGTACTCGGTGCTGAGATAACCGGCGGTGAGCGCTTCAACCACCCCCAGCAGCAGGCCGCCCAGTACGGCGCCCGGAATGCTGCCGATACCGCCCAATACTGCGGCAGTGAAGGCCTTCAGACCGGCCATAAAGCCGAGGTAGGGGTTGATGACGCCGTAATACATGCCGAGCAGAACCCCGGCGACGGCGGCCAGCGCGGCCCCCAGCACGAAGGTGATGGAGATGACCACGTGGGTGTCGATCCCCAGCAGGTTGGCCATCTTGATATCTTCCGAACAGGCGCGGCAGGCGCGGCCCATGCGGGAGCGGCCGATGAACTGGGTCAGCGCCAGCATGGTGATGAAAGTCACCACGAAGATGATCAGCTGCATATAGGAGAGGCTGGCCTGAAAGCCATCCTCACCCCCCAGGGTCCAGCCACCGGAGATCAGGCTGGGCATGGCGATATCCCGCGAGCCCTGCGCCATCCGCATCATGTTCTGCAGGAAGATCGACATGCCGATGGCGGAGATGAGGGGGATCAGCCGGTTGCCACCGCGCAGTGGCCGGTAGGCGACCCGCTCGATGCTCCAGCCATAGGTGCCGGTGATGATGATACTGACCAGGAAGGCGCCTCCCAGCAGTAGAAAGGTGCTGTCGATGCCCATCATCATGAGCCCCGCCATCACCATAAAAGCGACATAGGAGCCGATCATGTACACCTCGCCGTGGGCGAAGTTGATCATGCCGATGATGCCATAGACCATGGTGTAGCCAATGGCGATCAACGCATAGGTGCTGCCTATGGTTAATCCGTTCAGCAGTTGCTGAACCAGATAGAGGAGGTGTTCGGACATACTGCGTTCCCTGTACTTGCCCGCAAAGAGAGGAGGGGGTGAGCGTACTCACCCCCGATCGGCAGATTATTTGACTTGGCTGGAAGTACCGTCAGCGTGCCACTGGAACACACCGAATTCGAAGCCTTTCAGGTCACCGTTCGGTGCCCAGGTCAGGGGGCCCATTACGGTATCGATAGGTGCGGCCTTGATGGCGGCGGCAACGGCAGCCGGGTCATCTTCACCCGCCTTGGCGATACCGGCTGCCAGGGTTTGCACCGCGGCATAGGTAGTCCAGACGAACGGGCCGGATGAGTCCTGACCCTTGGCCTTGAACGCAGCGACCAGCGGGGCGTTGGCAGGTACCAGATCGTATTTGTTCGGCAGGGTCACCAGCAGGCCTTCGGAAGCCGGGCCACCGATGGCGGAGATATCCTTGTTACCCACCCCTTCCGGGCCCATGAACTTGGCTTTCAGCCCCTTCTCGCCAGCCTGACGCAGGATCAGACCCAGCTCAGGGTGATAGCCGCCGTAGTAGACGAAATCGACGTTCTCTTTCTGCAGCTTGGCGAGCAGGGCGGAGAAGTCCTTGTCACCGGCGGTGATCCCTTCAAAGGCCACCACTTTCACGCCAGCCTTGTCGAGCGCGGCTTTGACGCTGGAAGCGATCCCTTCACCGTACTGCTTCTTGTCGTGGATGACAGCGACGCGCTGGGGTTTGACCTGCTCGATGATGTACTTGGCAGCAGTCGGGCCCTGATCGCTATCCAGGCCGATGGTGCGCAGGGTCAGCTGGTAACCGCGTTCGGTGATCTTGGGGTTGGTGGAGGCGGGGGTGACCATCAGGATCCCCTCGTCTTCATAGATGTCGGAGGCGGGCAGGGTGTTGTCGGAGCAGAGGTGGCCGACCACGAACTTGACGCCGTCGTTCACCACCTTGTTGGCAACGGCCACCGCCTGTTTGGGATCGCAGGCATCGTCATAGACGACCGCTTCGATCTGCTTGCCATTGATGCCGCCAGCCTTGTTGATCTGCTCTACCGCCATCTTGCCGCCGGTGAACTGCATGTCCCCGTACTGGGCAACCGGGCCGGTGACCGGGCCTGCGATACCTATCTTGATGGTGTCTGCCGCGTGGGCGATGGAGATCGATCCAAACAGAGCCAAAGAAACCGCTGCGCCAACTGTGATTTTGCTCAACTTATGCATTGATTCGTCCCTTAATCAGTGGATTGTTTCATTTCCGTGTGCCATTCCGGATCTACATCCCGTGCATCCGGTTATAGGTATGGTTCTATCATTCCTCACGGGGCAATAACAAGCTGTTAAAGATACTAACCAGAGGGGGTTGGATGGATGAATTTTGAAATAAATGACCTGTTATTTTCATCTAATCAGAGTTTAATTTTGATTTGTTGACTTAACATCTTGGTAACGAGAGGCGATTCTGACAAACGCCAGAGGATTAATCTGGCGATATTTTACTCTGACAGCGCTCCCATTTTGACCAGAATCCATTTGCGCAAACAGAAATGAGCGCCTAAATTAGCCGGCATTGACAATTCCGTGGCAGAGCTCGTTAAAACCAAGCCTTTATTCGGGAAATCTGCTAATGTTCCGCCTTTGACAGTCAGGAGACAGAGATGGCCACTATCAAGGATGTCGCCTCGCGCGCAGGCGTATCCATCTCCACCGTCTCACATGTGCTCAACCACACTCGGCGGGTCAGCGAAGACGCGACCCAGAAAGTGATTGAGGCGGTGGCAGAACTCAACTACGCGCCCAACTCGGTAGCGCGCAGTCTTAAAATAAATTCGACCAAGACCATTGGTATGCTGGTGACCACCAGCGTAAACCCCTTCTTCGCAGAAGTGGTGCAAGGGGTTGAAGCGTACTGCTTCGAACAGGGCTACAGCCTGATCCTCTGCAACACCGAAAACCAGCCGCCTCGCCAACAGCATTACCTGAGAATGCTGATGGAAAAACGGGTGGATGGCCTGCTGGTATTGGGTACCGATATCGACACCCCGTTGCGCGACATGCTGCGCATCCACAAGAACGTGCCGCAGGTGGTACTGGATTGGGGAACGGAGTGCGATTTCGCCAACGTCATCAACGACAACGCCCGCATCGGCGCCCGCATGGCCGTACGCCATCTGCTGGAGCTGGGGCACCGCGACATCGTCTGCATCACTGGCCAGCTCTCCAAGCCGACCACCCAGCAGCGACTGGACGGGGTACGTGATGCGCTGGGCGAACACGGTCTGACCCTCAAAGATGAACAGATCTTTGAAGGGGATTACGAGAGCCAGAGCGGTTTCGATGCCATGCAGCGCATCCTGACCCTGCAGCCTCGCCCGACCGCGGTGTTTGCCTTCGACGATCCCATGGCGATCGGCGCCATCTGCGCTGCCTGGGAAGCCGGGATCAAGGTACCGGACGATATCTCCATCATCGGCTACGACGATGTGGAGATGGCGCGCTTCTCCAGCCCGCCGCTAACCACCATCCGTCACCCTAAGGCCGAACTGGGCCAGCTGGCGGTGAAGCATCTGGTCAGCCGGATCCGCAACAAGGAGCTGGAAGTGGAGTCGATGACGGTACAGCCCGAGCTGATTGTCCGTCGCTCGGTCAAACCGCTGCGTTAATCCGCACCCGTTGCCAAAACGAAAAACCCCCTCTGTCACGAGGGGGTTTTTGTTTTCGCAGGCTGGAGTACAAGAGGTTTTTCCCCAAGCAACTCTGCTTATCCTCACTTCTGTCAGAAGCAGGAATGGTTATTTTTGTGTGTTGTATTTCGGTGAGTAGGGGCCATACAGGATGCCATTAGGCATACCTGCGCTTAGCAGTCTGAAACTGGTTATCCCTGCGATATCATGGCCCTTGTCCATCACTGTGTTGGTGATCTGGTCAACGACGGCGACGACCAGCATGCCAACCAGGCTACCACCACCATTGGACTTTTGCTCTGCGCTTGAAGCGCGGGCTGTACCTTCCCATATGGTTTTGCCGTTACGCAGGTCCACCAATTTTGCTTTCGCTGTCACGGCTGTTTCACTCGAGACCACCATATAGCTGGTGCCATATTCGGTGATGTCCAGATAGAGCGCGGTATCAGCACCAAAAATCTGATGCAGTTTGCTGATGGGCAAAGAGTGGATATCTTCCGCAACAGTCATGCCGTTCTGACGGAAGGTTTCGTTGGTCAATGAGACCGGGAAAACATAATAGCCAGACTCGGCCAGTGGCATGGTGCTCTGGGAGAGCAGGCTATTGCTGGCTTTAACATCTGGACTGTGGTTTACGGGAGGCAAAACCAGAATAGATGTAGGGTGACTTTCCCGAAATGCTGTGTAGTCATACGCAGCTTGTTGGGATGCGCAACCAGCCAGTAGCAGTGAGCCCATGATGGAAATCAGTAACTTTTTCATTTGGCTGCTCCTTGCTTCTGGGTGAGCAGAAAATTAATGAAAGTGGTTGATTCTGGGAAGAGTTGCTTCTCTTTCTCGAAGTGTTCCAGTGCGAGGTTGTCACGCCCCTGCTGGGCATAAAGCATGGCCAGATGAGCATGGAAACCGGGCGGCACCTTTTCCCCTTTGCCATTGGCTTCTTGCAGGTTTTTCTCAAGCCGATCGATCTGTTCACCGTTATCTTTTTCTTCAAGGTTCTGGTAGACAGAATCCTGATATTCACCCCAGTTGTACAGGGGCTTGGGTGGAGTCGCACAACCGTAGCTGAAGAGGGCAAAAGCCAGACAGAGTCCTTGACGCATTTTGTTCATTGATTCCCCCTTAGCGAGCCGGTTGCCAGGCACCGTTCTGGATGCCAGAGACCAGATTGTTTACGGCTTCACGAATCGCTAGGTCGAGCACCTTGCCATTGAGTGTGGAGTCATAATCGGCCGTGCCACCAAAACCGATAACTTCGCGGTTGGAAAGCTCGAATTCGCCTGCCCCTTGTGACGAGAAAACAACTTCTGACGTTTTGACATCGACGATGTTGAGGTTGACTTTGGCATAGGCGATCTGCGATTTACCCCTGCCGAGAATGCCAAACAGCTGATGATCTCCCACCGCTTTTCGACCAAATTCAGTGACATCGCCTGTGACGACGTAATCGGCGCCTTTCAGCGTCTGAGTCTCTTTCTTGAGCCCTGCTTCCGCTTGCAACTCTTCCATGTTGGCTCTGTCCAGAACACTGAAACGGCCAGTTTGTTGCAGGTGGGTGATCAGGATTGTCTTGGCCTGGCTACCCAGGCGGTCGTTACCATCGGAGAATATACCGCGCATGTAGCTTGAGCGATTATCAAACTTGCCCACAGAAATGGGGCTGCGAGTGCCTTGGTATTGGGTCTGGTAAGAGGTCACTTTGGCAACTTCAAGTGTTCGGGAGGATTCGCTTGCACAACCCGCAAGTGTCAAGCTTGCTGCGATAGTCACAGCAACAATGTGATACTTTGTCATGACAGCCTTATTAAGTTTATGATTATTAATGTTTTTTGTGGGGCCTGTATCGTATACCAATGAAGCTCCCAACGGAACCGTTTCAGCTGGAAGCCTTAATAAAACTCCTTGTTGTGCTTTGGTAACCAAGGTGGGGGATTAAAGGGGGATCTCCAAATTTTGCAGTGTGATCGTTGTGTTGGACTGAAAACTGTCAGTTGTATGCACTAAGACCCAATTCCAGCCCATATGATAAACATTCCCCCCGTTTGACCCACCTCGTATTTTGCCTGTTAATCGTTTGATCAATATCAACAAAGGGTTAAGTTCTGATGGACTCCCGACTTAACCGTTCCATCCTGTAGGTTGGGTATGACTGTCAAGGATGGTGTCTTATGTTCCCCCCTCGCAAGCTGGGTCACCAGATCACGCTGCTGGCAATTGGCGGCATCGTATTGCTCGCCGTGGTGCTGCTTACCTTTAATCTGTTTGAAAATCGCCAGCGGGCGCTCGCGGCCGAGCAGGCTGCACTGCGGAGCCAGCTCCAGAACGTGGAAGCGGTGATCAAAAACACCAGCCATGAAACCGTGCTGGCGGCGACTCTGATCGCCCAGCGGCCGGATGCAGCCAAGGCGGTGGCCGACAAGGATTGGCAGACCCTCGCCAATCTGTTTGATCCGCTCTGGCCCGCTATCAAGGCACAGGGGATCGAGCAGTTCCAGTTCCACTTGCCGCCAGCCACTTCCCTCTATCGGGTACACAAGCCTGAAAAACACGGTGATGACCTCTCTGCCATTCGCCCCACTGTGGTTGAGGTGAATCGCGAGCATCATGCCGTTGGCGGGCTGGAGATTGGCGTGGCTGGTACCGGTTTGCGCGGGGTCGTGCCGGTCACCTTCAACGGGCAGCCGGTCGGTTCGGTGGAGTTTGGTCGTGCCCTGGATGAAAAGCTGTTTGGCCAACTGCTGGACAAGCAGGTGCAGCTCGCCATCTATCTGTTTGAGCAGGGCAAACTGGTGACGCTGGTTGGCACATCCCGGCTTGGTGAGGCGATGGAGTGGTATCAGCCGGTACTGGCCGGTGAGGAACGTTTCGTCAATATGACGCAACAGGGGAGTGATTTGCTGGTGATGGCGGCCCCCCTGCGCGATTACTCCGGCAAGGCGGTCGGTATCATCGAGTTGACCCGGGATCACAGTCTGGTCGCGGCCGATCTGGCGCGTCAGGGCTGGCAGATGGCGATCATCTCTCTGGTAGGGGCTCTGGTGATTGCCATGGTGATGGCGCTTGCACTCAATCGCATCAATCGACCGCTGCTCGACAGCGTCAAGGCGCTGGAGGCGCTGGCCAATGGCTCCGGCGATCTCGGCAGCAAGCTGCCGGTGGCGGGGCCGGAGGAGATCCGCCGGCTCGGGTCGGCGTTCAATGGCTTTGTTGCCAAGATCCGCGACACCATCAGCCAGCTCACCGCCACTCTGGGCGAACTGGCTGGCGAGAGCGAGCGGCTGTCGCGCAGTGCGGCGGGCAACCTTGGCAGCATGACGCGCCAGCAGGAGCAGACCACCCAGCTCGCCACCGCCATGACCGAGATGACCAGCACGGTACACGAGGTGGCCAACAACACGGCACAGGCGGCCGAAGCGGCCAACGAAGCGGACAATCAGGCGGTCACCGGCGATGAGGTGGTGCAGCAGAGCGTCAACATGATCGAACAGCTGGCGGAGGAGATCGCCAGTGCGGGCAACACGGTGAAAGAGGTTGCCAAGGCCAGCGAGCAGATTGGCTCGGTGCTTGCGGTGATCCAGTCCATCGCCGAGCAGACCAATCTGCTGGCCCTCAACGCCGCCATTGAGGCGGCCCGGGCCGGTGAACAGGGGCGCGGTTTTGCGGTGGTGGCCGACGAGGTGCGCTCGCTGGCCGGGCGCACCCAGCACTCCACCGCCGAGATCCGCGGCACCATAGAGCAGTTGCAGCGGGCGGTGGGCACCACGGTGACCATGATCGAACACAGCGTCTCGCGGGCGGGGGAGTCGGTGGAGCGGGCCAATCAGGCGGGGGAAGCCCTCGGCCGGATCAAGGGGGCGGTCAACAGCATTCGCGACATGAACACCCAGATCGCCGCCGCTTCGGAGGAGCAATCCTCGGTGAGCGACGAGATCACCCGCAATATCGTCAGCGTCCACGAGATCTCCCAGGCCACTACGCTGGTGGCGCGGGATACCGCCCATATCGCCAGCCATGTGGCGACCCTGGTGGACAAGCTGGGGGATCTGGCCGGACAGTTCCAGGATGGTTCCAACGTGCGGATGGTGCTGAGTCGCGCCCGCGCCGCTCATATGGGCTGGAAGACCCGGGTGCGTGCCTATCTGGATGGGCAGGAGGGGCTGTCGCGCAGCGAGGCGGTCAGTGACAAGGAGTGCCGCCTTGGTCACTGGTACTTCAGCGAAGGGCAGGCATGCTGCGGCGATCAACCCGCCTTCAGGGCGATGGCCGCCCCCCACGCCAGATTGCATCAGGTGATCCAGCAGATTATCGAGCTGAAAAATCAGCACAAGCATGAAGAGGCTGAGGCGCTCTACCGCGAGATCGAGCAGAACTCAGAGCAGGTAGTGGGCTGCATCGATCAGCTGCTGCGGGAGATGACCAAACCGGAGCGTTAATGACGAGCGGGCCGGATAGCCAAAGGGCTGACAGTGATGTCAGCCCTTTTTCATGGTGCGGGTCAGGGGCGAGGTTACTGCTCCGGACGCAGATCCTGATAACGGGCGGCGGTGATGAACTGGCCGAAGGTTTCACACCAGACGATCACGCTGCTGTAGCGGGCCGGATCGATCGTGGCGGGCAGCTGCACGATAAAGTTGTCGAAGGTCTTCACCGGCCCGACTCGCACCATCTGATCCTTGAGGCGGGCAAAATCGGCTTCGGTCTCGACAAACTCGGGGGAGAGGTAGAGCTGGTAGTCCGGCCCGGGGGCCAGCTTGCCCATCAGGCTGACGGCATCCGGCCCTATGCTCACCTTGCCCTCCCCCCAGTGCAGCCGATCGCTGTCTTTCAGATCCCGGCGAAAGGTGCCGTGGAATCTCGCTTGCTGCTGGCTGGCCGCGACCTGCTCGGTATCAGGGGCGGGTGGCGCGATCAGGATCGGCAGGGTGTAGACACCGGCGGCAAAGCCTGCCGCCGCGACCAGCAGATGGGTACCCAGCAGCAGGGCCATGGTTTTGCGTTTCATGATATCTCGGTCGTTGATGAATTGATGGCAAAACCATACCAGTCCGGGGGCCCGCTGCCCAGTTTGCTCAGGCCATAGGTATAGTTATCCATCTATGGTGACGTGGGGTGTGATCACGCCAATGGCTCAAGGCCGGATGGTGCCGTCCTGCCCTTTGTTAATCTCGCTGGCGGCGTGCACCAGCTGTTCCAGCTGGTGGTGGATCTGGGTGCGATCCAGCTGCTGCAAGGGCTGACGACTCCACAGTACCGGTGTCAGGCTCTCGGTATCGAAACCCAGTACCGGCTTGCACGGGTCCTGACTGAAGAGGTTCTGGGCGGCGGCCTGAGCGCTGGTGGCCGCGTCGAGGCGGGTAAACATCAGCAGATAGTCGGCCGGGTGTTCGGTCAGGTGACAGGTCAGTTCGCCGATCTGCAGGCTGGTGACGCTCTCCTCCTGTTGCGGCGCAGGCAGGGAGAGGGAGAGAAACAGCTGGTGGATGGCGGCGTGATAAAGAGAGTTCATTGATGGCTCCAGATTGATGATGGCGCCATTAGAGCAGGTCACCGCCAGCGGCACTGTTAATGGTGGCTCTCTTTTTTTAGCTTTTTGGTCAGCGAGATAGCGCACTGCGCTCAGTACAAAAATCGCGACCAATCCCGATAGTCCCTGTTGATGGCCCCTCCTAGACTGGCGGCGAAACATCACAAGAAGATAATCATCATGCAGATTCAAGCAAACACCGTCGGCACACAGGCCGTCGCTCACCACAGTGATGCAACCACAGGGGTTGGCCGGATGGGCCAGCTGGAGGTGCGTCAGGTCGCCACCGGACAAGATGCGATCTTGCTGGGCAACCGCAGCGAACCGCAGAAAGGGCAGGGGCTGCTCTCGCGATTGGGGGCCCAACTGGCCCGCCCGTTTGTGGCCATCAAAGAGTGGATCGGCAACCTGCTGGGGAGCGGCAAGAGTGCCGCTGCGCCGAAGACTCAGGTAGCAGAAAACCTCTCCATGGCGGATCAGAAACGTCTTTTTTTGCAAAAGGCACTGCCCTATACCCTGAGCGCGCTCGACAAGACAAGCGAGCTGAAAAGTATCAATGCTGAACAACTGCGCAAGGACCACACCACGCTGGCGACTGGCAACGGTGCTCTGCGTTCCTTGGTCACTGCCCTGAGCGGTATTCGTGATGGATCAAAAATCGAGGCAACCACTCATCAGGCCGCCCGCCTGCTTGAACTGAATTTGGGCGGGATTGCTCTGCAGCAATGGGGTACCACGGGCAGGCAGGCCAGCGAATGGGTGAGCTCTGCCACGCAGGATCAACTCGGTGAGGTTGCTGCCGGATTGAACGACCTGATGCATGAGGTTGCCCAATTACGCTATGCCGTCGAGAGCGAAGTTAAAGGTGAGCCTGCCGACAAGGTGCTGGCTGAGGGCTTGCAGAATCAATTTGGCCTGGAGGCTGAACAATATCTGGGTGAACAGCCCCACGGTCTTTACAGCGATGCTGAAGTCATGGCGCTTGGGCTCTACACCAATGGTGAGTACCAGCACCTGAATCGCTCGCTGCGTCAGGAAAAGCAGCTGGATGCAGGGCAAGCGTTGATCGATCAGGGCATGTCTGCTGCTTTTGAAAAAAGCACTCCCGCCGAGCAGTTGGTCAAGACCTTCCGCGGTACCCACGGTGGCGATGCGTTCAGCGGGGTGACAGAGGGGCAAGTCGGTCATGATGCCGCTTATTTCTCTACCTCCCGGGATCCCAAAGTAGCCATCAACTTTGGTGGTTCAGGCACTATTTCCACGGTATTTGGCCGCTCGGGGATCGATGTCAGCGACATATCCGTTGAAGGGGATGAGCAGGAGATCCTCTATAACAAGGCGACGGATATGCGGGTGTTGCTGAGTGCCAAAGATGAGCGGGGAGTCACCAGGCGGGTACTGGAAGAGGCCAAGCTGGGGGAAGAAAGTGGCCATAGCAAGGGGCTGCTGGATGCGTTGGATTTGGCAAGAGGGTCGGGCGGTGCCGACAAGCCGCAAGAGGTTGATATCCGTCTGAAGATGCGCGGCCTCGATCTGGCGTGACCAGATAGCACGAAAACTGATACCAATGGACACCCTCGGGTGTCCGTTTTTTATTCTGGCGGGAGTGGGCTATAGGGGCTCAGTGCAAGTTGGTGGCTCTCTCTTTTTTTAGGTTGTCGGTCAGCGAGATAGCACGCTGCGCTCAGTACAAAAATCGCGACCAATCCCGATAGTCCCTGTTGATGGCCTCTCCTAGACTGGCGGCGAAACATCACAAGAAGACAATCATCATGCAGATTCAAGCAAACACCGTCGGCACACAGGCCGTCGCTCACCACAGTGATGCAACCACAGGGGTTGGCCAGATGGGCCAGCTGGAGGCGCGTCAGGTCGCCACCGGACAAGATGCGATCTTGCTGGGCAACCGCAGCGAACCGCAGAAAGGGCAGGGGCTGCTCTCGCGATTGGGGGCCCAACTGGCCCGTCCGTTCGTGGCCATCAAAGAGTGGATTGGCAACCTGCTGGGGAGCGGCAAGAGTGCCGCTGCGCCGAAGGCGCAAACCGCCACGTCCCCCGAGGATCTTCAGCGTCTGATGAAGCAGGCTGCATTTGGTAGCTCGCTGGGTGGCTTTGCCAAGGCGGACGTGTTGAACAACATCGCCGCCGAACAACTGGGCAAGGAGCACGCCACTCTGGCGACCGGCAACGGCCCACTGCGCTCGCTCTGCACCGCGTTGCAGGCCGTTGTCATCGGCTCCGAGCAGCCGCAGCTTCGTGAGTTGGCTGCCGGGCTGCTGGCTCGCCCCATCGCTGGTATCCCGCTCCAGCAGTGGGGCACTGTGGGAGGCAATGTGACCGAGCTGCTCGCCAGCGCCACCCCCGAACTGCTGCAGGAGGCGATGAGCCAGCTGCACACCGCGATGGGTGAAGTGGCCGACCTGCAGCGGGCCGTCAAGGTTGAAATCGCTGGCGAACTGGCGCAAAGCGCGACCACCACTGCGGAGGCGACGTCCGCCCAAAGCGGTGAGAGCAAAGGGGCTGCTCGCGAACAGGTCGCCATGGGCCGCCAGACTCCGGCCACCGGTTACAAGCTGGCGCTGGATCTTATCAGCTATCAGGCCAGCTACCTGCTGCGGGATCAAACTTCGACCGAGGTGACCCTGAGCAGCAGCGATCTCAACGCCCTGCATCAACACATTGCCGATGGCTCCATCAACAGTTCCCACATGGCCAAGTTGCAGACCCGCGGCGATCTGCAAACCCTGCGTACTCTGGCGCTCTCTCTGGCCAGCGGCAGCGACGCCAAGGGATCTTCCCTTGGTCATGCCCTCGACAGTCTCGCCTCGGCGCGCCCCAACCAGCGGTTGGTGCTGGGCGGCCTGATGCAGTTTGCCGGTCAGACCGATCAGGCGTGGGTTGACCATACTGCTGGCAAGCCGGAGGATCGGCTCGATGCCGGGGCGCGGCTGCGCTTTGACACCGGCCATATGCAGGCGGAGCTGGGGCGTCTCGGCGACAGCGAGGCACGGCAGGTGCTGCAACAGCTGGAAGGGGCTTTTGGTGATCGGGCCAGGGCTATCTGCGACTTCGCGGTGGCTCAGGTCTCCGGCTTTGCCGATAGCGAAAGCAGCCCTGAGGCCGTGCTGGTCTCCCGCCTGACCCGCATGGGCAATCTGGTGGGCAGCCTGACCGATGCGCTCAAGGAGCGGCTGCAACTGCCTGGGTCCGCCCGTGGCGAGCCGACCATGATCGACTCCGCTAGCCAGCTGACACCGCTCGAACTGGCTGCGCTGGCTCATATCGGCGTCGATGAGAGCTATCTGTAAACCGTCAGCACACAGCCCCTCGGGGCAAGGTGATATGACATAAAAACGGACACCCTCGGGTGTCCGTTTTCTTATTCTGGCGGGTATAGGATGAGGAGAGCAGGGCAGGCCGATTTGCTTACAGGCTGGCGAAATCCACTTCGGGCAGGTTTTCAAAGCCGGGGCGGGCAAACAGATAGCCCTGCATCAGGCTGACGCCCATCTCCTGCAGGCAGGCCATCTCTTCGCGGCTCTCGATCCCCTCCGCCAGCGGGGTGATCTGCAACTCGGCAAACAGCGCCAGAGAGTGGCGCAATATGGCTTGCCGGGTCGGGTCCTGGTCGATGCCGCGCAGCAGGTGCATATCGAGTTTGACGATGTTGGGGTGAAAATCGGCCAGCAGGTTGAGGCCCGAGTAACCGGCGCCAAAGTCATCGATCGCCGTCTTGAAGCCGAGCGCCTGATAGTGATCGACGATGCCGCGAAGATGCTGGCTATTCTGCACCTGCTCCACCTCGGTCAGCTCGAACATGATCTGCTCGATGGGGAAGAGGTGCTCGCGGGCCGCCTGCAGGGTGGTGCGAATGCAGCGCTCCGGGCGGTAGACCGCATTGGGCAGAAAGTTGATGCTCAGCATCCCCTTCATACCGAGCCGTGCCGCCAGCGCGATGGCCTTGATCCGGCACAGCTGGTCGAAGCGGTAGCGGTTGTCGTCATTGACCAGGGCAATCACGCTCTGCGCCGGTTCGTTGTTGATCCCCCGCACCAGTGCCTCGTAACCGAAGATGGTGCGCTGGCTGCAATCGACGATGGGCTGAAAGGCCATGGTGAAGTCGAAGTCGAGATCTGCTTTCTCCTGACACAGCTGGCAGATGGCGGGGGACGGGGCGGCAGGTATATCCATGACTTTCCTCTTGGGCGTGGCGGCGCTGGGCACTGTCTCAAATGATAACAGCTCATTACCCCCCTGTAGGTTCGATTAGCGAAGCGTAATCGGACGAACGAGAGGCTTTGATTACGGTTGTGGCCGTGCAATAGAGGCGGCCAGCCGTAGGTGAGAATTTGGTTTTGATGGCGGGAGAATCCATTTACGCGAATGTCCGATTACGCCTGACGGCTAATCGAACCTACGGTCCTAAAGTAGCGTAAACAAGACACCGGTTTGAGGCCGGTGTCAGGTGATAACTAGATCTGTACATACGAGGTGAAGGCTATTTTCCTGTAGTAAATTCCTGTATATCAAGAAAGGTGGTTTCTTGTTGTTTTTGGTGTTCTTCCAAAATAGCTCTACTTCTTTTTGCTTGAATATTCCCCCAAAGAAGGAAACTAGGTGATGTTAATGTTGACAGTACAATGGCTAAGGCTATTTGCCAAAATGAAAATGCTATCTCTGGTAAATAACCAAGACAGGACAACAAAAGCATTATTGCTGAAGTTATTAACAGGCCAACAATTTTTGCAATTTGAGATAGTTTTTCTAAACGCTGAAGTTGCTCATTCTTTTTCTCTGCAAATTTTTGTGCGCATCGACTATCTTTATAATTAACACCTAAATTCAGCTCAAGATTTTTCTCAAGTTCATCGGATATTTTTTTCAAGCGCTCAACGGCTTGATTTCTCAGGCTATCCCACATGGAAAAAACAAGATTAAGACCAACCGCGACTTCAAATAATGAGGAAAAGTTACTAAGCAAATATAGCGTTGATGTGCTAGCTTGGCTCATTTTTTGAACTCTCCACCATTGAGAATAAAGTCCTTTAATCCATTAAAATAGTTATTTAATAGTTCAGAACTATTTACATCAAAAAAATTAACATATAGAGACTCTGTGAAATCTGGTGATGTAAAATCACCTACAATAAGAGTCTCGTTATCTCCTAGTAGTAAACTTTTCATTTTATGAGGTTTCCCTTCCTCAAGAGTACTTATCATTTTTTGATTAATAGAGAGGATCTCTATCTTACTTTTATTCTCTTTATGGTAGATGGTAGATGATTTCACTCTCTCTTTTTCATTCGTTATGATTGATATTTTTGCATCTTTTTCAGATAAGAAGTCAACAATGTTTCTTTCTACATCGCTATGTGTAAGTGAATTAAACAGAGTGTTTGGGTTTTCATTATTAAATATCAGCACTGATTTTATATGTTTATCACTTCTATTGAATGTCAAACTAATTGCTAATTTTAAAGCATCAACACTTTCAATTCTGATTGGTAGATTTTTGTTTTCTATAGAGCAATTCTTCATCATTGCAAGTCGCTCAGGATTACCCATTTCTATTACCTGCTCATTGAGTTATTAACACCACAATCATATCAGAATTTAGTACGATAAAAGAATAGTGAAAATTAGAACATTCTCATTTTTCATCGTATGTAAGAGCCAAAATCGATTATATCTTAAGTGCGCATGTAGCGATCATTTTCCTTAAATTGTGGTTCTATTGCATTTCTAATCGCTGTGTATTCAATAAAAAAACGGCGCCTTAACGGCGCCGTTTTTTATATCACTCACCCAACCAACATCACTGCAGCAGGGAGATATCCGCGACTTGCAGGAACAGGTTGCGCAGGTTGTTCAGCAGTGCCAGACGGTTGGCCTTGAGGGCCTCGTCGTCGGCCATCACCATCACTTCATTGAAGAAGGTGTCGACCGGCTCGCGCAGGGCGGCCAGACGGGTGAGGGCAGCCTGATAGTCACCGGCGGCGAACAGCGGGGCCAGTTCGGCTTGCAGTTCGGCAACCTGGGTAGCCAGCGCCTTCTCGGCGGCATCGACCAGCAGTTCCGGTTTGACGGCAGTGGGTAATGGAACCTCGACCTTGGCCAGAATGTTGCTCACGCGCTTGTTGGCGGCAGCCAGGGCCAGTGCGGCATCCAGCGTGCGGAAGTGGCTGACGGCCTTGACGCGACGATCGAAGTCGAGCGGACGGGTCGGGCGGCGGGCCAGTACGGCCAGCACCACGTCGGCACCGATGCCTTCGTCCTGATAGGCGGCGCGGAAGCGGCCCAGCATAAAGTCGACCACGTCGGTGACGACGGTTTTGTTGGTCAGCTTGTCGCCGTAGACGCGTACCGCTTCTTCAACCAGTTCAACCAGATCCAGATCCAGCTGCTTCTCGGTCATGATGCGCAGGGCACCGATGGCGGCGCGACGCAGGGCAAACGGGTCCTTGTCACCCTTCGGCAGCATGCCGATGCCGAAGATACCGGCCAGGGTGTCGAACTTGTCGGCCAGCGCGACGGCGCAGGCAACCAGACCGGACGGCAGGGCATCACCGGCAAAGCGCGGCATGTACTGCTCGTTGAGGGCCACGGCCACTGCTTCGTCTTCGCCATCGTGACGGGCGTAGTGCATCCCCATGACACCCTGGGTGTCGGTGAACTCGCCGACCATGTTGGTCATCAGGTCACACTTGGAGAGCAGACCGGCACGCTTGGCCTGAGCCACGTCGGCACCGATGCGCTCGGCGATAAAGCCGGCGACGGTCTCGATACGCTCGACCTTGGCCTTGACGGTGCCCAGCTGTTGCTGGAACAGCACGGTTTCAAGGCGCGGCAGGCGGGAGGCCAGGGTCTGCTTGAGGTCGGTCTTGAAGAAGAACTCGGCGTCAGAGAGACGGGGGCGAACCACCTTCTCGTTGCCGCTGATGATCTGGCTCGGGTCTTTGGACTCGATGTTGGTGACGAAGATGAACTTCGGCAGCAGCTTGCCGCTCTTGTCGTAGACCGGGAAGTACTTCTGGTCACCCTTCATGGTGTGCACCAGCGCTTCAGCCGGCACGGCCAGGAACTTCTCTTCGAAGTTGGCGGTCAGCACCACCGGCCACTCGACCAGTGCGGTCACTTCTTCCAGCAGGGCGTCGTCCAGATCGGCCACGCCACCGAAGGCGGCAGCAGCCGCTTCGACGTCAGCCTTGATCTTGGCCTTGCGCGCCATAAAGTCGGCAATCACCATGCCGCGCTCCTGCAGGATCTGCGGGTACTGGCTGGCGTTGTCGATGGTGAATTCGCTCTCGCCCATAAAGCGGTGACCGCGAAGGGTGCGGGCAGAGTCGATACCCAGAATGTGGGCGGGAACCAGCTCGCCATCCAGCAGCAGGGTCACGGTGAAGACCGGACGCACGAACTGGATGGTCTTGTCGCCCCAGCGCATCATTTTCGGGATCGGCAGTTTGGCCAGTGCGGAGGCGACCAGTTCGCCCAGCAGCTCTTTCGCCGGACGGCCTTCGACCTTGGCGGTGTGAACCAGCCACTCACCCTTGTCGGTGACCAGACGCTCGGCCTGCTCAACGGTGATGCCGTTGCCACGGGCCCAGCCTTCGGCAGCCTTGGTCGGTTTGCCTTCGGCATCGAACGCCTGAGCCACGGCCGGGCCGCGCTTCTCGACGCTCTTGCTCGGCTGTTCGCCAGCCAGCTCGCTTACCTTCAGCGCCAGGCGGCGCGGTGAAGCAAACCACTCGACGTCGCCAAAGGCCAGATCGGCCTTGGTCAGTTCGGCTTTGAAGTTGTCGGCAAAGGCTTCGGCCAGGGAGCGCAGGGCTTTGGGCGGCAGCTCAGCAGTACCGATCTCTACCAGAAATGTATGTTGTGCCATGTCCGTTCCTTAACCTTGCTTGTTCTCACTGCGCTGACACATAGGGAAGCCCAGCGCTTCGCGGGAGGCGTAGTATGCCTCTGCCACGGCCTTGGTCAGGGTGCGAATGCGCAGGATGTAGCGCTGACGCTCGGTGACCGAGATGGCCTTGCGGGCATCCAGCAGGTTGAAGGAGTGAGCGGCTTTGAGGATGCGCTCGTAGGCAGGCAGCGGCAGCGGTTTTTCCAGTGCCAGCAGATTCTGGGCTTCCTTCTCGTACTGCTCGAAGCAGTGGAACAGGAACTCCACATCGGCGTGTTCGAAGTTGTAGGTGGATTGCTCCACTTCGTTCTGGTGGAACACGTCGCCGTAGGTGGTCTTGCCCAGCGGGCCGTCAGACCAGACCAGATCGTAGACGCTGTCCACGCCCTGAATGTACATGGCCAGACGCTCGAGACCGTAGGTGATCTCTCCGGTGACCGGCTTGCACTCGAGGCCGCCAACCTGCTGGAAGTAGGTGAACTGGGTCACTTCCATGCCGTTCAGCCACACTTCCCAACCCAGACCCCAGGCACCCAGAGTCGGGTTTTCCCAGTTGTCTTCCACGAAGCGGATGTCGTGGATTTCAGGGTCCATGCCCAGCTCTTTCAGGGAGCCCAGATAGAGTTCCTGAATGTTGTCGGGGGAAGGCTTGATGATCACCTGGAACTGGTAGTAGTGCTGCAGGCGGTTCGGGTTTTCACCGTAGCGGCCGTCAGTCGGACGGCGGGACGGTTGCACGTAAGCGCAGGCGATGGGCTCCGGGCCCAGGGCACGCAGACAGGTCATGGGGTGGGAAGTACCGGCACCCACTTCCATATCCAGCGGCTGAATGATGGTACAGCCCTGGCGGGACCAATAGTCCTGCAGCTGCAGGATCAGGCCCTGAAAGGTTTTGACATCGAATTTTTGCATAATTTTTTTCGCGCGAAGTGAAAATCAGAGCAAGATTTGCTGAATGTGAACCGAGGGAGTATACCGTCTGGCATGGTCGGATAATAGGCGAAATTGCAGCGGATTCGCGGGATGGTGCTGCGCTGTGGCTGGTCGGGCGGGATGACCGGTATATGATGTGAGCAGTGCCGCCTGCAGAGTGGGCAGGGTCGGGCACACCGCTGAAATAACGAGGGAGAGGAAATGGAACTGCGCTGCGCCTGGGTGACCAAAGACCCGGAATACATTGAATACCATGACAAACAGTGGGGCAGGCCGGTCTATGACTCGCGCGAGCTGTTTGCCAAGCTCTGCCTCGACGGCCAGCAGGCGGGGTTGTCGTGGATCACCATCCTCAAGCGCACCAAGAGCTATTACCGCGCCTATGCCGACTTTGATCCGGTGCAGATTGCCCGGTTCGACGAGCAGGATGTGGAGCGGTTGATGCAGGACACCGGCATTATCCGCAACCGGCTCAAGGTGCAGTCGATCATCAGAAATGCCCGCGCTTATCTGGCGTTGCAGGAGCAGGGGATCGACTTCTCCGACTACCTGTGGGGCTTTGTTGGCGGCGCCCCCATCGTCAACCAGCGGCAGGGCAATGGCGATATTCCGGCGACCTCGCCGGAGTCGGATGCCATGTCGAAAGCGCTCAAGAAGCTCGGCTTCAACTTCGTCGGCAGCACCATCTGTTACGCCTTTATGCAGGCGGTGGGAATGGTGAACGATCATCTGGTCAGCTGTCCTTGCCACGCCGAGTGTCAGTTGCCGCGCTGACAACCCTTCGATTGCCCAAAAAAACATCACTCTCGCCATCTGTTCAGGCTTGCGTCAGACAATGGCGTGCCAGCGCGTTACAATCCGGCCCCCGGCATGGTGCCGGATTGTTTTCACAGAGGTTTTTTCATGCGAGCCAAGATCCTGGTGCCAGCTCTGGCACTGACCGTTGCCCTGAGCGGCTGTACCACCAACCCCTACACAGGTGAATCCCAGACCTCCAAAGGTGCCTGGGGCGCGCTGGCTGGCGCCGCTGCCGGTGCGGCCGTAGGTGCGCTCTCCTCCAGCAAGGGTGACCGCAAGAAGGGCATCCTTACCGGCGTTGCTGCCGGCGCGGCGCTGGGTGGCGGTATCGGCTACTACATGGACGTGCAGGAAGCCAAGCTGCGCGAGAAGCTGCAGGGCACCGGCGTCAGCGTGACCCGCAATGGCAATGAGCTGATCCTCAACATGCCGAACAACGTGACCTTCGACAGCTCCAGCTCCCAGCTGAAAGCGGCCGGTGCCAACACCCTCTCCGGTGTGGCCATGGTGGTTGCCGAGTTCGACAAGACCCGCCTGAACGTGGTCGGTCACACCGACAGCACAGGTTCCCGCGAGCTGAACATGAAGCTCTCCCGCGATCGTGCCGATGCCGTTGCCGCTCAGCTGATTGGTCAGGGCGTAGCAGGCAGCCGCATCTCCACCACCGGCGTGGGCCCGGATCAGCCGGTTGCTACCAACAGCACCGCCGCTGGCAAAGCCCAGAACCGTCGCGTGACCATTACCCTGACCCCGACCGCCTAAGTCGCTTAGGTTTCGGTAACGAAAAGGCCCCGCCAGTGATGGCGGGGCCTTTCTATTGGAGCCGTTGCTGGCAATGGCGCCCTGTTGTTTGCTCCATTTTCCCTTGTGGGAGAGGGGGCGGGGATAAGCGCCTCTTAGACAGCTGCAGTCAGCTGCACTTCCACCTTGTAGCCTTCGTGGGCCAGACGGGCCTGTACACAGGCGCGTACGGGGGCTGTGCCAGCCGGGATCCAGGCATCCCACTGCTCGTTGAAGGCAGCGATGTCACCAATGTCTTTGAGATAGATATTGGCCATCAGGATCTTGTCGACGCCGGAGCCGTTGCCTTCCAGCAGGCGCTGCAGGCTTGCCAGCACTTCGCGGGTCTGCTGGTGGATGTCGGCCTCTTCGCTGACGGGCACTTCCACCACGTAGAGGGTGCCATTGTGAATGACCACGTCTGACCAACGCTGGGTGGTGCCGATTCGGGTAATGGTTGTCATGGAGTGCTCCGGTACGGGGGCTTATTGACCCTTGCGGATCAGGTAGCGGTAGGGGGCCTGCTCTGTCTCGCTGGCGACCAGGGTGTGATCCATAAAGCGGCAGAAACTGGGGATGTCGCGGGTGGTTGAAGGATCGTCGGCACTGACCAGCAGGGTCTCGCCATCCGCCATCAGCCGCACTTTCTTGCGAACCATCATAACGGGTTCCGGGCAACGAAGCCCGATTGCGTCCAACTCGTGGGTTGCGCCGCAGAATAAATCACTCATCTATTATCAACCTTCAACCTATTCGGCTGCCAATGATACTCAGGGCTAAAAAATAATCAAACAAACGCCCCATTAACCAGCATATGTAACCGAAATGTTATTCGGCCCTATCCAGCTTGCGCCGGACGAGTAATATAAAAATTGAACCATATTCAACAAGGAGGTGAATATGCAGGTCTCCTACGGCAGATTACAAGCCTATGCAGGCATGGGGTTCTTGTCCTTCGCCATGATAGTGATGGGCAGCCCGATCGGGAACACCGGTACCTGGTTCGGCTCCATGGTGATGGTCGGGTTGGGGCTCTGGATCGAGCTCAGCGATTACTATGACGAGGATGAGGACGAGAACGATCAATCCTGAATCGGATGACGATTCAACAACAAAGGCGGAGCAATTCCGCCTTTGTCATTTCTGCCGTTTGGTAATGTGCCCGAATCAGCGGGTCGAGCGCATCGCCCGCTCCAGATGCAGCGCCGTCTGCTCCGGGTTGGCCTTGGGGTCGTTGAAGAAGTTGCTCAGCACATCGAGGATCGCCTGCCGCATATTGGTCGGCGTCGCCATCCCTTCCGCCATGCTGGGCAGCAGGTTGTCCTGCTTTTCCGCCAGCAGGAAATCCTGATAGGAACGGACGGCGCAGCGGTCGAACTTGCTCATGTCGGGATTGGTCAGAGCTGGAATAGACCCCTTCACCCGATTGAACTCCTCCTGGAATTGCGGCGTCATCAGCAGCTGGGCCAGATCCCCCTGCGCCTGCAACTGGGCCGGATCCCGCTGTTTGAACATGGCGATGGAGTCGAGGTTATAGCTGAACAGTCCGGCGCTGCCCGGGCTCGGCAGGCAGGCGATATCCTCACCCGGCCGGTAGTTACCGGCACTCAGTTCACCCTTCACCCAGTCGCCCATCACCTGCATGGCGGCGCCACCGCTCTCCAGCAGATTGGTGGCCTGATGCCACTTCAGACCGGCGTATTTTTGCGGCACATAGGCGCGCAGCTGCTGGAAACGGGTCAACACCTGCACCATGTCGGGGCCGGTCAGGGTGGCGCTGTCCTGCTCGAGGAACGCCTTGCGATAGAATTCTTTACCGCCCTCACCGAGCGCCACCGTTTCAAACAACACTGCCAGCTGCCAGGGCTCGTTGCCAATGGCGAGCGGGGTGATGCCCCGTTTTTTAAGCTGGTCGGCGACGGTGACAAACTGGGCCCAGTCGGTGGGCGGAGTCAGCTTATTGCGCTCGAAGATCTTGCGGTTGAGCCACAGCCAGTTGACCCGGTGGATGCCGGTGGGCACCGCCATCAGGGCGCCATTCTGGCTGAGGGTGGCACGCACCATGGGCGGCATCTGGCTGTACCAGCCGAGGTGCTCGGCCATAGGGGTGAGATCGCGCAAAAAGCCGAGCCCGGCCCACTCCTTGAGCTCGTAACCCTTCAGGTGGGCCGCTTCGGGCGGGTTGGCCGCCAGCGCCCGGCTCTTCAATACCGTCATGGCGCTCTTGCCGCCGCCGCCCTGTACCGCGAAGTCGTTCCACTGGTTGCCCTGTTTGGTCCACTCGGATTTGAGCACTTCGACCGCTTTCGCTTCGCCGCCGGACGTCCACCAGTGCAGCACTTCCACCTGGGAGGCGGCAACGGGAGCAGAGAGCAGGGCGATGACAGAAAAAGACAACCACTTCATAAGGTTACTGCCTTGGTAGGGAGAGCGTGGCCTGCAGGCCACCTTGCGGACGGTTTTCCAGCACCAGATCGCCACCGTGGGCGTGGGCTATGTTGCGGGCGATGCCAAGGCCGAGGCCGGTGCCAGCCTGATCGGTACTGAGCCGGTAATAGGGTTCGAAGATACGCTCGAACTGATCGTCCGGCAGGCCGGGGCCCTCATCCATGATGAAGAGGATCAGCATCTCCTCGTCATCCATGATGATGATGCGCACCCGCTGGCCGTACTTGATGCCGTTGTCTACCAGATTGCCGATGCAGCGCTTGAGCGCCAGCAGCTTGCCGCGGTAGGGCCACTTGCAGTGCCCTTCGATGGTCAGCCGCTCGTCGTGCAGGTTCATCGACTCCGCCATCTGCTCCAGCAGGGCATTGATGTCGATCTCCTCGATATTCTCGTGAATATCTGTCTCTTTGACCGTCTGCAGCGCCCCCTTCACCATCAGCTCCAGTTCGTCGAGATCCTTGTTGAACTTGGCGATTTGCACCTCGTCGTCGAGCAGTTCGACCCGCAGTCGCAGTCGGGTGATGGGGGTCTTGAGGTCGTGGGAAATCGAGCTGAACAGCCGCTCTCTATCATCGATATAACGGCGGATGCGGTGTTGCATGATGTTGAAGGCACGGGTCGCCGCTACGATCTCGGAGGCACCCTCCTCCTTGAGCGAGGGTTGATCGATATCCTTGCCCAGATTGACCGCCGCCTTGGCGAGACGGCGCAGCGGGCGGGTCTGCCAGCGCACCAGCATAAAGGTGAAGAAGCAGAGGAACACCGTCATCAGGGCGATAAAGCGCACCTGATTGCTCGGCATCACGGTATCGTCGAGGGTCATGTAGGGGGCGGGCAGCAGGGCCGCCAGATAGAGCCACTCCCCTTTTTCAATCTCGATCTGGGTCACCAGTACCGGTGGATTGAGCGGCTCCAGCGACAGGGTGTAGCGGGCCCAGGAGGAGGGGAGATCCGCCAGCAGGGTGTCGTTGTTGAAGACGTGGAGGTCATCGGGTCGGGAGAAATCCACCTTGATCGCCATGGCGTCGGAGAGCTTGCGGGTCAGCACTCCCTGCACCTCCTCCAGCACCTGCGTCTTGCGCTCGCTGTCGGGGATGGCGTTGATGTGGATCTCTTCCTCATTGAGCGAGACGAAGAAGCGGCTGCCCCCCATGTTGCGCAGCTGGTCCAGCGCGATATGGCGATACTGCAGCGGCAGGGATTTGAAGAAACTGACGGTGGAAGCGGCAGACATGGCGAGGTTGCGGGTGGTGCTGAGCATCCCCTCCAGCTCCCGCTTCTGGATCTGCTGCATCCAGATGCCGGTCAGAATGGTCTGGGAGAGCAGGATGGCCAGCAACAGCAGCAGGATCATCCGTGACAACAGGGAGCGGGGCACCAGCGCCCCCCAGGACCACTTGTTGCTCATGGCAGTTCGTGCACCTCGGCGATCAGCATGTAGCCGCTACCGCGGATGGTTTTGATGATGCGCGGGCTCTTGCCGTTGTCGCCCAGCTTCTGGCGCAGACGGCTGATCTGTACGTCGATGCCGCGCTCCATCGGCAGACTTTCGCGGCCGCGGGTGGCATCCGAGATGGTGTCGCGATCCAGCACCACGCCGGGCTGTTGCAGGAACATGCCGAGCAGCATGGCATCGCTGCCGGAGAGGTCCAGCAGGCTGCCATCCTCGTGGGTCAGCTGGTGGCTCAGGGTGTCGAGGGTCCACTCGGCAAAACGCAGACGGCGGCTCGGCTCTTTCTCTTTTTCCGGCTGGCGGAATTCGGCGCGGCGCAGCAGCGCCTTGATGCGGGCCTGCAGTTCGCGGGGGCTGAACGGCTTGGCGATATAGTCGTCGGCGCCGAGTTCCAGGCCGATCACCCGGTCCGCTTCGTCGGAGGCGGCGGTCAGCATGATGATGGGCACCTGGGAGTCACGACGGATCTGCTGGCAGAGGGTAAAACCGTCCTCGCCGGGCATCATGATGTCCAGAATAATCAGGTCCGGGCTGTGCTGGGCGAGTTGCTGGCGCATCTCGTTGCCCTCCGCCGCCGTCAATACCTGAAAGCCCGCCCGGGTCAGGTACTCATTGAGCAGCTCGCGGATCTCTTGGTCGTCATCGACGATCAGCAGTTGTTTGCTCATTGACATATGTATGTGCATCCACCCATTTTTTTGTGCAGATTGAACCTGTCGGGGGAGTAAAAAGCAAGCAAGCCCCCTATCTAATGTGAGGTTTAAGGCAATAACAGCCTATTGATAAGATTAAAACGAAAAAAGGCCGACCCAAACGGGACGGCCAACAGACAGCTTCTGACCACTGACGAGCACCCCGTGTGGCGATCGTCACAGACTTGAAAAGGGGCCAGTCAGACTGGCCCCGAAAAGGGACAACTCTCAGTAGTGCATCCCGTCGATCCGGCTGGTTATCACACCCGTTCAAACACGGTGGCGATGCCCTGACCCAGACCGATACACATGGTGGCAACCCCCAGGGTGGCATCCTTCTCCTCCATCAGATTGATGAGGGTGGTGGAGATGCGGGCACCGGAGCAGCCGAGGGGGTGGCCCAGCGCAATGGCGCCGCCGTTCAGGTTTACCTTCTCGTCTACCAGATCCTGCAGACCCAAATCCTTCACGCAAGGCAGGGACTGGGCGGCAAACGCCTCGTTCAGCTCGAACAGGTCGATATCACCGACAGTCAGACCGGCACGTTTGAGCGCCTTCTGGGTGGCCGGTACCGGGCCGTAACCCATGATGGCGGCGTCACAGCCGGCGATGGCCATGGCGCGTACCTTGGCGCGCGGCGTGAGGCCGAGGGCCTTGGCGCGATCCGCGCTCATCACCAGCATGGCGGCTGCGCCATCGGACAGGGCCGAGGAGCTGCCGGCGGTGACGGTGCCGTTGACCGGGTCAAACACCGGCCGCAGCTGGCTCAGAGTTTCGACCGTGGTCTCCGGACGGATCACCTCGTCGTAGTCGTAGAAGAAGCGGGCGCCGCTGGCGTCATGGCCTTCCAGCCCGACGATCTCCTTGGCAAAACGTCCTTCCACGGTGGCGGCGTGGGCACGGCGGTGGGAGCGGGCGGCAAACTCGTCCTGCTGCTGGCGGCTGATGCCGTGCAGCTTGCCGAGCATCTCGGCGGTCAACCCCATCATGCCGGAGGCTTTCGCCACCGACTTGGCCATGCCGGGGTGGAAGTCAACGCCGTGGCTCATCGGCACGTGGCCCATGTGCTCGACGCCGCCGATGATGAAGATATCCCCATCACCCACCTGAATGGCGCGGGAGGCGTCGTGCAGCGCCTGCATGGAGGAGCCACACAGGCGGTTGACGGTAACCGCCCCTACCTGCTTCGGAATACCGGCCAGCAGCGCGGCGTTGCGGGCGATGTTGAAGCCCTGCTCCAGGGTCTGCTGTACGCAGCCCCAGTAGATATCCTCGATCTCGTTCGGGTCGAGGTTGGGGTTGCGCAGCAGGATGGATTTCATCAGGTGCGCGGACAGATCTTCTGCACGCACGTTGCGGAAGGCGCCGCCCTTGGACCGGCCCATCGGGGTCCGGATACAGTCGACAATGACTACGTCTTTCATGAATGGATCTCCTTTCCGCAATCAGTAGAAGGTTTTGCCCTGGGCGGCCATCTCGCGTAAGCGGTCGCTGACGCGGTAGAGCGGGCCCAAATCGGCATACTGGTCGGCCATGGCCACGTAGCGATCCAGACCGATAGTGTCCAGATAGCGGAACACGCCGCCGCGGAAGGGAGGGAAGCCCAGACCGTAGACCAGCGCGATGTCGGCTTCGGCTGGCGTGGCAACAATGCCCTCTTCCAGACAGAGCACCACCTCGTTGATCATCGGGATCATCATGCGAGCGATGATGGCGTCCTTGTCGAAATCCTGTTTCGGCTTGGCAATGGGGGCCAGCAGCTCGTAGCTAGCGGCGTCGGCCACCTTCTTCGGCTTGCCCTTCTTGTCCTGCTCGTAGGCGTAGAAGCCCTTGCCGTTCTTCTGACCGAAGCGGTTGACCTCGTACATCACGTCGATGGCGGTGCGACCTTCCTTGCTCATGCGTGCCGGGAAACCCTGTGCCATCACGTCGCCGGCGTGGTGGCCGGTGTCGATGCCGACCACATCCAGCAGATAGGCGGGGCCCATGGGCCAGCCAAACTCCTTCTCCATTACCTTGTCGACGGCGGCAAAGTCGGCGCCATCGGCAACCAGTTTGTTGAAGCCGAAGAAGTAGGGGAACAGCACCCGGTTGACGAAGAAGCCCGGGCAGTCGTTGACCACGACCGGCGACTTGCCCATGGCGGCGGCATAGGCCACCACGCGGTTGATGGTTTCGTCGGAGGTCTGCTCGCCGCGTATGATCTCCACCAGTGGCATGCGGTGCACCGGGTTGAAGAAGTGCATGCCGCAGAAGTTCTGCGGGCGCTTCAGCCCCTTGGCCAGCAGGGAGATGGGAATGGTGGAGGTGTTGCTGGCGAGCACGGCGTCTTCGCCGATGATCCCTTCCACTTCGCCCAGTACGGCGGCTTTCACCTTGGGATTCTCGACCACGGCTTCGACCACGATGTCCACGCCTTTGACGTTGTCATAGCTGAGGGTCGGGGTGATGGCAGAGAGCACCTGGCCCATCTTGATGCCGTCGATGCGGCCCTTCTCGAGCTGGCCGTTGAGCAGCTTGGTGGCTTCGCCCATGCCAAGTGCCAGTGCCTTCTCGTTGATATCCTTCATCACCGCCGGAATGCCCTTGCTGGCAGACTGGTAGGCGATGCCGCCCCCCATGATGCCGGCACCCAGTACGGCGGCGTGGCTAGTGGCCTTAGCAGCCTGCTTGGCCGCCTTCTTGGCCAGCGCCTTGATGTGCTGGTCGTTCAGGAAGATACCGACCAGCGCCTTGGCGACATCGGTCTTGGCCAGCTTGATAAAGCCCTGCGCCTCAACGGCCAGCGCCTCGTCACGGCCCATACCTGCGGCGGCCTCGACGGTTTTCACCGCAGTCATCGGCGCCGGATAGTGTTTGCCCGCCACGGCGGCAACCATGCCGGCGGCGGTGGTGAAGCTCATCATGGCTTCCAGTTTGGAGAGGCGCAGCGGGGCTTTCTTGGCGGCGCGACGGCTCTGCCAGTCCAGCTTGCCCGCGATGGCGTCTTTGATCATCTGCAGCGCAGCGCTCTGCAGTGCATCCGGAGCGACCACGGCGTCGATGGCGCCCACTTTGAGGGCGTCATCGGCACGGTAATCCTTGCCGGTGGTGATCCACTCGAGCGCGTTGTCGGCGCCGATTACCCGCGGCAGACGGACGGTGCCGCCAAAGCCCGGCATGATGCCGAGTTTGGTCTCGGGCAAGCCGATTTTGGCGGTGGTGTCAGCCAGACGGAAGTCGGTGGAGAGGATGGTCTCGCAGCCGCCGCCCAAGGCGTGGCCCTTGATGGCGGAGAGGGTCGGGACCGGCAAATCTTCGATGGCATTGAAGATGTCGTTGGCCTTTTTCAGCCAGCCGAGCAGATCTTCTTGCGGCAGATCGAACAGTTCCAGGAATTCGGTAATGTCGGCACCGACGATAAAGGCGTCTTTGCCGGAGGTGAGGATCAGACCTTTTAGTTCACGTTCTTGTTGTAATGCGGCGATCGCTTCGCTCAGGGAGAGCAGGGTAGCGCGATCCAGCTTGTTGACTGAACCCGGGGCATCAAACCTCAGCTCGGCGATGCCGTTTTCGAGGTAGCTGACCGACAGGGTTTCGCCTTGGTAGATCATGAGAGTGTCTCCTTGTTCCCACTCAGTGGGGAGTGGTGCTCCTTAATCCCCAGCAGGGGGCGAGGCTCACTATTGATCCAAAAGGAGACATTTTCAACACCTATTTAAAACATTTGTTTAACAGGTCTCGAGTAAAAGCTCTTCATCACAAAACGGGCAAAAGAGAGGCGCCTTGCGGCGCCCCGGATAGATGTGAGTTTGTTATCAACTGGCCAGTTCCGGCCGGTTGCGATACTGGTTCAGCACCTCGGGATCGACGAGGGCATGGGTATTGTTGACCGGTCGGTTGTGTACCACTTCCCGCACTGCCAGTTCGACGATCTTGCCGGACTTGGTGCGGGGGATGGCATCCACCTGCAGGATGCGGGCGGGCACGTGGCGGGCGGTGCAGTGTTGCTTTATTTGCTGACGAATGCGCTCGCGCAGCGGTTCGTCCAGCCTGTAACCCGCCTTGAGCTTGACGAACAGCACCACCCGCTCGTCCTGCTGCCACTGCTGGCCGATGACAATGCTCTCCTCCACCTCGTCCAGCTGCTCGACATAGCGGTAGATCTCGCTGGTGCCGATGCGCACGCCGCCCGGGTTGAGGGTGGCGTCGGAGCGGCCATAGAACAGAATGCCGCCGGTCGGGGTCAGCTCGATCCAGTCGCCGTGACACCAGATGTTGTCGAACCGTTCGAAGTAGGCGGCGTGGTATTTGTCGCCATTTTCGTCGCCCCAGAAGTAGATGGGCTGAGCCGGGAACGGCTTGGTGCAGACCAGCTCGCCTTTCTCCCCCTGCACCGGCTGACCCGCTTCGTTGAATACCTGCACCGCGAGACCGAGGCCGCGCCCCTGACTCTCGCCGCGATAGACAGGGCTGAGCGGGTTGCCGATGACGAAGCAGGAGCAGATGTCGGTACCGCCGGAGATGGAACTGAGCTGCACATCCTGCTTAATCTGCTGGTAGACGTAGTCAAACCCCTCCGGCGACAGCACGGAGCCGGTGCTGCAGATCAGCCGCAAGTGCGGCAAGTCGTGGCTGTTGATGGGGGCGTAGCCCTGCTTGTGCAGCGCATCAAGATATTTGGCCGAGGTACCGAACAAGCTGACCTGCTCGTCACGGGCCAGATCCCACAGCACGTTGCCATCCGGGTAAAACGGCGAGCCGTCGTAGAGCACCAGGGTGGCGCCGGAGGCGAGGGCGCTTACCAGCCAGTTCCACATCATCCAGCCACAGGTGGTGAAATAGAAGATCCGCTCCCCCGGCTTGATGTCGCAGTGCAGCTGATGCTCTTTCAGATGTTGCAGCAGGGTGCCGCCGATGCCGTGCACGATGCACTTGGGTTTGCCGGTGGTGCCGGATGAATAGAGGATATAGAGCGGGTCGTTGAAAGCCATGGACTCGAACTGGAGGCTGGCGTCCGGCTGGCTCGCCAGCACTTGCTGCCAGTTGTGGCCAAGCTGCAGCGGGTTGCCGAGCAGGGGGATCATCACCGTCTGCTCTATGCTGCCGATCTGGCTGACGACCCCTACTACTTTGTCCTGAATATCGATAGCTTTGCCGTTGTAGCGATAGCCATCCACCGCAAACAGCACCCGCGGCCGAGTCTGGCCGAAGCGCTCTACCACGCTGGCTTCACCGAAGTCGGGGCTGGTGGAGGTCCAGATCGCCCCCAGACTGGTGGTTGCCAGCATGGCAACCACGGTTTCCGGAATATTGGGCAGATAGGCGGCAACCACATCGCCACGACCAATCCCCTGATGACGCAGCCACTGAGCCAGCCGGGCAACCTGATCACTCAGTTCACCCCAGCTCAGGGTGCGGCTTGGGCTACCTTCGATGCGGGAGATGATAGCCGGGCTCTCGTCCTGACGGCGCAGCAGGTTTTCGGCGAAGTTGAGGCGGCTATCGGGGAACCAGCGGGTGCGCTGCATATCCTGACGGTTCTCCGCCACTATGTTGCCGAGCTCGCCCTTGACGCCGCAGTGCTGCCATACCAGCGGCCAGAAACGGGTGGTCTTCTCCACCGACCATTGATAAAGCTGCGGGTAGTTCTGCAACTGCAAGCCGTGGAAACGGTTCACCTCCGCCATAAAACGGTAGAGGTTGGATTGCTGCATCCCGAGCGGATCCGGTTGCCACAGGCAGAGGTTGTCCATGAGTAATCCCTGACTTCATGTATCTACCGGCAGTGTATTGAATTGTTTTTGATTTGTTAATGATTGGTTTTCTGTTGATAACAAACACGTTTGTAACGTATGCGTTACCTCACGAAGCGGCAGCTTGACGGGTCGAGCCGCCAAGCGCTTGATGTTATGCTGCAATCACATTCACCTCGGAGCAGGACGCCATGAGCAGCTACAGCCAACTTTTTGCCCAGCACCTCGATACCTTGCAGCAGCGCACCCGCGACATTCTGCAACAACAGGGGCTTAGCGGACTGGCCATCCACTCCGGCCAGACCCACCGCATCTTCCTCGATGATCAGGATTACCCGTTCAAGGTAAACCCGCACTTCAAGGCCTGGTTGCCGGTGCTGGACAATCCCCACTGCTGGCTGCTGGTGGACGGGGTGAACAAACCGGTATTGCTGTTCTACCGCCCGGTGGATTTCTGGCACAAGGTAGCGGATCTGCCCAATGCCTTCTGGGTCGAGTTCTTCGATATCCGTTTCCTGACCCGGCCGGAACAGGTGGCCGACCATCTGCCTGCCAACAAGCAGGAGTGGGCCTATATGGGGGGCCATCTGGAAGTGGCCGAGCTGCTGGGGCTGACCCAGCCCAATCCCGAGGCGGTGCTCAACTACCTGCACTATCACCGTGCCTACAAGACCCCCTACGAGCTGGAGTGTCTGCGCGAGGCGAACCGGATCGGCGTTCGCGGCCATATCGCCGCCAAGGACTCTTTTATGGCGGGGGCGAGCGAGTTCGAGATCAATCTGGCCTACATGAAGGCGGTCGGGCAGGGGGCCAATGAGGCTCCCTACGGCAATATCGTCGCCATCAACCGCAATGCGGCCATCCTTCACTACACTCATTTGTCTGCCGTGCGGGTGCCCGATGCGGAGCGCCACTCTTTCCTGATCGATGCCGGCGTCGATTTTCACGGTTATGCCTCCGACATCACCCGCACCTGGGCGTGGCGGCGTGGCGAGTTTGCCGATCTGATTGCTGCCCTCGACGAGCAGCAGCAGGAGATCATCAAGGAGATCAAGCCGGGTCGTCGTTACAGCGAGCTGCATCTGCAGATGCACCACAAGCTGGCGCGCCTGCTGCAAGCGACCGAGCTGGTGGACATGTCGGTAGACGAGATGATCAACACCGGGGTGACCAACGTCTTCTTCCCTCACGGCCTCGGCCACTTCCTCGGTTTGCAGGTGCACGATGCGGGCGGTTTCATGCAGGATGAGCGCGGCACTCATCTGGCGGCGCCCGAGCTGTTCCCCTATCTGCGCTGCACCCGGGTGATGGAGGTTGATCAGGTGTTCACCATCGAGCCGGGGCTCTACTTCATCGACAGTTTGCTGGAGCCGCTGCGTCAGGGCGAACAGGGCAAGCGGGTCAACTGGAACAAGGTGGAGGCGCTGCGTCCGTTCGGCGGCATCCGCATCGAAGACAACGTGGTGCTGCACGCCAACGGGGTGGAGAACATGACCAGACAAGCAGGACTCTGATGGCGGCAGCGTACTCCATTCCGGCTGCCCCGCTGGAGTTGACCGAAGAGATAAAGAAGAGTCGCTTCATTACCCTGATCGCCCACACCCCGACCGTCGAGGCGGCCAAGGGGTGGGTCAACGAGATAAAACGCCAACATCCGGCCGCTCGCCACCACTGCTGGGCCTTTGTGGCTGGTGCGCCGCAAGATAGTCAGGTTTATGGCTTCAGCGATGACGGCGAACCTTCCGGTACTGCGGGCAAGCCGATCCTAGCCCAGTTGATGGGCTCGGGGCTCGGTGAAATCTGCGCCGTGGTAGTGCGTTACTACGGCGGCATCCAGCTTGGCACCGGTGGACTGGTCAAAGCCTATGGGGGCGGTGTTGGTGCCGCTCTCAAGCAATTGCCCACCCTGCTCAAGGTGCCGCGCACTCCCTCTCTCATTCACTGCGATTACGGTGACATGGGAACTGTCGAGTCGCTGATCAGTAGCCATAATGGCGAATTGCTGGCGGCGGATTACGGTCAGCAGGTCACCTTGCAGGTGGCGTGGGAGTCCTCGGTTTGGGCTCAGGTGGACCGTGAATTGACCGACCGGACTCATGGGCGGGTATCCCTCAGCCCCTTAGATGGCTAGAATCCATCGCTCTTTAATTGGGGAAAGGGAGCTGTAATGCACATTCTGAGCATTATTCGCATTGTTGGCCTGCTGGTTGCGCTGTTCAGCTCGACCATGCTGTTGCCTGCACTGGTGGCCTTTGGCTATCGGGATGGTGGTGGTGCCGAGTTCGTCAGCTCTTTTCTGATCGCCCTGCTGCTCGGTGTGGTGCTCTGGTTTCCCAATCGCTATCACAAGAAGGAGATGCGCTCGAAAGAGGGTTTCCTCATCGTGGTGCTGTTCTGGACTGTGCTGGGCAGTGTGGGGGCTGTGCCCTTCATCATGAGCGACGTGCCGGACATGTCGGTCTCGGAGGCCTTCTTCGAATCTTTCTCCGGCCTGACCACCACTGGCGCAACGGTACTGACCGGGCTCGATAATCTGCCCAAGGCGTTTCTGTTCTATCGCCAGTTGCTGCAGTGGCTGGGGGGGATGGGGATCATCGTACTGGCGGTGGCCATTCTGCCACTGCTGGGTATCGGGGGCATGCAGCTCTATCGCGCCGAGATCCCGGGGCCGGTGAAGGATACCAAGGTGACGCCGCGTATCGCCGAAACGGCCAAGGCGCTCTGGTTCATCTATCTGCTGCTGACCGCGCTCTGTGCCTTGGCATACTGGCTCGCCGGAATGACGTTGTTCGATGCAGTGTGCCATTCGTTCTCGACTCTGTCGGTCGGTGGCTTCTCCACTCACGATGCCAGCATCGGATTCTTCAACAGTCCGGTCATCAACCTTATTACCGTGGTGTTCCTGCTGCTGGCCAGCGTGAACTTTGCGCTCCACTTTACCGTCTTCTCTCACCGCCCGGTGCGGCTCGGTCGCTACCTTTACGATTCTGAACTCAAGGTTTTTCTGGCCATCCAGGCGACCCTGGTGATGATCTGCTTTGTCGCCTTGCTGACCCACGGACACTACGCCACTTGGCAAGAGGCGCTCAACCATGGCCTGTTCCAAGCGGTCTCTCTGGGTACCACCACCGGCTATAGCACCACGACCTATGCCGACTGGCCCTCGTTCCTGCCCATGCTGCTGATGTTCTCAGCATTTATTGGCTGTTGTGCGGGCAGTACCGGCGGCGGTATCAAGGTGATGCGTTTTATGATCCTGTTCATGCAGGGGATGCGCGAGTTGAAGCGGTTGGTTCACCCCAGAGCCATCTATACCTTGAAGCTGGGGAATAGGGCGGTGCCCGAGCGCATCGTCGAGGCGGTGTGGGGCTACTTCGCCACCTATATTATTCTCTTCTTTATGTTCATGCTGCTGTTGCTGATGACGGGGCTGAACGAAGTGACCGCATTCACCGCTGTGGCTGCGGCTTTCACCAACGTAGGTCCGGGTTTGGGAGAGGTATCAGCCAACTTCGGCAATATCTCGCCAGCGGCCCAGTGGGTACTGGTGTTGGCTATGTTGTTTGGCCGATTGGAAATTTTCACGCTTCTGGTACTGTTTACTCCTGCATTCTGGCGTAGTTGAGGTTGTTATGGACAAGATTCTGGTGCTTTATTCCTCTCGGGATGGCCAAACCCGCAAAATAGTCGATGTCATGCTGGAGCAGATGCCGGGATGCGAAGTGGTGATGCACGACCTGCACACCTTGCCGATGTGCAACCTCAGCAAGTATGCCAAGGTCTTGATCGGCGCCTCTATCCGTTATGGCAACTTCCACCCCAGCCTGTTCAGCTTTATTCACGCTCATCAGGAGCAGTTGGAGGTGGCCAATGCGGCCTTCTTCTGTGTCAACCTGACGGCCCGCAAGCCAGAGAAGCAGACGCCGCAAACCAATGCCTATATGAAGAAGTTCCTGCGCCTCTCTCCCTGGAAGCCGAAAACCCTGGGCGTCTTTGCCGGTGCGCTGCAGTACTCCCGCTATAACTGGTGGCAGACTCGTATCATCCAGCTGATCATGAGGATTACCGGTGGCAGTACCGATACCAGTAAGGACATTGAGTTTACCGATTGGGAAAAGGTACGCAGCTTTGCCCGCGAATTCTGGTCAAAAAGGTAGCAGTGTGATGTGAATTAAGGGTTTTTTGCCCGAAACAGCCCCGCCGATGCGGGGCTTTTGTTTAATAAAGCAACGGTTGAACCGAAAAACTGTAAAAAGTGCCATTTTTTGCAGTTTTCCTCTTGTCATCCCGGCGCGGCTCCCTATAATGCGCCCCTACCAGCACGGCGGAACACGCCGAACTGATGAGCCAGCTTCCTAGCGAAGTGGGCGCCGAAAGAAAAGCGAAAACAACCGCTTGACTTTCGAAGTGAAGGGGCGTAATATGCGCCTCCTCAACGCGACAAGCGTGACGCTCTTTAACAATTTGAATCAAGCAATCTGTGTGGGCACTCACAGCATCGAACAT
>NZ_JBSTYQ010000021.1:0-82675 GCF_054052385.1 Aeromonas sp. 25-AL00135 | reverse complement strand
CGAGTAATCGCGCTGTGTCCGTTTCACACCTTGTCCCATCGGGTTCTCCATTTATTGGGGGGAAAGGTGTAAACCATATTCAGGACGGGACCCGAGAAATAAAAAAGCCACACCGGTTGGTGTGGCTTTTGTTTAGGGGGTCAACGCGGGTTGCTTAGGGGCGACCGGCCGGGCAGGTGGCCACGTTGACGGCGGCAGTGCTGCCACCATGACGACCTGATGTGCTCACTTCGTTGCGTACCAGCGGCGGGTAGTTAACCGGCTCACGAGCAGGCAGGGCAGGGGCTTCGGCAGGGGTTGCCATCGGCGCGGATGCTTTGCGGGCACGAGCCAGCAGGCCGGCACCGTGAGATACCTGTTTGGTAACGACCGGAGTCTCTTCCACCGCAACGGCAGCGACAGGTGCCGGGGCTTCGACAACAGCAACTGGCATTTCGACTGCAGCCGGTTCAGCTTCCACGACAGGAGTGCTGACAGCAGGGGCTTCTTCAACAACCTGAGCAGTTTCAACGACTTCAGTGGCAGCCATGTCGACAGCCGGAGCTGCGACAACGGCAACTTCCGGCTCTGCTGCAACCACGACTTCTGCGACAGCTGCAACAACCGGGCTAGCGGTCACATCGGTTTGAGTTGCTTCAACCTGGGCAGCAGCCTGCTCGGCAGCTTCTTCAGCAACGGCTTCGACAACCACATGCTCGGTCAGTGCCGCAGAGGCTTGCAGGGCAGCAGCGACGGCTTCAGCGCTCGGGATGGTAACAACAGGCACTACCGGTTCTTCAACCTGCGCTTTGGCAATATCTGCCTGGGCTGCGGTGGTCAGAGTGGTGGTATCTTGCTGTTCTTCGTCACGTTGGCTGCGGGCATCTTCGTTGATGCGCTTGCGGCGTTGGCCTTCGATGCGCTGGCTGCGCGGAGTACGGCGTGAACGGCGCTGGCCTTCACTCTGCTCTTCCTGCTCGTTACCCACGGTAGCATCGATCACTTCAGCTTGCGTTGGTACTTCGTCAACCGGCAGGGCAGGGGTGTCAGCAGCGGCGACATCGACGCGGATCTGCTTGCGCAGTTGGCGACGTTCGCGGCGCTCGGCCACTTTCTGCTCTTTTTCCTGACGTGGCTGGGCGGCAGCTGCATCAACGGCGTCTACCGCGTCAACAACGACTTCGGCGCGCGGCTCACGGGGAGCACGAGGTTCACGGGCAGGACGTGGCGCACGTTCCTGACGCGGTTCGCGAGGCTCGCGCTCCTGACGGGGTTCACGTTCCATGCGCTGTTCGCTGCGCACCTCACCACGAGCTTCACGCTCCTGACGCGGCTCGCGCTCTTTACGCGGACGGCGATTGCGGTTTTCACCACCTTCGCGGTTGCCGCCTTCACGCTTCTCGCCAGCTTCCGCATTGTTGCGGTTGCCACGATTGTCGTCACGACGAGGACGCTGACCACGGCCACGACCTTCTTCGCGCTGGTGACGTTGACCTTCATCCTTGCGTGCTTCACGAGCAGCAGGTTTCTCGGCGGACGCTTTTACGTCGGCAGGGGCTGCATCGCTGCTGAACAGGCCGGTAATGCCTTTGATCAGTTTGCTGAAGAAACCTGCTTCGGCAGGTGCAGCGGCAACGGCCGGGGCTGTCTGCTGCTGTGCTGCAACTGGCGCGGGTTGAGTCGGCTGGGCAAAGCCTTGCAGCAGCGGTTGCTCACGCTCGATCACCTGAGCTTGCTTCGGTTGGTAGACCGGCTTGGCAATCTCGGTTTTCAGCTCGTAGCTGGCCGCTTCCGGGATCTCGTTCTGACGAATGCGAGTCACTTCGTAGTGCGGGGTTTCCAGATGCTGGTTCGGAATGATGTAAACACGCACATCATTGCGCTGTTCCAGACTGGCGATGGCGGCACGCTTCTCGTTAAGCAGATATGCGGCCACATCAACCGGCACCTGACCGTGAACCTGCTCGGTGTTGTCCTTCATCGCCTCTTCTTCGATGAGACGCAGGATGGACAGGGCGAGAGATTCGTTGTCACGGATCACGCCTTGACCCTGGCAACGGGGGCAGATATGGCTGCTGGATTCATTGAGGGAGGGGCGCAGACGCTGGCGAGACATCTCCAGCAGACCGAAACGGGAGATCCGGCCCAGCTGGATGCGGGCCCGATCCTGATGAACCGCTTCACGCAGACGGTTTTCCACTTCGCGCTGATGGCGAACCGGGGTCATGTCGATGAAGTCGATTACGATCAGGCCACCCAAGTCGCGCAGACGCAATTGACGGGCAATTTCGTCGGCGGCTTCCAGGTTGGTTTGCAGCGCAGTCTCTTCGATATCGCCGCCCTTGGTGGCGCGGGAGGAGTTGATATCGATGGAGGTCAGTGCTTCGGTCGGATCGATAACGATGCTGCCGCCGGAGGGGAGGCGCACTTCACGCTGGAAGGCAGATTCGATCTGGCTCTCAATCTGGAAGTGGTTGAACAGGGCAACTTCACCCTTGTACAGCTTCACGCGGTTGAGGAAATCGGGACGTACCAGCTCGATATGGGCCTTGGCGCGTTCGAAAATCACCGGATTGTCGATCAGGATCTCGCCCACATCGCGACGCAGATAGTCACGGATGGCACGCACGATGACGTTGCTTTCCTGGTGGATCAGCACCGGCGCGGCGCGCTCCTGGGAGGCCTTGTGGATGGAGTCCCAGTGGTTGAGCAGAACGTTCAAATCCCACTCTAGCTCTTCTGGCGACTTGCCCACACCGGCGGTGCGCACGATCAGGCCCATGCCTTCCGGCACGGTCAATCCGCTCAGTGCTTCTTTCAGTTCAGTCCGCTCATCACCCTCGATGCGGCGGGAGATTCCACCGGCACGGGGGTTGTTGGGCATCAGTACCAGGTAGCTACCTGCCAGGCTGATAAAGGTGGTGAGGGCTGCACCCTTGGTGCCACGCTCTTCCTTGTCGATCTGGACGATAACTTCCTGACCTTCGCGGACCACTTCTTTGATGTTGGGACGACCCTGATAGGAGTAACCGGAGGGGAAGTAATTGCGGGCGATCTCCTTCAACGGCAGGAAACCGTGGCGCTCGGCGCCGTAGTCGACAAAAGCAGCTTCAAGGCTGGGTTCTACGCGGGTGATTTTACCCTTGTAAATGTTCGCTTTCTTCTGCTCGTGTCCCGGACTTTCAATATCCAAATCGTAGAGCTGTTGTCCGTCAACCAGCGCTACGCGCAACTCCTCTTCTTGAGTTGCGTTGATAAGCATTCTTTTCATTGAGTTCTCATTATTGTGTCATTTTGATTTCCTCCATCTGGGTCCTGCCAGCGCCGGCCTCGGGTCTTCAGCATACTGGGGCAACCTCCCGGTTGGGGTATGCATGAGGCGCAAACTAAGGGCGTTCTGGTCATCACTTCTCGAGAAGGAATGAATAAGGATGCCGAAATGGAGACAAATAAACGGTGATGTTTGTGTTCTCCATGCGTTGTACCTCGCACCCGGGAACCGTCATGTTCTTGTATACACGGTGTTTCGGGATTGGGTGGCATACTTTTTGGCCACTTAGTACAAGGCTTGAACACAATGACAAAACCTTGTTTATTATCCCATTTAAACCTCTTTTATAGCAAGGCGCCATTTTTCAACAAACCATGCAGCCAAGGGGCGCTGGCAGTGTTAAAATCCGCGCCATGACACAGATACAACAACAAGTGCAGCTGCTCACCATCGAAGCTGAGCATGACGGGCAGCGCATCGACAATTTTCTCAAGACTCAGCTAAAGGGCGTCCCCAAGAGCCTGATCTATCGCATCCTTCGCAAAGGCGAAGTGCGGGTAAACAAAAAGCGCATCAAACCGGAGTACAAACTCTGCGCAGGTGACGAGGTGCGGGTTCCCCCCGTGCGCGTTGCAGAGAAAAATGAGCTGCCTTCAGCCAACCTCGGAGTTATCCAGCGTCTGGAGAGCCAGATCCTGTTCGAAGACGATGCCATGATCGTGCTGAACAAGCCCTCCGGCATGGCAGTACACGGTGGCAGCGGTCTGAGCTTTGGCGTGATTGAAGGGCTGCGCGCCCTGCGGCCGGAAGCCCGCTTCCTCGAATTGGTTCATCGACTGGATCGCGACACCTCTGGTGTATTACTGGTTGCCAAGAAACGCAGCGCCCTGCGCAGCCTGCATGAGCAGTTGCGGGTCAAGACCATGCGCAAGCAGTATCTGGCGCTGGTGCGCGGCAAATGGCAGGCTCACGTCAAGGTGGTCAATGCCCCGCTGCGCAAAAACGATCTGCAGTCAGGTGAACGTGTAGTGCGGGTCAGCGCCGATGGCAAGCCCTCCGAAACCCGGTTCCGCATAGTGCGTCAATTTGCCGAAGCGACTCTGGTCGAGTGCAGCCCCATCACAGGCCGAACTCACCAGATCCGCGTGCACACCCTACATGCCGGTCACCCGATCGCCTGTGACGATAAGTACGGTGAAGCGGCGTTTGACGAGAAAATGCGCAGCCAAGGGCTAAAACGGCTCTTTTTGCATGCCTGGAAGCTCAGCTTCACCCATCCGGCCGATGGTCGCGAGATGCAGGTAGAAGCACCGCTGGCACCTGAACTCGACAACTTCCTCAACGGCTTGCCACGCTGATGCAGGATATCCGGCTCGCCATTTTCGATTGGGACGGCACCCTGATGGATTCGGTAGGCCGGATTGTTGCCTGTGTGCAAGGGGCCGCCAGAGATTGTGAGCTGGCGGTACCTGCACCGTCCCAGATCCGGCAGATTATCGGATTGAGCCTCGATGTCGCCATGTCCCGTCTGTTCCCCTTATGCAGTGGCAGTGGCGCCACCAGCGGTGAGCGCCAGATTGCCGCACTCATCGATCGCTATCGTCATCACTATCTGCACGATGCCACCCCCAGCCCGTTGTTTGCCGGGGCTGGGGAGTTGCTGCATGACTGGCAGTCACGAGGGCTGCAACTGGCCGTCGCGACCGGGAAATCACGCCGCGGGCTGGATCGGGTATTGGATGAAACCGGGCTACGCCCGTTGTTTGTGGCTAGCCGAGGGGCCGATGAGGCCCGCTCCAAGCCTGATCCGCTGATGCTTGAGCAGATCCTGGACGAGCTGGGGCTGTCACCCCGGCAGGCAGTAATGATCGGCGACTCTGTTCACGATATGGCGATGGCCGAGGCAATTGCCATGCCGCGCATCGGCGTTACTTGGGGTGTAGATAGCCGCGATGCCCTCAGTCGTCACGGGCCAGTGGCGGTAGTGGATTCTATGGCGGCTCTTCGCGGGCTGTTATAGACGCCTCTCTTTAAGAGACGTCGATCTGATTGATAACAGAAGCCCGGTCTATTGACCGGGCTTTTTATATGCTCGATCTAGCTTATCTATTCGTCCGCGATCAGGGCAGGGCAATACCGTGGCGCTCCAGCAGCTCGATCAGGCCGATCAGCGGCAGACCGATCAAGGCGTTAGGATCGCGCCCTTCCAGCCCCTTGAACAGCACGATCCCCATCCCTTCGCATTTGAAACTGCCCGCACAATCGAGGGGCAGTTCAGCCTCTACATAGCGGCGAATGGCGGCTTCATCGAGGTTGCGAAAATGGACGGTGAAAGGCTCCACCAGTTGATGAGCCTCACCGGTTGCGGCATTTACCACGCACAGGCCGGTGTAGAAGGTGACGCTGCGACCTTGAGCCGCCATCAGCTGGGCGATGGCATTGTCGATGGTGCCCGGTTTGCCGAGGATGTGATTATCGCAGACACACACCTGATCAGATCCGATGATCAAGCCGTGATCACGTTGCCCGGCGATGGCATCAGCCTTGGCACGAGCCAGTCTTGTCACCAGCGCCTCGGCGGATTCGCCAGCCAGCGGTTGCTCATCCACATCGGGGGCGGCACATTCAAAGGGGAGGCCGAGCTTATCCAGCAGGGCTTTGCGATAGCGAGAAGTTGAGGCGAGGATCAGATTCTGTGGCATAATCAGGTACCGATGAAAGCAAGTACCGGCATTCTAGGGACTTGTGACGTTAAAATCATCGGCGGTAAGGACTTTTTCCTTTGACTATCAGTTGTTGGACCTATATTATTCGCGCCCTATGCAAAAGGTGAAGTTGCCCGTTAAGGTTGATCCAGTCCGTAGTGCCTTGAAGCTACTCGATTACATCGGGATAGTGGAAAAGTCGCAGATGCCCAGGCTGGAGGAATCAACCGCTGGCTTGCAGAGTGATATCGATGTATCACTGCACTTTGGCAAAGATGTCCAGAAGTTGACCGTTATGAAAGGCACTGCCCATGCCAAGGTTGACCTGGTTTGCCAACGTTGTGGAGAGACATTCGAACACCTCTGTGAAGCTGAATTTATCTACACTCCGCTGTTCGAAAGAACAAACGAGGAAGAACTGCCGGAAGCTTATGAGCCCATTGAGTTGGACGAAAACGGCGAGATAGATCTTCATCAAATCCTGGAGGATGAGCTCATCCTCTCGTTGCCTCAAGTCGCAATGCATTCTCTGGATGCATGCCCGAGAGGAAACATGGAGATGACCTGGGGTGAAATCGAACCTGCTGATGAGCGGCCGAATCCCTTTGCAGTTCTTGAAGAGCTTAAACGTAAGTGAATTTAGGAGTTAGCCTACAATGGCCGTACAACAGAACCGTAAAACCCGTGCCAAGCGTGGCATGCGTCGTTCCCACGATGCGCTGACCACCGCTGCCCTGACTGTTGATCAGACCAGTGGCGAAATTCATCGTCGTCACCACGTGACTGCCGATGGTTTCTACCGCGGTAAAAAGGTAATCGCTTAAGGATTGCCTTTGTCTACGCAAACTGTCGCGCTAGACATCATGGGGGGAGATATTGGCCCCTCGGAAACAGTGCCTGCCGCCGTGCAGGCACTGTCTCTTTTACCCCAGCTAAAACTGATCCTGGTCGGCGACCAGCACCAGACCTCTTCTTTGCTGCAGCAACATGGCTTGCTGAATCATCCCCGCGTTCGTTTCGTGCATGCATCCCAGGTGGTTGGCATGGGCGATAAACCGATCGTGGCGTTGCGTACTCTGAAAGACTCCTCCATGCGGGTGGTACTCAATCTGGTGAAAGCCGGTGAGGCCGATGCCTGCGTCAGTGCCGGCAATACCGGTGCGTTGATGGCGATGGCCAAGTGCGTGCTCAAATCCCTGCCCGGGGTAGACAGACCCGCCCTCATCAAGGCGTTGCCGACATTGAGTGGCAAACGCACCGTGATGCTGGATCTAGGCGCCAACGTCAGTTGCGATGCGGATACCTTGCTGCAGTTTGCGGTGATGGGCTCCGTCGTGGCCGAAAAGGTAGAAGGCATTGCATCCCCCCGTGTTGCCTTGCTCAACATCGGCGAGGAGGAGATCAAGGGCAACGATCTGGTGCGCCACAGCGCCGAATTGTTGCGTCAGTGCCACGCGCTCAATTATGTCGGGTTTGTAGAAGGGGATCGCATCTTCAGCGGCGACAGCGACGTGATCGTCTGCGACGGTTTTGTCGGCAATGTCGCCCTCAAGACGGCAGAAGGGGTGGTGCGGATGATGGCCCAGCTGGCCGGATATCCCCGCAAGAAACGCACTTTTCTTGGCCGGATCGCCGGATTTATGTTCAAACGGCGTTTTTCTTACCTGAACCCCGACCAGTATAACGGAGCAAGTCTGTTAGGATTGCGCGGCATTGTGGTAAAAAGTCATGGGCGGGCCGAACGGCGCGCTCTGTGTAATGCGATCCTGCTGGCCGCACAAGAGGCCAAACATCAACTTCCACTGCAAATAGCAGATCGCCTTGAAGCTGTCTTCTCTGACAGGGATCTATAAGAACTCTATGCATAGCAAAATTCTGGGTACTGGCAGCTACCTGCCTAGTTCAGTGCGTACCAACGCCGATCTCGAGCAGATGGTTGAGACCAGTGATGAGTGGATCGTGGAACGCACCGGTATCCGTGAGCGCCGTATTGCCGGGGCTGACGAGACCGTTGCCACCCTCTCTTACCAGGCCGCCCTGCGTGCCCTGGATGCAGCAGGTCTGACCGCTGCCGATCTCGATATGATAGTGCTGGCGACCACCAGTGCTGAAAATGCCTTCCCGGCTGCTGCCTGCGAGCTGCAGGGGCTGCTCGGCGTACCGGGCATTCCTGCCTTTGACGTGGCTGCAGCCTGCGCAGGTTTCACCTACGCGCTCTCCATTGCCGATCAGTTCGTCAAATCCGGCGCCGCCCGCCATGTGCTGGTTGTCGGGGCCGATGTGCTCTCCCGCATGTGCGATCCGCAAGATCGCGGCACCATCATCCTGTTTGGTGACGGGGCAGGGGCTGTGATTGTCGGTGCCAGCGAGACGCCGGGCATCCTCTCTACCCATCTTCATGCCGATGGCCGTTATGGCGAGCTGCTCAAGCTGCCGCACCCTCGCCGCGGCATGCCGGGTGCCGAGCTCGAAGCCTACATGTATATGAAGGGCAACGATGTCTTCAAGGTCGCGGTCACCCGTCTGAGCGAGATCGTCACCGAAACGTTGGCAGCTGCCGGTATTGAACCGAGCGAGCTGGACTGGCTGGTGCCGCATCAAGCCAACTTCCGCATCATCAGCGCCACCGCCAAGAAGTTGGGTATGAGCCTCGATAACGTGGTACTGACCCTCGACAAGCACGGCAATACCTCTGCCGCTTCCGTTCCGGTCGCCTTTGACGAAGGGGTGCGGGATGGCCGGATCAAACCGGGTCAGCTGGTACTGCTGGAGGCCTTCGGCGGCGGTTTTGCCTGGGGCTCGGCGCTGGTTCGCCTCTGATCTTCGGCGGGATGGTGCGCCCATCATCCCGTCACCGATTTCATTTTTGTCTTATCTAAAAGGAATCAATGATGACCCAATTTGCCATTGCCTTCCCGGGACAAGGTTCCCAGTCCGTTGGCATGCTGGCCGAGCTGGCCGAACAACATGCCGTGATCAAGGAAACCTTCGCCGAGGCGAGCCAGGTGCTGGGTTATGACCTGTTTGCCCTGGTGATGGATGGTCCGGTTGAAGATCTGAACAAAACCTGGCGCACCCAGCCTGCGCTGCTGACTGCCTCTGTCGCCCTGTGGCGCCTGTGGCAACAGCAGGGTGGGGCAACTCCTGCCATGATGGCGGGTCACAGCCTGGGTGAGTACTCCGCGCTGGTTTGCTGCGGCGCACTCGATTTTGCCGATGCGGTCAAACTGGTCGAGCTGCGTGGTCTGGCCATGCAGGAAGCGGTACCGGAAGGCACCGGCGCCATGGCGGCCATCATCGGTCTGGATAACGAATCCATCGCCGCCAACTGCGAAAAAGCGGCACAAGGGCAGGTGGTCTCTCCGGTCAACTTCAACTCCCCAGGCCAAGTGGTTATCGCCGGTCACAAAGAGGCCGTTGAGCGCGCCAACGTGCTGATGAAAGAGTCGGGCGCCAAGCGTGCGCTGCCGCTGCCGGTCTCCGTGCCGTCTCACTGTGCGCTGATGAAACCTGCCGCAGAAAAACTGGCAGCTGCGCTGGACGGGATCGAGATCAAGGTTCCAACCATCGCGGTCATCAATAATGTCGACGTATCCTGTGAACAGGATCCGGCCGCCATCAAGCAAGCGCTGGTACGTCAGCTGTTCAGCCCGGTTCGTTGGACCGAGACTGTCGAGCGGATGGCCAATGAGGGCGTTACCCTCGAGATCGAGATGGGACCGGGCAAAGTGTTGACCGGGCTCGCCAAGCGCATCGACAAGCGCGTGGAAGGTATTCACGCCAACGATGCCGCCTCTTTCGAGCAGGCGCTGGCCCAGATCAAGTAAACAGGAGCAAGTGATGAGCTTTACCGATAAGGTTGTGTTGGTGACCGGTGCCAGTCGTGGTATCGGCCGTGCGATTGCCGAAACATTCGTGGCCCGTGGCGCGAAAGTGGTCGGTACGGCGACCAGCGAGAGCGGTGCCGAGGCGATCAGCGCCTATCTGGGCGAGAATGGTTGCGGCATGGCACTGAACGTGACCAGCCAGGAATCCATCGAAGCCGTCTTCGCCGCCATCAAGGCGCGCTTTGGCGACATCGACATCCTGATCAACAACGCGGGTATCACCCGTGACAACCTGTTGATGCGGATGAAAGATGACGAGTGGAACGAGATCATCGATACCAATCTGACCTCGCTTTACCGTCTGAGCAAACCGGTGTTGCGTGCCATGATGAAGAAACGTCACGGTCGCATCATCAGCATTGGCTCCGTGGTGGGAACCATGGGCAATGCCGGTCAGGTCAACTATGCTGCCGCCAAGGCCGGTCTGGTTGGTTTTACCAAATCGTTGGCGCGGGAAGTGGCATCCCGTGGTATCACAGTGAACGCGGTTGCTCCCGGTTTCATCGAAACCGACATGACCCGTGCCCTGAATGACGATCAACGTGCCGGCATCATGAGTCAGGTGCCTGCCGCCCGTTTGGGTGATCCAAAAGAAATTGCCGCAGCTGTGGTATTCTTGGCTTCTGATGAAGCAGCCTATATCACCGGCGAAACCCTGCATGTTAATGGCGGGATGTACATGGTGTAATCAATTTGTCGTAAGATCTGTTCAAATTTGCGATAGTACGCCGAAGTTTGGCACATTTCGTGGTTTGACCAGCGGCAAGCTACTTGCAAACTCACGTCAATTGAATAAACTACCCCAACCAGACGCAAATAGCGTATTTTTAAAGGAAAATTCAGGTCATGAGCAACATCGAAGAACGCGTAAAGAAAATCATCATCGAACAACTGGGTGTTAAAGAGGAAGACGTTAAGAACGCTGCCTCCTTCGTCGACGACCTGGGCGCTGACTCTTTGGATACCGTTGAACTGGTAATGGCGCTGGAAGAAGAATTCGATACCGAAATTCCTGATGAAGAAGCCGAGAAGATCACCACTGTTCAAGCGGCTATCGACTACATCACCGCTAATCAGGAATAAGTTCCTGTTCTGAAAGAAGCGGCCCAAGGGCCGCTTCTTTTGTATTTGTTCCTTTTCAAAACACCTCTCGGAGACTACCTCAGTGTCAAAACGCAGAGTCGTGGTGACCGGCTTGGGGATGCTTTCCCCGGTGGGTAACACTGCCGAATCCAGCTGGCAAGCACTGCTCAACGGGCAGAGCGGCATTTCCCTTATCGAACACTTTGATGCCAGCGAGTTTGCAACCCGCTTCGCAGGTCTGGTCAAGGATTTCGATCCCGAGCAGTACGGTATCAACCGTAAAGACGCTCGCAAGATGGATCTCTTCATTCAATACGGCATCGCGGCCGGTATGCAGGCGCTGGATGATTCCGGCCTGACCATCAATGAAGAGAATGCCGAACGTGTCGGCGTGGCGATTGGCTCCGGTATCGGCGGTCTGGGTCTGATTGAACAGAACCACGAAAGCTTGGTCAACGGTGGCCCGCGCAAGATCAGTCCCTTCTTCGTTCCGTCCACCATCATCAATATGGTGTCCGGTCATCTCTCAATCATGAAAGGTCTGCAAGGGCCGAACATCGCCGTGACCACCGCCTGTACCACTGGTACCCATGCCATCGGCATGGCTGGCCGGATGATCGCTTACGGTGATGCCGATGTGATGGTCGCCGGTGGTGCCGAGAAAGCCTCCACCGCGATGGGGATGGGTGGTTTTGCTGCCGCCAAGGCACTCTCCAACCGCAACGACGAGCCGCAAAAAGCGAGCCGTCCGTGGGATAAGGATCGCGACGGTTTTGTGCTGGGTGACGGTGCCGGTGTACTGGTGCTGGAAGAGTACGAACACGCCAAGGCCCGTGGCGCCAAGATCTATGCCGAGCTGGTCGGTTTTGGCATGAGCGGTGACGCGTACCACATGACTGCGCCTCCTGCAGATGGCAACGGTGGTGCTCGCGCCATGAAAAATGCTATCAAGGATGCCGGCATTGCCCCCGAGCAGATTGGTTACATCAACGCGCACGGCACCTCCACCCCGCTGGGTGATGTGGCTGAACTGCGTGGCATGAAGTCGGTGTTTGGTGAGCACGCCAAATCCCTGATGGTCAGCTCCACCAAGTCCATGACCGGTCACCTGTTGGGCGCCGCCGGTGCCATCGAGGCGATCATCACTGTGTTGGCCCTGCGTGATCAGGTGGCTCCGCCCACCATCAACCTGGACAACCCGGATGATGAGTGTGACCTGGATCTGGTGCCCCATGTGGCCAAGCCTGGCAGCTTCGAGTACGCCCTTTCCAACTCATTTGGTTTTGGCGGCACCAATGGCTCACTGATCTTCAAACGCGTATAATTTGCCGCAGGGCAAAGACACAGGCCCGATACTGCCGGTATCGGGCCTTTTTTATCGGAGGGATCCCTTTGCTTATCAATGGCATGAAGCTTGATACCATCTCGGCCCATGATCGGGGGCTGGTTTATGGTGACGGTCATTTCACCACCATGGCGGTCAGGGAGGGTCGCGTGTTGCAGTGGCCTGCCCATCTGGCACGGTTGCAGCTGGCCAACAACCGGCTGGGATTGGTTGAACCGGACTGGGATCTCCTGACTCGGGAGGTTGAAGAGATGGTGGCCGACCAGCCACAATGCGTGGCCAAGGTGATCCTGACCCGCGGCGAGGGGGGGCGGGGCTATGACGGCAGCGGATGTCAGCACACGACCCGGATAGTTAGTCTGGCGCCATTTCCCACTCACTATGGCCAGTGGCAACAGGAGGGGATCGAGATGGTGGTGTGCCACCAGCGGATCGGTGATGCGCCTATGCTGGCCGGGCTTAAAACCTTGAATCGTCTGGAGCAGGTATTGCTGAAAAGCGAACTTGTCAGCCGAAATGCAGTCGAAGGGATAGTGCTTAACAGTCGCGGTTTTCTGATTGAAGGGGTCAGTGCCAATCTGTTTTGGCGTCGGGGCAAGACGGTGTTTACGCCCGATCTCGCCCGCGGTGGTGTCGATGGCATCATGCGTCGCCAGGTGATGGCGATGTTGAAACAGATGAGTATTGAGTTGCGTGTGGTAGAGGCTCCGCTGGAGTCACTATGGCAGGCGGAAGAGGTGTGGCTCACCAATACCCTGATGGGGGTCGTGCCGGTCAATGGCATCGAGGATATTCATTATCCCCCAGCGGTATTGAGTCGCCGTTTACAGGAGCGTTTGGTCATTGAAGTTTAATCGGCTTTACACCCTGCTCGCGGGGGCGGCACTGACGGTTGCCGCTGCCGGGGGCTATGTACATTACAAATGGCAACAGGTAGAGACGCTCACCAACAAGGGGCCGACCCGGCTCTTTACGGTGGAGAAGGGCGCCCATGCGGCGCGCCTGATCGCCGAACTGGGTGAGGGGGAAACCAGCCCCTGGGCGGTGCGGCTCTGGCTGCGTAGCCATCCCGAACTGGTGGCCATCAAATCGGGCACCTACGAAATCAAGGAAGGTGCCCCCCTCAAGGAGACCCTCTCTCTGTTCGCATCGGGTAAGGAGTTTCACTTCAGCCTCACCTTCGTCGAAGGTTCCCGTTTCGAGGATTGGCAGAAGCAGCTCTCCAGCGCCCCATACCTTGAGCGATTGACTGTTGAGCAATCCGAAGCCGACTTGGCGCAGGAGCTCGGCATCGAGAATGGCAAGCTGGAGGGGTGGTTCCTGCCGGAAACCTACGCTTATACCACCCATGCCAGCGATCTCTCGATCCTGCGTCGCGCCCATCAGGATATGGAGACTTTCCTGCAGCAGAGCTGGGAGAAACGTCAGGCCAACCTGCCTTACAAAACGCCCTATGAGGCGTTGATCATGGCTTCCATCATCGAGAAAGAGACTGGCCAGCCGGACGAGCGGGCGCAGATCGCCTCCGTATTCGTCAACCGTCTGCGTCTGGGCATGAAGTTGCAAACCGATCCCACCGTCATTTACGGGGTGAAGGATCGCTACGACGGCAACATTCGCCGCAGTGATCTGACCGACAAGAATCCCTACAACACTTATGTGATCGACGGTCTGCCGCCCACGCCCATCGCCATGCCGGGCAAGGCCTCCATCGAAGCAGCGCTCAACCCCAAATCGACCGACTATCTCTACTTTGTCGCCAAGGGGGGCGGTGCCCACTATTTCTCCAAGACCCTCGATGAACACAATCGGGCGGTTCGCGAATACATATTGAAGAAACCCTAATGTCTAAATTTATTGTGATCGAAGGATTGGAAGGGGCAGGGAAGAGCTCGGCTGTTCGTTATGTGACCGACTATCTGCAGCGCCACGGCATCAACCGGATCGAGTGCACCCGCGAGCCGGGTGGTACGCCGTTGGCCGAGCGGATGCGGGCCATCGTCAAAGAGGTGCACGACGAGCGCCTCACCATCGAGGCGGAATTGCTGCTGATGTATGCCTCCCGGGTACAACTGGTGGAGACCCGCATCAAACCCGCACTGGCCGACGGTGTCTGGGTGGTGGGGGATCGCCACGATCTCTCCTCCCAGGCCTATCAGGGTGGCGGCCGTGGTATCGATGCCCAGCTTATCGGTGCCATCAAGCAGGCGGTGCTTGGCAATTTCAAGCCGGATCTCACCCTCTATCTCGATATCGATCCTGCCCTTGGCTTGCAGCGTGCTCGCCATCGCGGCGAGCTGGATCGCATCGAACTGGAGCAACTGAGCTTCTTCGAGCGTACCCGAACTCGTTATCTCGAACTGGCCGCCACGGATGATTCCATTGTGGTGATCGATGCGGCGCAAACGCCGGAACAGGTCAAAGCTGCCATCGAGTGTGTATTGGATCACTATCTGTCGAACGAACCGCTATGTATCCCTGGCTGATCCCTGACTGGCATGCCCTGAGCCAGACGGCCCAGTCCGGTCGTCTCGGCCACGCCTGGTTGTTGCTGGGCGATCCCGGTCTTGGCAAGGAACAACTTGCCGAGCGGCTGGCGCGTTTGCACCTTTGCCAGCAACCGGATCGCGGAGAGCCGTGCGGTCAGTGCCACTCTTGCCAACTGTTTGACAAGGGCAACCACCCGGATCTCGGCACCATAACTCGCGACAGCAAGACCATCGGGGTCGAGGCCATTCGCGAGATCTGCACCCGGCTGCAGGGCTCTGCCCAGCTCGGCCGTGGCAAGGTGGTGATCATTCCTGATGCGGAACGGATGACCGAATCGGCAGCCAATGCCCTGCTGAAAACCCTGGAAGAGCCGGCCGGCGACAGCTTGCTGTTGCTGATCGCTTCCCAGGTTTCCCGGTTGCTTCCCACCATTCTTAGTCGCTGTCACAAACATGTCTGTCAATTGCCTGCGGAAGGGGAAACAGTACGCTGGTTGGCCGAGCAGGGCCATCAGGCCACTCTGGCTCAGGTGCGGATCTGTCAGGGGGCCCCGCTGCGGGTACTCGACTATATCGAGCAGCAACAGGACGGGACTCGCCGGGAATTGCTGGAACAGTTTGTCGCCCTGAGTCAAAGTCCGGTCAAGGCGACAGCACTGTGCAGCCAGCTTGGTCAGGAGACGCAGGTCAGGTTGCACTGGTTGCAGCTCTTTTTGTGCGATGCCCTGAAAACCCAGGCCGGATGTGGTCACCATCAGCTGGCAATGCCGGATCTGGCAATCTTGAGTCAGCGGTTGGCGGAGCAGCACTCCAGCGAAAAATTGCTGGAAGCAGAACAAGGTCTGGTTGCCCTCAAGGCCGCTTGCCAGCCGGGGCAGCTCTCCAATCCCACCATCCATTTGATGAACTGGCTCAGTCGCTGGTTATAAGTACCGACAAGCAGAAAGGTTGTATATGTTACTCGTTGATTCCCACTGTCATCTCGATCGCCTCAGCTATGGCAGCAAGCAGACCAGCATGGCCGATGTACTTGCCAAGGCCGCGAAACTGGACGTGGGATATTTTCTCTGTGTCAGTGTGACTCAGGCACAGTTCCCGACCATGCTCGAGGCGATCGCTCCCTATCCCCAGGTGTTTGCCTCTTGCGGGGTACATCCGCTCAATCAGGAACCCGGTGTCGATGCCGAGTTGCTGCTCAAGCAAGCTGCCGATCCACGTGTGGTGGCCATCGGTGAGACCGGTCTCGATTACTTTTACTCGCCCGAGAATAAGGAAGTTCAGCAAGCCTCTTTCCGCGAACATATCCGGGTTGCTCGCGCGCTGAACAAGCCGCTGATCATCCACACTCGCGATGCTCAACAAGATACCTTGCAGATCATGCGTGAAGAGGGCGCTGATCAGGTTGGCGGTGTGCTGCACTGTTTCACCGAGTCTCTCGAGATGGCGCAAGCCGCGATGGCGATGGGGTTCTATATCTCCATCTCCGGGATCGCCACCTTCAAAAATGCGTCTGCACTGCAAGAGGTGGTCAAGGTACTTCCCCTCGACAGATTGCTGGTCGAAACCGACTCGCCCTATCTTGCCCCCGTGCCGCATCGGGGGAGGGAGAACGAACCCGCCTTTGTGCGAGACGTTGCGCAGTTTATTGCCGATCTGCGTCATATTCCGCTTAATGAATTGGCAGAAGCCACCAGCTGGAATTTCTTTGAACTATTCAAGCTGGCGAAAAAATAATCCCCAAGCCCCGCTATTCGGGGCTTTTTATATTTCAAATACCAAGCTGATTACCCACGTGAATATCAACGCCGAGCTACGTTATCTCTCACTTCTTCCTGCCAATTTTACTTTTTCGTTTCTGCCAAACTGGGTTGAATGATATTCCTATGTTTCCTTTATTCAGCGTGGTCAAAGGGTATTAAAACAAGATGTTCTAAGTATCGATAATATTCATTATCGATACTTGATGTATGGGAAGGATCCTGTAAGATCCTATCAAACTTCATATGAATCATAGAGTTCCGTGGCATATCCAACCTTGTCCAATCCGTCTCATCAGTCACTGCAGACTGTTTTCGATGCGCAGTTAAATAGTCGGGCACGCCGCTTTTTGCGCAGTGCAAAAGCGGATTCCACCCTCAATGCCTATCAGGCGGATACCCGTATTTTTGTCTTCTGGTGCCAATTACACGGGCTTGATCCGCTGCAAACGACCCATCACGACATCATGAACTTTCTCGCTGATCAGGCTGACGGCGTATTGGCCGACTGGGTATGGCTGGATAAAGAGGAGGGAAAAGGGAAGCTGCGCAATGGTGAACCTCGTAAACCGGCAACCTTGGTGAGACGGCTTGCCGGGATCCGTTATGCCTTCAAGCAGAAAGGCATTCACCCCATGCCCACCGAACATCCCGAAATCAAGGAGATGATGCGCGGTATTGTCAGGTTGGGGGATAACCGCAAGCGCAAAACCGGCGCCCTGACGCTGCAACCATTGACCCAGGTGCTGGATGGCATCGACACCGGTGATCTGGCTGGCTTGCGTGATCACACCCTGCTGCTCTTGATGTTCAGTGGCGCCTTGCGCCGCTCGGAAGCAGCCCGAATTGAGGTGAGCGATCTCGATTTTGTGGGGCAGGGGATCCGCCTTCGCCTCAAACCGAGCAAGCATCAGCTGCATGAAACCGAGATAGCCCTGATCCCGGGCAAGCAATATTGTCCTGTGTCGGCACTGCAAAAGTGGCTACACAAAAGCCGGATCAGCGAGGGGCCGCTATTTCGGCGCATGAACCGCTGGGGCCAATTGATGGCCGAACCACTCGGCCCCCAGGGCATCAATCTGATGATCAAGCGCCGAACCGGCCAAACCATTGACGATCTTTATGTCAGTGGTCATAGCCTGCGGCGCGGATTTATCACCTCGGCGGTGACTGCCGGCAAGCCGATGAACAAGATCATCGAGGTAACGCGCCACAAGGATATGCGAACCCTGCAGGAGTACTTCGATGACGCCCATAAGTTCTCCGATCATGCCCTAGATGGTTTGCTTTGACATAACTGCGTCACTTCATTTTTTATGTTAAATGATATCTTGTTGATCTGATGATATATTTGTCTCGCAAGCCAACAGCCCAAGAGGGAAGGGCCACCTTCCAATTTATAATGGCATGTCATGAGAGATAACAAACCCGGAAATGGAACATCGCAAGGACATATGAGCCAAGAAATGACAGGGCGTGAAGTGCAAGAGGCGGGTCCCCAAAACAATGCCGAGCGGCAGCGCCAACATGTAAAACGCAAGCAGGAGACCCATACCCGGCTGCAATGCTGGATCAGCAATCGCCACGCAGAGCGATTGGCCGCTCTGGGTCTTCATCTCGAAGACAGTCAGGCATCACTTATCGAGCAGGCGATCGATCTGCTCTACCAACATGAGCTGGGTAGAGAACCTCCGTTTGAAAACAGAGTCGCCATACAGGTCGAAGAGACTGTTGGATAGACACAAAAGTGAAGTAACAGCGATACGTGAAGAGATAAAAAAAGCCAGGTACGAATTCCTTGTACCTGGCATAGGGGAATTGGCTCCTTGCAGAGCCGTGCGCTAACTGGTGTTCGGATTGCCTTAAGCTTAGACAAGGCTCAAGGCTTTTCAAGATCCGAAGAAAAGTTCAACCAGAGTGTGGGTATTTCAGACTCGTTCAAGTGCTGATGCACCGAAAGGCCCACTACGCATTGAACAGATTGTTGTCACGCACCAACTCACGGGGGAGGGCATTCTTGACCCGACTCCCCACCCATTTCCCCATGCCCAGGGTATGCCCCTGATAGCGGACGATCACCTCGCCAGCGCCAGCATCCTGCTCTGGCCAGACGTCCCGTCCCATCATGAATTCCCGCGCATTGGCGCTATCCAGCTCGACCACGCCCTTGCTCGCTTTATCGCCATAGGCCAGTGCCCACTCATGAGTGAGGCGATAACCTTTCTTGAAGGTTTCGGCCAACTTGATGCCGATGCGATCGAAACGCAACTTGCCCTGCACCTGATCAAACCGCTGGGGGAAGAGCCAGATCTCGTCATTGCGGCCAAACAGCTGACCCTGCGGTGCCACCCCGAAGTTGGCTTCGATCTCGCGCAATATGGGTTCCGCCTCTTTGGCAGGAAGCGGCGCAAAAGGGAATTTACCCAGCTTGCCCGGCTTGAACATGGTGTTGGGCACCGAGTGATGCTTGCGCAATCTGGCGACGAAAAAGCCTTCACTGTCGAAGATTTGGGGCCAAACGTGCAGGTATCCTTCGGATGTACAAGCTTGCTCTGCATGAGGGAACAGGTCAGCCAACGAGTCAAAACTCAAGGCATCGCCAAACTTGTCCAGCAGGGATTGGCAGACAGCCTGATTCTCCTGCTCACTCAAGGTACAGGTGGAGTAGACCAGTACGCCACCCGGTTTCAAAGCATGGAAGGCGCTCTCCAGTAATCCTTGTTGCACCGCCGCAATCTCGTCGATGCTCTCGATGCTCCAGTTGCGCAGCGCATCTTCATCCTTGCGCACCGTCCCTTCACCGGAGCAGGGGGCATCGAGCAGGATGGCATCGAAGGTCTCCGGCAACCACTGGCCAAATACCTTGGCATCAAAATGGGTCATGCCCACATTGGTCACACCGCAGCGCTGGATATTGGCGCTGAGCACTTTCAACCGGCTGCTGGAAAACTCGTTGGCAACCAACATCCCCTGATTGTTCATCAAGGCGGCTATCTGGGTGGTCTTGGAGCCGGGGGCCGCCGCCGCATCCAGCAACATGCCATCCGCTTTGATCTTGTCGCTGGCAAAGAGTGCCGTCACCGGCAGCATGGAGCTCGCTTCCTGAATGTAGAAGAGCCCGCTCAAGTGCTCGGCGGTGTTGCCAAGTGGGACAGTTTCATCGCTGCGGGTGAGCCAGAAGCCGGTATCACACCAGGGGACAGGGTCAAGCTGCCAACCCAGTGGCTCCATCAGGGCGACGAAATCCGAGACGGCGATCTTCAAGGTGTTGACCCGAATGCTGCGGCGCAGCGGACGTCGACAACTGGCCACAAACTCATCCATCGAGAGATGGGCCGGCATGATGGCCGCAATGTGGCGTAAAAAGTAATCGGGAAGGAAGGTGTTGTCGTGCACTGTGCCGTCTCGTTGACCGAAAAAGAGGGGCGATATCCTACCACAAGGCTAAGAATATTCTGAATCTGAACCCTATCAACAAGCACCGGAATATAAAAAAGCCCGGCACTGTGCCGGGCTTGGATGAGATACAAAGTGAAGAGATCAGGGCTGGATGCGCGGGCTCCACTCCAACCACTCTTTCTCGGCCTTGCCGTAGAGCGGATAGCTGTGGCCCGCTCTGACGGTTGACCCCATTTCTCTCTCCGGCGTATTGAAAGCAATGCCGCCGGCCAACAGACTCTGCACCGTCTCCACTTCGATGGTGCCGCCAGTCAGGCCGATATCCGCCTTGACCCCGGAGACATTCCAGAAACGGGAGTTGGCCCGCACCAAATGGGCATACTCCTGATCGACGTTAACGTCGATCACCACCTCGCTACCATCCCGAGTCAGCGCCACCTTGGTGACACTGCCCACCACCATCTTGCGAAACAGCAGCGGGCTACCGACGCTCAGGCCATTGACGGAGGGGCTCTTGAGGGTCAGGGCCAGACCCAGAGGACCGGTCTGACTCAAAGGGAAACGATCTTTGCCAGCGCCTTTACCGGGTTGTGCTTCTACAAACGCCCCCTTGATCAGGGTATCGAGGTGAGCGACACCGCCCAGCCCCAGCTTGGCCTGCACCAGAGTAAAGCGGGCGCCGGACTGCAGGAAACGCTCGGCATAGTGGCCATCGAGTTCGGCCTTGAAGATCACCTGACCCAGAGACGGCTCCAACTCGATCTCTTCAATTTTGCCGATATCGACCCCACGATAGCGGATCGGGCTGCCAATCCCGAGCCCCGGATTGCTATCTGCTACCAGTGACAGCTGGCGCACCTTGGCCTTGGCTTGCTCCCTGGAATCGAACAGTTGATGGCTGCTGCGGCCATTGGCCAGCCAGTCGAACTCGATGGCGCCGCGCAGCAGGGTACCGAGGTTGCCCACCTTGACCTGCACCCCATCGACCCGCACCTTGGTGTCGATGGCCGGTTTTTTCCAAAACTGGGGTTGCTGGGCGAGGAGGGGAGCATAGACGCCATCAATTTCTAGCTCGATCTCGACCCCCTCTTTGGCGGCGCGCAGCTGCTTGACCTTGCCCGCTTCCAGCCCCAGATAGAGCACAGGCGATCCAATGCCGATGCCATCGGCCTGATCTGCCTTGAGCAACCAGCGCTGGGGCTTGGCATTACGGGTGCCGAGCAGTGCCAGCTCCTGACTCGGGTAGAGACGGTTAATCCGCTCGCCACTGCTGGCTTGTACCAGCTTGATCCCGCCCCCCAACCAGGCACTGGCCGGACTGGTTTCTACTTTGATGCCGCTCAGATCGGCATCGATCTGCAACGGGGTGGCGCGATAGAAGCGGGCACGGTTGAGCAGATGACCATAGTTCGGCGCCATCACCAGCTCGACGCTGGCATTGCCGCGCGCATCCAGGGTGAGCTGGCTGATACGGCCCACCTGCAATCCCTTGTACCAGACAGGTGCATCCTGATTGAGCCCCGCCAGATCGTCAGCCTGCAGCGTCACCTTGGTGCCGCTCTGGGGCGCGCGATCGGTCAGGGTCATCTTCTGTACCGGTTTGCCCGCTACATAGTCGAGGCGAATGGCCGGGCCGGAGAGCAGGCGATCTGCATGCTGCACGCCGGTCGCGGAGAGGGAGACGCTCTCCCACACCAGTTGACTCTTGTCGGTAATGCGATAAGCCTGCTCCGGGTTGATCAGCGCTGTGACCACACGGCCTTTGTCGGTGAGGCGAATGGGGTCGATACGACCGATCTCGATCCCCTCATAGAGGATGGGCATCCCCTCCTTGACCGGGAGATCACCAGCCGCAATGTCGATACGCGCACCGCGCGCTGCTTCCGCCAGCCCTTTATAGAGGACGAAAGTCTGTCCCTTCTCCGGCTCCGGTGAATCTTTGGGCGAGTCAAAGGCAATGCCGCCGCTCAGAATGGAGGTGAGGCTGCCGGTCTCCACGCTGACGCCAGCCAGACTGAAGGAGCCCTTGATGCCACTGATGTTCCAGAAGCGGGTATCGGCTTTGACCAGATGTTCGAAACGCGGCTCGATCACCAGATCCAGAATGACGTTCTGGTTGTCCTGACCCAGGCGCGTATTGATGACGCTGCCCACCTCGATACCGCGGAAATAGAGCTTGGCGCCAATCCCCACCGACCCCAGCGAATCGGCGGTCAGGTGCAGCATGCGACCCTGAGCCTGATAGCCGGGAGGAGGGCCCTCCAGTGCATCGAAGGTCTCCTCCAGCGGATTGCTTTCACGCCCCGGTTGCAGGTTTATGTAGTTGCCGGAGACCAGGGTATCAAGGCCGGAGATCTCGGTGAGCGACGCCTTGGGGCTCACCAGCCAGAAGTCGGATCCCTTGCGGATCAGCGGTCTGGCACGGCTGTCAATCTTGGCCATCACCGCAATCTTGCGGCCATCTTCAGCCAGCTCCAGCTCTTGCACCACGCCGATGGCCACCCCCTGATAACGAACCTGGGTTTTACCCGGCAAGATGCCGTTGCCCTGGGCGAAGTTGATCTGGATAAGCTGGCCACGGCTCAATACCTGCTGATAGAGAAAGCCACCTGCCAGCAGCAGGGCTATCAGGGGTAACAGCCAGACCGGCGATAACCAGCGGCGCTTTTCGATGACGGGTTCAGCCCCGATCATAGTGACTCCTTATTGGCTGGATTAAACAGCGCATCAGACAAAAACAGAGAAATCATTAACGGGCCGCCTTGTCCCACAGTAAACGGGTATCGAGCATGCGGGCCGACATCATGGTCAGCACCACCACACCGGCAAAGGCGGTGGCCCCCGGGCCTGCGCGGACACTCAGCAGCACACCCCGATCGACCAGTGCCACCATCAGCGAAATCACGAACAAGTCCAGCATCGACCAGCGACCGATAAAATCGATCACCCGATACATCACCAGTTGGCGCTTGCGCCGCACCGGTTTGGCCCGCTGCAACTGCCAGCAGATCCAGCCCAGCCCCAATATCTTGCCCACGGGTACCAGTATGCTGGCGGTGAGGACTATGGTGGCAATCCCGCTCATTTTGCTGCGATAGAGCATCATGATACCGCTGAAGATGGTATCTGACTGCAGTAACCCCTTGTTGTAGAAATGGGTAATGGGCAACAGATTGGCAGGCAACAACATGAAGGTGGCGAGCGCCAGCAAGCCCCACGACCAGGCGAGGGAGCGGGGGATGCGCACCTGCAATTTGCTGCTGCAACGGGGGCAGACTGCCCCGGCTTGATAGCGCACCAGCAGACCGCAGGTATGGCAGCGGCAGAGTCCCATCTCACGGGCGCTGGTCATGTTCCGGCTCCTTTAACGGGATCCGCGCCCAGTAGGGGGCGGGGTCAAACAGGATCAGCAGGGTCATGTTGAGCAGCATCAAAATACCGAGGCTGAGCAACCCGCCACCGAGGCGCACATCGGCGATGTCGATCAGTTTGAACAGGGCAACCAGCAGGCTGACGATATAGACCTCCAGCATGGCCCAGTGGCGAAACACCTCGACCAGCTTCAAAGTGACGGGAAGAATGTGCCAACGTTTGGCCAGACCCGAAGCCAGCACAAAGATCCCCGCCAATAATCCCACTGGCGCCAACACGGCGCACCAGAGCACCAGGCTGGCCACCCACCATTCTCCCTCGCCAAACAGCACCAGAATACCGCGCAGCAGGTCGGCGTCGGTATTGACCCCAGCCAGCCGCAGATAGATCAGCGGTTCAAAAAAGGCGGAGGGCAGCAGCAGAAATCCGGTGATGGTCAGGGCCATCAACTGGGAGGGACGAAAGGCATAACGGCCATAGAGATGTTGATGACATCGCGGGCAGTGGGCATGGCGACGCAGCGGCAGTGCTTTGCGCTGGATCAGCAAGTCGCACGCCGGACAGACAATTACGGAACCGGGCTCCATCATACAATTCAACCTGTTGAAGGAATTGGTGAAATTTACCCTAAAACCGGTTTCCTGTCTTGCCTGCGGCCAGAATGTTACGAAAGTATAGTTGACGTTAACGTAAACGTGATATTAGATAGCCAGACTAGACAGGTGAAAGGAGTCATGATGTCCAGTTTGTCCCCCTCGGCAGGCCTGCGCTTTCGCACCGCCCTTGCCAATGAACATCCCCTGCAGATCGTCGGCACCATCAATGCCTATATGGCGCTGATGGCCGAGCGCAGCGGTTTTCAAGCTATTTATCTTTCAGGTGCCGGAGTGGCCAATGCCTCCTACGGCTTGCCGGATCTCGGTATGACCTCCCTCAACGACGTGCTGATCGATGCCGAACGGATAACTGCTGCGACCCGTGTGCCGCTGTTGGTCGATATCGATACCGGCTGGGGCGGGGCATTCAATATCGCCCGCACCATTCGCGCGTTCGAGCGAGCCGGGGTTGCCGCCGTCCATATGGAAGATCAGGTGGCCCAAAAGCGCTGCGGCCACCGTCCCAACAAGGCGGTGGTCACGCTGGAGGAGATGTGCGATCGCATCAAGGCAGCAGTGGATGCCCGCGAGAATAGCGAGTTCGTCATTATGGCCCGCACCGATGCACTGGCGGTGGAGGGGATGGAGTCTGCTCTTGAACGCACCGCTGCCTATGTGGCCGCCGGTGCCGACATGATCTTCGCCGAAGCGGTGACCGAGCTTGCCCAGTACGACCAGTTCAAGCTGGCGGCCAAAGTGCCGATCCTCGCCAACATGACCGAGTTCGGCAAAACCGAGCTGTTTGACAAAGAGCAACTGGCCGCCTACGGGGTCGACATGGTGCTCTACCCCTTAAGTGCCAACCGCGCAGCCAATCAGGCCGCCCTCAACGTCTATCACCATATTCGCCAGGATGGCCATCAACGGGCCGTCGTGGAGACCATGCAGACCCGGGAGTCGCTCTACGACTTCCTCGGATATCACCACTACGAGCAGACACTGGATCGTCTGTTTACAGCCAAGGAATAGGAGGCAGCTTATGGGACAGCAAAAACCGTTGGGCGGGGCCGGTCTGCGCGGTCAAAGCGCAGGGGAGACCAGTATCTGCACAGTAGGCAAGAGCGGCACTGGTCTTACCTATCGCGGCTATGACATCAAGGAGCTGGCCGACAGCGCTCAGTTCGAGGAGGTCGCCTATCTGCTGCTCAAGGGGGAATTGCCCGGTGAGCAGCAGCTTGACGCCTACAAGCGCGAACTGCGTCGCCTGCGCACCTTGCCCCTGCCGCTGCTGGAGGTACTGGAGCGCATTCCCGCCGATGCCCATCCCATGGATGTGCTGCGCACTGGCTGCTCCATGCTCGGCGATCTGGAGCCGGAAGATGGTTTCGAGCATGAGCATGAAGTGGCGGATCGGCTGCTGGCCGCCTTTCCGGGCATTCTGATCTACTGGTACAAGTTCAGTCACGAGGGCGTTCGCATCGCCCTAGATACCGATGAAGAGTGTATCGGTGGCCATTTCCTCGCGCTGCTGCACCAGAAAGCGCCGAGCGAGCTGGAGCGTCGGGTGATGCATGTCTCCCTCATCCTCTACGCCGAGCATGAGTTCAACGCCTCCACCTTTGCGGCGCGGGTTTGCGCCTCGACGCTCTCTGACATGTTCTCCTGTATCACCGCCGCCATCGGCACCTTGCGTGGCCCGCTCCACGGCGGTGCCAACGAGGCGGCCATGGCGATGATTGAAGATTGGCAAGACGAGGCGCAGGCAAGGCGCGAACTGCTGGCCAAGCTGGCGGCCAAGGAGAAGATCATGGGCTTTGGCCACGCCATCTACCGCACTTCTGATCCGCGCAACGTCATCATCAAGGAGTGGTCGGCCAAGCTTGCCGAGGCGGTGGGTGATGATCGCCTCTATCGCGTCTCCTGCGAGGCGGAGAAGGTGATGTGGGAAGAGAAAGAGCTCTTTCCCAACGCCGACTTCTTCCACGCCAGCGCCTATCACTACATGGGGATCCCGACCAAGCTGTTCACGCCTATCTTCGTCTGCTCGCGGGTCACCGGCTGGTGCGCCCACGTGATGGAGCAGCGCGAGCACAACCGGATCATCCGTCCGAGCGCCGATTATGTCGGCCCGGCCCCCCGTCACTTTGTCTCTCTACAACAACGATAAGGAAATCACGATGTCCGCCAACGTCGACGTCAACCACAGACCCGAGCCCGATCAGGTACTGGTAGATATTGCCGATTATGTCTGCAACCACCCCATTACCAGCTCTGCGGCTCTCGACATCGCCCGCTACTGCCTGATGGATACGCTCGGCTGTGGCCTGCTGGCCCTGCGCTTCCCCGAGTGCACCAAACACCTTGGCCCCATCGTACCCGGTACACTGGTACCCCATGGTGCCCGGGTGCCCGGTACCCAGCTTTGCCTCGATCCGGTCAAGGCGGCCTGGGATATCGGCGCCATCATCCGCTGGCTCGATTACAACGACACCTGGCTGGCCGCCGAGTGGGGTCACCCATCCGACAATCTGGGCGGTATTCTCGCCACCGCCGACTGGCTCTCCCGTACTCGCGTGGCCGAGGGCAAGGCGCCGCTCACCATGGCCGATGTGCTTGTAGCCATGGTCAAAGCCCACGAAATTCAGGGTGTGCTGGCACTGGAGAACTCCTTCAACCGGGTTGGTCTCGATCACGTGGTGCTGGTCAAGGTCGCCAGCACCGCCGTGGTGACTCACATGCTGGGGGGCTCCCGCGATCAGGTGATCGATGCGGTCTCCCAGGCCTGGGTCGATGGTCAGAGCCTGCGTACCTACCGCCATGCCCCCAATGCGGGGTCGCGCAAGAGCTGGGCGGCGGGGGATGCCACCTCTCGCGCGGTGCGCCTAGCCCTTATCACCATGAGCGGCGAGATGGGCTATCCAGGCGTACTGAGCGCGCCAAAATGGGGTTTCTACGACGTGCTGTTCAAGGGCAATCAGTTCGCCCTGCATCAGGGGTACGGCAGCTATGTGATGGAGAACGTGCTGTTCAAGATCTCCTATCCCGCCGAGTTCCATGCCCAGACCGCGGTGGAGTGCGCCATGAAGCTGCATGGGCAGGTGAAGGGGAGGCTCGACGAGATAGACCGTATCGAGCTCACCACCCATGAGTCGGCTATTCGCATCATCAGCAAGGTCGGCGCCCTCAACAACCCGGCCGATCGGGATCACTGCCTGCAGTACATGGTGGCGGTGCCGCTTATCTTCGGTCGCCTCATTGCCGAGGATTACGAGGACGATGTTGCTGCCGATCCCCGCATCGACGCGCTACGCGGCAAGATGGTGGTGCAGGAGGGCAAGCGTTACAGCCGCGAATATCTGGAGGCGGACAAGCGCTCCATTGCCAACGCCATCCAGATCTTCTTCAAGGACGGAACTCACACCGCCAAGGTGGAGGTGGAGTATCCGGTCGGCCATCGCCGTCGCCGGGAGGAGGGGATCCCGCTGCTGGTGGAGAAATTCCAGCACAATCTGGCCACCCGCTTCCCGGCCAAACGGGTCAGCGACATTCTGGCCCTCTGTCAGGATGGGCCGCGCCTTGCCGCCACCCCGGTACATGCCTTCATGGATCTGCTGGTGATCTGACCGGTCTTGTATTGGGCAACATATCGGCAAACAGTGATAAACGAAAAGCGGGCTCATCGGCCCGCTTTGTTATTCTGGCGGCTTATCCCTCGATAAGCCTTACCCCAGCACACGGCTGTCGCCGTTAAAGAGCGCCGTCATGATGGCCGTCTCGCGACTGGCGATGGTCTCGAGAAACTCGTTGGCACGCCCCATCTGATGACACACCTGATAACCACGCTCGACAAAGGAGAAGAGCTCGCCAAGCCCCGCCAGATGGGCGGGACCTGACACCAGCTTGAGGGTCGCCCCCAGCAGCGGTTTTCTCGCCAGCCTGTCCAGCGTCATGCCAAGCTCGTTCACCAGCGCAATCTGATGTTCCCGGCGCGCCTGTTCACCCACGGCACGATAGGCGATGGTGTAATGGTCCGGCGTGATGGGATCAATGCCATCAATGCGCCGCAGCGCCACCACCATCAGGTAGTCCAGCTCTTCGGAGAGAGCGTCGAGCTCGATCGCTTGGGCCAGCACCTTGAGGCCGGACTCAGGTAACAGCCGCTCGGCGGTCGGCATCACCCGCATCACGTCCGCATCGCGGCGGGCGCAATCCCCGGGTCCATAGAGGTCGGTCAGGAAGAACTCGGCGGCAGGGCCGTAGCGGTCACTTTCCAGCAGATCACGATGGGTTCGCCCCAACCGGTCGGCCTGCCACTGGCGTAGCCGATCCCGAGCCTGCTGATCTTCCGGGTGGGCACGCATCTGCTCGCGCAAGGCTGCAACCCGCTTGAGCTGGCGGTAGAGCCGACCCAGGGTGCTATCGTCGTCGTGGGCATGTTCTTGATGCGTCATCTACAGCTCTCTGGCCTTGGGCCCATTGATGGGGATTGGGTGATACGAAGATACAAGTGAATGAAAAACAAGCAGCTTTTGCTGACCGTTCCGTGACAAGTGTAGCGCGCACGGGGGAGGGAATAAATGCCATGTCCCGCTGATGGCCTGCATCCCTCTCGACTCTGTTAAGTGAGTCCCATTTATGTGAACCATCCTTTCATTTGTTGTGAACATGTGTTTAATATCAATAACTAACTTATGACCCAGAGTAACGACCATGTTCTTCAACTCGCTCGCTGGCAGCAGCGCACTCTCTACCATCCAGATCAGCCGTCAGCATCCGCTGGGATTGGCCGCCGCTCGGATCGCGGCCGAAGCCATCGCTGCGGACATGAGCGAGAGCTATCAACTCGATTGCGAATGGGCAGATGAAGAGGAGACCGAGCTTCGTTTTCGCGGCACAGGGGTACATGGCACTCTCACCCTAGACGAAGATACCCTGGAACTGGAAGTGCATCTTGGTTTGATGCTGTTGCCGGTACGCAGCGTACTGGAGCAAGAGATCCTCGATTATGTCGACAATCGCTTACCTTGCCCCAAACGTGTTTGAAACTCTTCGTTGCACTGGTTTTAAATAAACCAGCTGTAAACGATGGCTGTTTGAAATAAGTTGGCAAGCCATATGGTTTGTCAGATTTATTATCCGGCGAGGCCTTGATTCTATTTGCCAGTAATCTTTCATCTTTATTTCATATTTTCGAGTCGGCACTCATTAAAGTCATTCTTATTGCATCAAGTCTTCATCCGGATATGAGGACAGGAGCAATTTGCCGTCTCGGTAAATTCATTTTGTAGGGAAACAACCATGCCACTGAGTGAATTTATCTCCTGCGTCGATACCGCCTGGTTACGCATGGACAGACCCAACAACCTGATGCAGATCATCGGTGTCCTGATGTTTGAAGGGGAGCTTGATGAAGCGCGTCTACGGGCCGGATTGCGCCATACCATTTCGGTGCAACCCCGCTTTCATCAGCGGGCCGTGCTGGAGGGGGGCTCCTACTACTGGCGCCATGATCCCGATTTCGATCTCGATCAGCACCTCAAGCGTGTGATCCTGCCGGGTGAAGCGGGCAAGCTGGAGCTGGAGAAGCTGGTGGCCGATCTCGCCTCGACGCCGCTCAACCACCAGCGCCCCCTGTGGGATATGCACCTGACCGACACGTCGCTGGGTGGGCAAGCGCTGGTGGTGCGCATTCACCACGCCATGGGCGACGGCTTCTCGCTGGTGCGGGCCATGCTGACCATGATGGATAACACCCCGGAAGGGGCGCCGCGACCACCGTCACCGGAGCCACTGGATGACAACGATGACGAGGATGATGAGGATTGCCACCAGGGCAGCCGTCTGGTGCGGGCCGGCCTCAAGCTGACCGGTAGCCTCTGGTCCAAATATGTCGAAGTGGTCACCCATCCCACCAAGGCGGTGGATTACCTCAAGACCGGGCGGGATGTGGCGAGCGAGCTGTGCAATATCGCCACCCTCGGTGATGATTCTCCCTGCCGCCTGCGTGGCAAGACCACCAGCACCAAGCGGGTGGCCTGGTCGGAACAAATTGATCTGCCGGATATCAAGGCTGTGGGCAAGGTACTGGGCTGCTCGGTCAACGATCTGCTGATCGCCGCCACCGCAGGGGCGTTTCGCCACTACCTGCAGGAGAAGGGGGATGATGCCAACAAGGTCAAGATCCGCGCCCTGGTGCCGGTCAATATGCGTGCACCGGACGATGAGGGGGCACTTGGCAACCGCTTCGGGCTGGTGGCCCTGGACTTGCCACTGGATGTTGAACACCCGTTGCAGCGGCTCTATACCGTACGTGACCGGATGCAGGCGCTGCGCACCTCGCTGCAACCCGTGGTGGTGCTCAACCTGTTACATGCCCTTGGCATGGCACCCAATGCGGTGCAGCAGCAGGCAGTCGAGCTGCTCACAGCCAAGGCCAGTGCAGTGATCACCAATGTACCCGGCCCGCAGCAGACCCTCTATCTGGCCGGTGCAAAACTACGCCAACCACTGTTCTGGGTGCCGCAATCGGGGGATATCGGCGTCGGCGTCTCCATCCTCTCTTACGATCACAAGGTGCAGCTGGGCCTTATCACCGACAAGAAGCTGGTTCCGGATCCGGATCGGGTGGTCGAACGGTTTGCAGTGGAGTTCGAGCAACTGCTGTTGCTGGTGCTGATGGAGCCGGAGCTGTTGTTTGACCCCAACGGACTGGATGCGCTGCTCGGTTGAGCGAGCATTTGAAAGACTGATGGCGGCGTAGCCAACCGATCAGCCCCCATCATAAAAGAGGCCAACCCGCGGGTTGGCCTCTTGTTTTGTTATCTATCCGTGGCAAGAGTGGCGGTTAATCCTCCAACTCTTCCCGCGCCGCTTCCACATCGAGGCGCTCCATGGCATCCATCGGTTCGCACTCGGCCGCTTCGGCATAGAGGGCTTCTGCAGCTTTCAGGCGGCTCTTGCCGTGCAGCATCACCTGAGCGTTGGCGTACTCCATGCGGGCGATAGCCGATTCGGGGATCAGCGCCAGCGCCTCCTTGAAGTGACGCTCGGACTCCTCCTTCTTGGCGCCATAGGTGAGGCCGCCGATCATGGCCCCCAGCTTGTCGACGATCTCCGCGTGCCAGGCGCCAAAGGCAATATGGGCCTCGGCGTGATCTGGCGCCAGCTCCAGAGTCTTCTCAAGGCTTGCCTTGATCTTGTCGCCAATTCCTTGCGAGAGGGCCTTGGAGATGGAAATGACCTGACTGTAGCGACCGAGGGCCAGAGCGTGGAAGTACCAGGCGTTGGCATTGTCAGGCTGGCGTTTTTGCAGCTTCTCGGCATGGCTGGCCGCCCGCTCGAAGGCGGCGCGCTTGGCATACTTGTCTTCCAGCAGATAGCTGGCATGGATCACCAGTGCCTTGTTCGCCACATTGAGGCCCGCCTCACCGGCCGCTTCGCCAAGGGCGACGGCCCGGGCAAAATCCCCGGCATGATAGGCCCGCCAGGCATCCTGTACCTGTTCATCCTCGGGCCAGGGTTCGGCATCCCCCTGATGGAGGCGATCCCAGTTGTCCGCCAGCTTCTGGCCGGCATAGTCATAGGCCGCATCCGCGTAGGGGAAGGTGACAAATTCGAGTTGTGAAGTGGTCATGCTTGTTCTCCCTGTAGCATGTGAATCAAACCTTGTCGGTGTAGTGGTGGGCGAGGGCGCCCAGATGAGCGCGGGCATCGGCCCGCAAATAGGGTGCGACCAGCTGCATCACCTGAAAGACGCCGAGGGCGATATCGGCATCCGCCTTGGGGTGCAGTGCCCGCTGGTAAGAGATCCAGAATGTGCCCACCAGCGCCACATTGGCCGCCAGCGTGCGCATCTGTTGCGCCGTGCCCTCCATCAGCCCGACCGTTTGCAGATGGTTGCAAATGGCGATGGCGGTCTGCTCCTTGCGGCGCAGCAGGGCGGAAAAGCGCTGTTCCACCTGATGATAACCACTCATCAGGGTCGCGATATCGTAGTAGAGGAAACGGTACTGCCAGATGGCTTCAAACATCAGGTGGAGAAAGAGCCAGATATCTTCTGGCTCATCGGACGGGGTGCTGACCGCCTCCAGCAGGCGATCCATCTGCTGTTCAAATTCGCAGAACAGGGCGTTGACGATCTCCTCCTTGTTGTGGAAGTGGTAGTAGAGATTGCCCTGGCTGATCTCCATCTCGGCCGCAATGGCCGAGGTGGTGACGCTGGGTTCCCCTTGTCGATTGAAGCAGGCGAGGGCAGTGGTCAGGATCCGCTCCCGGGTACGGCGTTTGGGTTTGCGATCCATGCTACTCCTTTGGTGATGAACGGCGCACGCCGTGGCGATAGCGTTTGGCAAGCCAGTGCTGCAACTGCTCCAGCGACTTGTCGAGGGCGGCGACCGAGCCAATGCCGGGGGCCAGCAGGGTGCGATCTTCATCGGCCAGCGCGGCCAGATTGAGCTCTAGGCCATGCTTGGCCAGCACCGGCGCAAGCTCGTCACGGCGCTGCCAGAGATCGCGGCGGGTATGCTGGTAAGCGTGCTCGCAGAGGCGACGACGATCCCGATAACTGAACACATTGGTGAAGAACATCTCGCCATCGGCAGAAGAGGGCTCAAACAGCAGGGCATCGGCGTCGGGATATTGGTGTCTGTAGCGATCCATCCCCACATGCATGCGGGAGTGGATGATGGCGCGAAAAGTCTGGGCCAGCACCACCGGCAGACCGCTGTCCACCAGATTGGTCGGCGCACCGGCGGCCATGTCCGCATCATAGGGCACCAGCGGATTGATGCAGAACACCAGATCCGCCCCCTCTTCCAGCGCTACCGAAGCGTGCAGAGTCTTGATCAGCGCCCCGTCCACATAGTAACGACCGTTGATCAAGGAGGGCGGAAAGAGACCGGGCAGGGCGGCTGACGCCTGTACCGCCGCCGAGATGGGCACATCATCGAGCCCCGAGCTGCCGAAGGCGACCGGATGACCGGTGTCGAGTTCGGTGGCTACCACAAACAGTCGACTGCGCAACTGGCGGAAATCGTTGCTGCGGCCGGGACGAGAGAAAAACTGGGTCAGGGTGCGATCCACCCCGCGGTTGTCGAACAGTCCGGTCGGAATGGCCTTGGAGAGCCCCTGCAGCGATTCAAACAGGCTGCGCTTCCAGGGCGCCGCCAGATAGTAGGTCAGGCTCTGCCACGCCAGTGGCGGGATCGAGGTCAGGCGGTCGGCATATTCACGAAAGGCGGGGCGCAGCAAGGTGGCCGGGTCAAACATCTCCCCCGAATCATCGCTGAGCAGGATCCGCACCAGCTTAGCCGGCGAGATGCCGTTGGCCAGCGCCGATGCCACCACGGCCCCCGAACTGACGCCGACATAGATATCGGCATGGTCAAGGCGCAGGCCGTTGATGCTGTCAGAGAGGGCTGCGCAGGCACCGATCTCGTAGATGCCGCCGAGCGGCCCGCCGCCAGCAAGGGCAATTGCGATGGTACTCATAGCGTCGCCTCTCTATCCATGACATTCACCATGACAAGACCGGCCCAGCGCAGGGCATGGGCCGGTATCAATCACCTTCCGTCACCGCGAGGGATCAGGGCAGGACGCTCTCTGCTTTGGCTTTCACCTCTTTCACCGCATCTTCAGCGGCGGAGAGGAGATCGGCGGCCTGCTCAACCACGGCCTCTTTAGCCTTGGCTACCGGCGCCTTCTTTACCGGAGGCTTGCGGGCAGCGGGCTTTTTGGCGGCAGCCGGTTTGGCTTCAGCGGCAGGGGCTTCCTCTTCCTGCGCATCCAGCAGTTGCTGGACTACATCGGTCAGCTCGGCCATGCGCTTGGAGAGCTTGTCGATATCCTTGCGGGTCGGAATGCCGAGGCTGGCCACAGCGCGGGCCACGCGATCTTCAAACACCTGCTCCAGACGACCCCAGGTATTGGCGGTCTTGTCGGTCACAGCGGCAATCTTCTCATCTGCGCTCTGACGGGTTTTGGCCTGCAATGCTTCCCCTTCCTGCACCAGGGCTTCAAAGATCTTGCCACCCTCTTCCTGCGCCTTGGCATAGGCACCCAGACCCGCCAACCAGATCTGCTGGGTGGACTCCTTGATGGTGGAGGTGAGTTGGTTGTCGGTCACTGACCCTGCCAGCGCTTTCAATTTCTTAGCCATGATCTTCTCCTTGAATAACGACTGTTAAATGTAATGGCGACAACGAAACTGCAATCGGGTTGTGGCATTACTGATTTTTCGACTTCAGTCTAGGGACAAAAAATAGAGGGTTCTACCTAATAACGGAACAGGCACACCACCGAAATTAGGGTTTGCTCACGAACCGACAATCAAATTGCAGATTCCCATATGAATCGTGATATATCTAACAACCTAGTAACACCCTAATCAGTAGCAGGATTCTCTTTATGAACTATTTCATTACTGGCGGTAGTGGTTTTATCGGGCGTCGATTGATCAAAAAGTTATTCCAACAGCATCCCGACTGTACCGTCTATTTTCTGATGCGCGCCTCTCATCAGGAGAAATTGCCAGAGCTGTTCTCATTCTGGAATGTGGATGAATCGCGCGCAGTCCCGGTTTTTGGCGACATGACACAACCGCTGCTGGGGGTATCGGTCGAGATGCAGGAGCAGTTGATCGGCAAGATCGACCACTTCTTCCATCTGGCTGCCATCTATGATCTCAACGCCAAGGCGGGGATCCAGCAGCAGGTCAACACCGAAGGGACCCGTCAGGCAGTTCAACTTGCCGAGCGGCTGGGGGCGGGGCAGTTCCACCACTGCAGCTCCATCGCTGCAGCGGGCCTGTTTGACGGTCTGTTTCGCGAGGACATGTTCGATGAGGCCGAACACCTCGACATGCCTTACTTCCAGACCAAGCACGAAGCGGAAGGGATTGTGCGAAACGAGTGCACAGTTCCGTGGCGAGTCTATCGACCGGGGATCGTTGTCGGTGACTCCAATACCGGCGAGATGGACAAGATCGACGGCCCTTACTACTTCTTCAAGACCATTCAGAAGCTGCGCCGTCTGCTGCCGCCCTGGATGCCAGCCATCGGGGTTGAGGGCGGGCGCATCAATATCGTGCCGGTCAACTTCGTGGTCGATGCCATGGTGCATATCGCCCATCAAGAGGGCGAGGAGAACAAGACCTTCCACCTGACCGACCCCAACCCGATGCGGGTTGGCGACATGCTGAGCACCTTCTCCCGCGCCGCCCATGCGCCAGAGCCTGCGATCCGCATCAACGCCTCTCTCTTTAATTTCATTCCCCGCCACCTGACCGCCATGCTGATGACCATGGCGCCGGTGCGCCGCATCCGCGATGCCGCCATCGCCGATCTGGGTCTGCCCAAGGATGTGTTCCGCCTTATCAGCTATCCCACCCGTTTCGACAGTCGCGAAACCCAGCGGGTACTGAAAGGGACCGGTATCGAAGTGCCGCCGCTGCACAGCTACGCCTGGCGGCTGTGGGACTACTGGGAGCGTCACCTCGATCCCGAACTCTTCATCGATCGCTCCTTGCGTGGTCGGGTAGAGGGCAAGGTAGTGCTGGTGACCGGTGCCACCTCCGGCATTGGTCGTGCAACCGCACGCAAGCTGGCGGGGGCGGGGGCCAACGTCGTTACCATCGCCCGCGACGAGCAGAAGATTGCCGAGACTAAAGCCGAGTTTGCCGAGCTGGGGCTGACCATCGAGATCTATCAGGGGGATCTCTCCAATCTGGCGCAGGCCGAGGAGATCACCGCTCGCATCGTGGCCGATCACGGCGGAGTCGATATTCTGGTCAACAATGCCGGCCGCTCCATCCGCCGCTCCATCGAGGACTCCTTCGATCGCTTCCACGATCTGGAGCGCACCATGCAGCTCAACTACTTCGGCGCACTCAAGGTGATCATGGGGGTGCTGCCCACCATGATTGAGAAGAAAAAAGGGCACATCATCAACATCTCCTCCATCGGGGTGTTGACCAATGCGCCGCGCTTCTCCGCCTATGTTGCCTCCAAGTCGGCCCTCGATGCCTGGGTGCGTACCGCCGCCTCCGAGTTTGCCGATAAGGGGGTCAGCTTCTCCATCATCAATATGCCGCTGGTGAAAACGCCGATGGTAGCGCCGACCAAGGTCTATGAGCAGGTACCTATGATGACGCCGGAAGAGGCGGCCGATCTGGTGTGCGATACCATCATCAACAAGCATGTGCGACTGGCCACTCGCCTCGGGGTGTTTGGTCAGGTGGTTCACGCCCTGGCACCACGTGTCGCCCAGGTGATCATGAACACCAGCTTCCGCACCTTTGCCGATCCCAAGGATGGCGACAAATCCAAAGCCACCGCCGATCAGGTTGCCGTCTCGACCCTGATCAAGGGGATACACTTCTAACCGGATGATGGGATAAAGAGATCAACAGGGGCCTGAGCAATCAGGCCCCTGTTTTATTTGGAATAACAGTTGAAGGACGAATAAGGAGGGTCAGACTCGGGACAACAGATCAAGCAGCAGATCAGTCGTGCGACGGGAGTAGAGCAGAGAGAGATGGCCAATGGCAGGCAACTCGATATCTTCCATTCCCGCCAATCGTTGCCGCTCCTGCGGCATCACCACATTGTCGTGACTGGTGCGCACCGAGATGCCGGGTACGCAGAGAGGAACCGAGGCGAAACGCTGCAACCAGCCGGAACCGGGCTCCATCTCACGGGCATTGGCCCCAAGCCCAAGGGCGGCCAGCTGACTGCCCTGATGAGGCGTAGCCAGCGTGATCAGGCGCGCGACCTTGCCACCACCATGGATAGCCAGATAGTCGCGGCAGACCAGCCCGCCCATACTGTGACCAACCAGCACCAGCTTGTCAGCCCCGGTCTGCGCCAGCACATCGTCAATCCGGGTGGCCAGCAGTGGCACCATCTCATCGATATGACCAAATGGTGGCATCAGGGTAATAGTGGCGACCACATGGCCTGAGGCTTCCAATCGGGCGCGCTGGGTGCGCCAGATCCCGCGACTGCAACCGTAACCATGCACCAGCAATACGGGGCGCTGGCATGGACGCAGCCGATCGGGTGCCATCAGCAAAGGCTCGAACGGTAACAACAAGGTGAAGGTGTAGAGGTAGGCCAGCATCTCCTGCGCCATCATCTTCACCCTGCGCCAGGGGCCGATAGCCGGGGAGGGGTAGAAGCGGGTAAACAGCCAGCTGCCGAGCACCACCAGACAACGCAACCCAAGCAGGGCAAACACGACAAACAGCAGGGTCAGCAGCCAGGGGAGTCCCACGACCAAGTGGGCGATACTCCCGAGGAGCAGCACCTCTACCATCAGCAGGATAAACAGGTGTCGTACGATCGTCATAAGGCCATGATCCGACCAGTCAGGCGTGGAAGTCAAATGGCACTTTGAGACAACTTGATCCAACGCGGCTTTTGTCGCTGAACCCCGGCGAACTCTTTTCCGGTGAGGTTATTTGCAATACTGTATATCCATACATATACTCTATCCATCATCACCAAGAGGAGGCCATCATGGCTGTCGAAATCAAATATGTGGTTGTTCGTGGGGGAGTGGAAAAAATGACCTTTGCCAGCAAAAAAGAGGCCGATGCCTATGACAAGCTGCTGGATACGGCCGACGAGTTGATGACCCTGTTGGCTGGCGCCCCGATCGAGCTGGCGCCAGAGCAGCAAGAGAGTCTGGCATTCTACCTGGCAGAGCAGCGCGATGTGCTGCAAACCCTGCTGCGTGGCGGCAAGGTTCAGGCTGGCACGAAAGAGGAAGAGACTCCAGCAGCCAAGCGCAAGGAGAAGCCACTCAAACAGGTGGCCTGATTGCACAGACCTGCTATTTCTCGGGATAAACAGCTCACCGCATTCACTTTATTTGCATTTAAAAGCATTTTTACGGCTATTTACCCCGAGAATTTTTTAACAGCGGTGCATATCCAATGCATAACAAAATAGCGTGCATCACTGAGCGACACTTAATCAGCAACAACAAGAGGCAATACAAATCCCAATAGAAGCCACATTCATCTATCACGAGCCCTTTTCTAGCAATTCGGCTCACAGGCTCATATCGACTCATTTCAGCATCAACAAGCAACACCATGACTCAACAACCATTATCCTTGCCGCCAGCCATGCCGCTGTTTGACAGCCTTATCTATCTGGAGGCCGGTAACCCACAGGTCAATCAGTACCTTGCCAACCTCAGCCTCAACGATGTACCCGATGCCGGTCTAGTTTACGAACTGGCGGTCGATTGGCTGCTGGAGCAGCGCAACAGCGAAAACAATTACAAAACCTATCGCAGCGAACTGACCACTTTTTTGCACTGGTGCTTTCGCGAGGCGGCCATCAGCCCGAAAGATCTCACTCGCCGCATCATGATCCGCTATCTCGACTACTGTCAGTCCCCCCCTGACGAGTTGATCGCCTATCGCAACGTGGCGCAGTTTGTCCTCGACAAGGAGTGGGGAGAGCGGTTGCCCAATCCGCAATGGCGACCGTTTCTCGGCAAGCGGGAGCTGGGCCGCACCTTGCCCTATCGCCTGAGCGAGCAGGCGATGAAGACCAAGCTGGCCATCCTGTCGGCCTTCTTCCTGTTCCTGATCCAGGAGGAGTACATGGACAGGAATCCCGCTCTGCTACTGCAGCGGGTCAAACGGCCGCAGCAGCAGGAGGCCGATGATCAGGTGCAGGCCTTCAGCGAATTGCAGTGGTCATACGTGATGCAGGCCGCCGATACCCTTGCCAACGACCATCCGGAGCAACACGAGCGCAGCCGTTTTCTCACCATTCTGATGTACGCCTGCTATCTGCGGATCTCTGAGGTTGCAGCCCGGCCGGGCTTTACCCCTGTGATGGGGCAGTTCAGGCGGGATCGCAAAACCGGCGTGTGGGGCTACTTTATTCCGCAAAGCAAAGGGGGCAAACGGCGTACCGTAGCGGTATCCCAAGCACTGTTGGCGGCACTTGAACGCTACCGCCGCTTCCTCGGTCTCTCTCCCTTGCCGACACCGGATGAACAGACGCCACTGTTCGTTCGCCATAAAGCGGCAGCCCACGGCCGCGAGCAGGGCGAGCTAAACGCCAATCTCGGTATTCGCCAGTTACGGGATTTGATCATGGTGATCATCGGTAAAGGCGCAGAATTGGCAGAGCAGGATGGATTTGTCCAGGATGCGGCCGAAATGCGGCAACTCTCTCCCCATGCGATCCGCCACACCGGGATCACCCATGACATCAACCTGCATGGGCGGCCGCTCTCCCATGTACAGGCCGATGCCGGGCATGACAGCATCGACACCACTTCGAAATACCTGCACACCAGCAATAGTGAACGACATGAGAGCGCCCAGCAAAAGCCGCTGGACCGATTGAACCAATATGTGAGAGATAACATTCACAAGGACTAACGAACAACGTGACATGACCCTGATTTGTATTGACTGCTCTTAGAACACAGAATGGCTTGTTTGGGGTGTCATAGAAGTTGGCACGGCAATGTTGTACTTCTCTGGATGGCAATCGGTTCAGGAAATATTTTTGGCTCACAAGGATGATTCAGAACAGGTACCTTGCCATCTGCGGCATACATATTTATCCCGTAGCAGAGAAGCAAAAAACGAAATTGCTTGCTGAAACACCGAGAACACCCGATGCCGAAAGCTAAGTAACATGCCGGAAGCAATCATATTCGGATTGAACAGCGCCTTGTTATCACACTTGCATATCCAGTCATCATTGGTGATATTGATATCAATGTTAATGAGATACCAAGGAGCAGGTATGCAAGTGGCAGTGGTGGAAAAGACCTTCAGGATCGTTGGCAAAGGGTCGCTCATGGCCCAGTTCACCTTTATCTCTTCAGGCACGCTGCATATCTGGTTTTCGGATGTGGGCCTGCAGATGGAGGCCCACTGCAAAGAGTTGCGTATCGAAGATTGCACCATTATCTATACCAATGGCCTCCATCATGGCCAGCCCAGAGCACTCTGGTCCTTAACCCTCCATCCCGATGATATGAACGAGCTCAAACGCATATTGCAGCAGTTCAACAGCAACCTCTACTTGACCTGCCAGCCACTCACATTGGCCATCGCCAAACGTGCCTTGAATATGAATTGACCCGACTTCCAAAAAAGTCGCAATCATGCCAGCCACAACAATAAACCGTGAGGATTAAGGGGAGGGGAATCTATCGCGATAGTCGGAATTTTTATGGCTGTTTTACAAGAAGGAGTATCAATATTTTCAGAGAGAGACCTCTCAAGTAGGGGACAGATATTTCTAAGAATATTCACGGTAATGGCGATGGTTATAACGGTGAAAATCAAACATAACGTTCAATTAGTGAGGGGGATTCCGCACAACGTATTGATTTAATAGTGGACTCTTGTCTCAAAATAGGACATTTCGGTGATGTGGGGCAGGGCGGTTGACTGTGTTATTCTGTTATCGCTGCAAGAGCATCTGCAGGGGGAATCAACCAGATATTGTCCTTCTGCTTTGGGCAGTCAGATTGCTGGAGGTCTGTGTGTAGCCTCGATCCCGATCGATTTCCGAACCTTTAAGCTAAGGAAAAGCTGCGGGCTACTGCTTTCAATAAGCCTTGTTATCTCTCACGATGATTCCGATAACCCTATTTATCGGCATCGGCTGAAAAGGTCAGGCATGTCCGAACATCAAAAAGATCCATTGATTCAGCTGCTGGAATTGTCCATGGCAGATATAGAACAGGGGCTCACTTACAGCCTGTCTGAAGCACGGTCAGCTCTTGCTCAGCGCAGTTCTAGATTAGAGCCGTCAAATTCACGTGACTTGAATGGTTTTTTTGATACCAAACCGGCATCCCCAGATTTCCTGACTGAGCGCAAGGATGTCATCACAGTGCGTGGGCCAGACCAGGAAGAAAATCCGTCAGAAGCTGCTCCTGATGAGTAATTCTTTATTGTTCAGTTGATTTCGGTGACTTGTCGGATGCATCCCAATCCCAACCGATTTCGTCAGGATCGACCTTGGCCAGTAGCTCCGGCAGATAATCCTGGCGCTCTAAACCCACATCGGTTCCCCAATCTGTTTCACCTGGTGACGTGGCATTGGGGTCACACTGAGCCAACAGTTCTTCCAGCGTGTAGCGCGGCTGACCATTCAGTTTTACGCGAGCACGTTCTACATCATCCAACGCAGCTTTCAGCAGCGCCGGATCACCATCTTCAAGAGCTGCTTGCAGATAGGCAACCATGTCGGCCTCGGTGGCCAAGCCGTCAGCCACATCAAAGCGGCTCCATTGCTCAGTTCTCTTCATTCAGTCCTCCTGCATCCGTCACTGCGCATAATTCATGATTACGTTAAAGCCGCCGATGCCGTGCGTCCTGACAATGTTGTCAGATTCGAGCGGTACGCGAATAATGCGCAGGAATATAACAAAAAACTTTATCTTTCGATGGTTTGAGTGTGGTTTGAGTCCAGAGGAAACAGCGAAACTTTGTTTTGTTTCCGTGACGGAGGTCACACTATGGGATGAGGGAAAACCCATACCGCCTGTATGCAAACGAGTCATGAGGATGGCAGTTGGACGGGAGCTGCCAACCGTTTTTACCCGCTATTGGGATGGCTGGCGTATGTCCGGGCATCACCTGATCACCCCTGCTGGCACCTATCTTAGCCGCCAGCGTCTGGAAATAATCGAGTCGTTCGGGAGTGAAGACCTCAAGGCGCTGAAAGACAACGCGGCGCTGAGGCGTTTGCCTACCTCAGAACGCTGAGAGCCTTAAAAGCCGGTTTAGCAGGGAAGGGGGTGATCCAGTCTCGGGGCTAGATGGGCGTGTTCCGCCGCTCACCGACGGGTAGTTCTATCGGCATCAGTGGGCGGCTTGTAGGGGCTAGCGCCCCTGTTCTTTGGTGTCCGGTCATCAGTGCCATTGGGGATTGGCTTTGTAGAGCTTGTCAGTGAAGGCGCGGAGTGCTTTGAACTGTATCCACTCAACTGGTGCGCAGGAGTTCCAAGGCACTGGCAGGTCGAAAAGGCGCTGAAGAAGCTGGAGCATGAAGAGATAGGAGTAATCTGTATTAGTCGCCTTGGCCAACTTGAAATAGTTCTCCTCAAGCAGGTGCACACCCTGGCGACTACACCGAAGATCCCAAAAAACCTCCCAAGCATCAGCAACAGGGTTTGACCTGGTGGCGGTCTTCGCAGAGGAGGAAAGAGGCAAATCAACCTGCTTGTGGCGATCACCAGATTCTGAGGCAGGGGACGCAGTTGCGGGTTGCCCTGGCTGTTGGCGTGATACCTTCTCGATCATGGCGTGATGCCAAGCCAGATACCTGACTGCTAAGGCCGTGCGGCGCTCTATGGCCATTTGGCCATTCTCCATGCGTACCACGGTGTTACGAGCAACGGACAGCTCGTCAGCCATGCGCTGTTGTGACCACTCAAGGCGGGCGCGAATGTCTTTCAGTTCTGCGGCGCTCAAGCTCAAATCGTCCATGTTTCCTCCTTGTTAGTGCAACATCATGTTGCATACTTCGATTATAGTTTGAGCTAGCCTAAATGCAACATCATGTTGCACTTTCTTTTTGAATGTCCGTGTTTTGGCTACGGGCGGGAGCAACGCTACACGAGGCGATTTATTTTGGGGGAGGGTGTCCTCGGGGAGCGCCGCAGCGCGGGGAAACGCCAGCGGTAGTGCTGCTGGCCCGCGCGGCGGCGGGCCTCCGGCCACTGGCAAAATGAAATCGTGCTGAGAAGCCAAGGGACGCGTTGGAGGGACGCGTCACACTTGGACGGGGTGAATTGCTACAAAGCCTTTTCAACTGATCCCGCAACGCTGGAGGTCAAACTATCCTTCTTGGCTGTGGGTATGGTGTTGCGCTCACGGATGAGCATGGTCACTTTGCCTTTGGTCAGGACGAGGCCATAGGACTTCATGACGACAGTCCAGCCCAGTTCTGTGAGTTCAGCCTTCTTCCATAGGGTGATGGAGTTGTCTTTGCTGTCCCACACATCGACCCATGCGTCGAGCAAATTGCCATTAACCATCGAGTAGGAGACAAGGACAGGCGTGTATCCCTCTATGGATTGAGTGAAGAAGTCATCAATCTTGGGTTTCGGGGGCGGCTCCGGCCTTGGTGCTGGTTGGCCAGGTGAACTGGGTGATGCAACCTCATGTTGCTGCGCCTCCTGCTTGGCCAAGTCCTCGGCCCCCGTCTTGCTGTTGAAGTTGAGCATGGTATCGATGGCGAACCAGAGGCCACCGATGAACAGCAGGGCAGCGATTGGGAGCCCGTACTTGAACTTGGCGGACTTGAAGATGTTCGTCCGGTCATCTTCATAGACCCCCATTTCATTGTCTTCTGAGGTGGTGCTGGCGTAGCTGCCGAAGTATTTGGAGTCATACTGACGAATACCGCCTGTGAGCTTCTCAAACTCGATACGGCTACGCTGGCCGTCTGCCCTGAGGGAACCACTGTAGGCCGTCCAAGAGTAGCGTTTGGCTTGGCCTACGGCATCGAGCTTCTTGAAGACGAACTTCTTGTCGATACGGTTGCGCCACATGCTGTGGACGTCGTTGAGGTTCTGACCCATCAACACGATATCAAGGCCACGGTGGCGGTGTTCTGTTATCAATTGGATGATCGGGTCAGGTAATTTTTGGCGACCAGACGGCCAAAAGTTCTGACTCTCATCGATGATGACCAGGCTTTTATCCCGAACGTGCTCATGGATGGCCGGCACCTGCTCGCGGGTGATCTGCTTGAGCTGCTCTTGGCATTCCTCCAGCGTTATCTCGGCCAGCTCGGCTATTTTCTCGAAATTCAGACCCTCGATATAGGCATCCACGGTGCGGCCGTCCTTGAGCCGCGGAATAATATGGGACACCAATGCTTCATAGCTTTTACCGGAGCCCGGCAATCCCTCATGAAATATCAGCATGTTAAGACTCCATTTAACATAAATAATCGCGTCACGCAGTTATTACCACTGGAACAACGTTGCCACTTTACGAACCAAACGGAAGGCGACACCCATTGATATAAACAAAAACGCCTGCGATATTCCCGACATATTCAGGAAGTAGACAACATCCGAGGGGATGTAGTTAAAGAGATCCTGCAAGCTGTATTGCAAGAAATCCGGCATAGGGATACTCGATATAACGAACCGTATCCCCTCCAATATCTTTTCCAGCGTGGTCAGCAGAATATCCTCAAACCACTGGAATATGGCCTGAAAGAACTTCACCACCCACATGATGAAGCTCTCAATCATATCCTTTAGCCAGTTCCTGAACGAATTAAGCAATTCCATGGCTTGTATCCTTAGTCCAGCAGGGCAATTCTAAACGCGGCATAAAGACCTAATAGCTTCACGCACAGCGCGATTATCTCGAATACCTTTTGCAGGTCGGCATTACAGAACACATCAAACACCAGACTTCCACCGCCTACGCCGCCAATATCCGGCACATCGATACTGAACTGGGGACAGGTGCCCGCGCCCATATCGACTTTGAAGAAGTCACCGATGGACGAGAACAGCGGCAACTGGTTCATGGCTGTAACATGATGTTGCATAACGGTTCCGTAGTTACGTTGGCCCCAGTCGTTGGGATTGGGGTTCACTGAGTTCGGGTCGGTCTTGATGTTTGTATCGCCTGGGGGAAGGGGCTCTTGGCCTTCTCCCTCGTCACCCTTCTCGATAGCGTCTTTGATGGCATCAAGCTTGGTGCCTAGCTGGGCGTTACCGTCCTTGATGGCGTTGGCCGTCTGTATCTGGCCCATGCTGGCCCCTGCGCTGCCCTGTGAGGCAGACAACTGGGCCTCTTTGATGGAGGCTTGTATATCCTTACCTGTCTGCTGAATGACCTTACCCATAGCGGCGTTCTGCTCGCTGGTCGCCTTGATCTCTTTGTTGCTGGTCTCGGCTATCTTGTCCACGACCGTGTTCAGCGTGGCCGTGCCCGTTGCACCTGACGTGGGGTTACTAACGGCGCTACTGGCCGCGTTCTGGAGCTGGTTCTGTGCATCGGTAGTGGCCTGAGACGAACTTGGGGGAGTGACGGGGGTATCTACACCGGCCGTTGATGAATCTTCAGCGTTGCCGTTGGTCTGTATGGGGCAGTTCTCGCCAGTGAACTGGATGACACCCATCCAGATATTAGGGTTTCCACCTGGGTTGATAGCACCGCCTACCGACTTAACCGAACATTGGCCATAGCAGGTAATCTTGACTGAGCCAAAATTGCTTGTGAAATAACTGACTGGCTCGTCTGGTGAACCATAGGTATTACCCGCTATGCCTTCGCATATGGGGCGGCAAAACTCTTTGCCTGTTATTGCGTTGGTATCTTTGACTGAGCCTAGCAAACACTGAAGCGGCTTCTTTTCACAGACAGTGCCGTTACTTGTAACCTTGGGGCCAAACGTGAACTCGGGCTTTCCGTCAGGAGGGCAAACATAGCTATTGGAAGTGGACAATACCTTTAAAACATGAGTGCCTGTGCAACCGTCCCAATTAGTAGTTGAAAAATACAAAGAACCCTGCGCGTTAGGCGTTGATGACTGCGAACAAATAACAGCATCAGGAATCCTCTCTTTAACCTTGGATAACACATAAGCCTTGCAGGCATCATATGTCATTGATGGATTGCCAGGTATCCAGTTGTAATTAGACGTACATTGACCATTGTAAACAGTCGCTTGTTTGGCAGGAGCCCATTCCGCCGCGTGGGCATAATTACCAATGGCCAGCGTGAGCATTCCCAGCGCGATAGCGCCGAACACGATATAGATGGCCCACTTGAAAAGGCGGAGAATGAGCTTAAAGAAATTCAGCGGGTTGATGCAGTACATCAATGCCTTGAGGGTCTTCTTGGTTATCCAGCGCCAGTTAATGGCGCGAATTGTTTCCCGATATGATCGCATATGCCAGCACCAACCCTGTGATGAACATTATGGGAGCCCAAATCATGGCGTCCTCTCCAATGAAAAAGGGGCAGCGATCGCCGCCCCTTGTGGTTGCAACATGATGTTACTTGCTGCCTGCAAGCCCTTGGATTTTACGCCAGCCCCAGATGGCCGCCGCCAAACCCGCCTTGGCCAGACCGACAGCGGCCACGAACCCGAGCAGGGCAGTAACAGCGGCCAGAACGGCAGTTTGAACACCGGTTACATCCAGACCTTCACCAGCTGCATGAGCAGCACCAGCGGCCAACAGCATGGAGGCGATGATGGTCATCTTCGGGGCATTACGGATGATGTTTTTCATGTGACTTTCCTTATCTCATTCCAGTGATTGAGCGCAATCTGGCCCATGCCCATGAGGCGTAGTACACAGATATGACACCCGTACAAGAGGCGGCCAGAATGGCCCCCAAAGCTCCATAGCCCACCGTCGCGGGATCCAGCCATGCGGCGATGGACGCTATGTCATGTTGCTCGACCAGATACGCGCCTTGGCACTGGTCAAGCGCCACATCTACGGCCTGCAGGAAGCCTTCGGCGGTAACCTGGACGCAGCGCATTAGTTACCCTTCTTCTCAGGTGAGGGGAGGGCGAACAGGCGGAAGCCGTTGAAGGTCTTGTGCAGACCGCCGTTGCCCGCGTAGCTGTTGTCCACGTATTCGAGCTGAAGGTTGACCTTGCGGCCTACCATGTTGGCCAGCTCGACGTGGTAATTGGCCTTGACCTGTTCCTCGCTCAGGCTGAACTCAATGACAGCGGTGGGCTTGGTGGTCATGAATTTCACGGTACCAATTTGCACATCGACGTCGTTGCGCTTACGGGTACTCAGCACGATGTCGTCGGCATCGAGGATGGTTCCTACAATTTCCATATTCGTTATCTCCGGTTGTTTGGTTTGGTAAAGACAGGACAGTTAATGACACGGGTCCAAGCCGCCGCCGAGCGGCTCGCACCCCAGAGGGGGCCCCGCGAGGCGCTCGTCGTCGGAAAAGAGGAGCCATGCGCGGGACTGATAATCACAAATGGCCATCTGGCGGAGGGCCTCATACTCTTCGTATTCCATGTAGGCGTAAGCCTTCTCGTCGCGCATAACCTCGAACTGGTCGCGGACGCCTTCCATGGTCTTCCGGCAAGCCGCTTCCCATTTCTCTTTGGAGGTCACGAGCCATTCCTTGGCGCGGGTGAGCATGAAGATGTTCGCGTACATCAGCCCCATGGCGCGGGCGGGCGCATCGTCGCCGTACTGGGTCTTGGTGCGCGGGGTATGCAGGGCAACGCCGTCCTCATCGCACAGCAGCTTCATGGTTTCCGGGATGCCGTAGTGAACGCGCACGGTCTGGTCGTTGCGACGAACTTGAACGCCGCCCATGGCGCAACAGAACGCGGCCCAGTCTCCCGCGTCAGCGGCTTTGCGGACGTTTTCGAGCGCAAAGTGCTGCTCTTTGGTGAGTTGTTGGAACATAGGGTCTTCCATATCGAGTTCGTCGCGGATGGTGCGGAACTCGCGCCATGCAGTGACTGAGGGGCCGCCAATCTGTTGGAACTGGCGGATGCGGTTATCGGATTTCCACGCGTCAACGCGGGCGGCGGTGTCAACGGCCTTGGCTCGTTTTCCGGCTTCGTGGTCGAGGCCTACGGCGAAGCCGTCGATGTTCTTGGCGACGTACTTGGAGCAGTAGCCCACAGCGGAACCCTTGCGAGGGTCGATGAAGACCACTTTGAAGCGATGTTGCTTGGCGCCCGGCTCGTTGCCGGAGTCGGCCAGCATCTGGGCGCGGCAAATGGCGATGTACTGTTTGGCCTGTTGGGTTGTCATGAACAACACGGCGTGCCAGTGGGGCGTACCATCGTGATGGGGCTCGGCGAACCGGAAACCGTACGGCTTGATTTCAGCCTCTCCGGCGCGCTTGCGGATGTTGTTCCAGCAGTTGGTGAGCCATGCTTGAGCGTCACGGACGGACGGGCGGCCCGCCTCGATCCATTTCTGGTTCTGCTGGCCATTGCGGTGTACCGAGTGGAAACGGCTGGGACACGTAAAGGTGAGGAAGATTGCAACATGACGTTGCTCTTTGGCGCACTGCTCGAAGCCGGACAAGCGGGTCATCAGCTCGGCCCGACGATTGGTCGGGTTGCTAACGCTGGCGTCTACGGCGTCCTTCATGCTTACCGCATCGAACACATCCTTTGCATTGTGTGCCACAAGAGCTGACAGGGTTTCATCATTACGAGCCCTGCGGAAAGCCCTGCGAGCAACAGAGAGGTCGGTCGTATAAGCTGCCAGTCTTGCGCTGATAAGCCCGAATCGGCGAGCGGCGTCATAAAGGCGGCGAGATGAAACGCGGCGTACGACACGACGAACCCATTGAGCATCGGCCCAACGATTAAGCGTGGGATACGGGTCTTGCCTCTGCGACTGGGTGACTGTAGCCACCGGAGAAAGACCATAGTGATGGGCAAGCTCAAGAACAAGGCACAGGGCCACGTCATGAGCCCGAGTAGCAACCAGGCGGCCCACGTGTTCTGAAAAGCGTATGGAGAAAGTGTCAACAGACTCATCGTCAGCTGAAAAGCGGAACTCTCCAAGATCACCCCGTACGCAAAGAGAAGCATCAAGCTCAAGGGCTGCTGCATTAGCAGCTTGTATACCCAGTAGCGCATTACGCGATTGATAGACATGTGTGAACCACCCAGTGCAAGCAGGGTGACGCAGGATTACGCGCTCCCGCAGTTTGGCATCTTCGGCACCGCCAATCGGCAGGGCCGCGAATTTGTCCGCTTGAGCCTCAGGGCTGAACGGGGTAGGGGAGGAACGCAGCACCGGAGCTGGTTCCTCGACTTGCGGTTTCCACCACTTGTTTGCAACATCAAGTTGCACATCATTCTCTTGTGCCCACTGTTCGCGCAGCATGGCCATGTAGGCCGGAGAGCTACGAAGGGCCATCAGGTAATCTTCACCTTGCAGGCCAGCAAGGGCAGGGGAGCGACTACGCTTTGCGGCAACCGCAGAACGGGAGCCGTCAAGGCTGCGCTGGGCGGCATAGGAGGTGAACGTCATGGCAGAGCCAAGAGTGCCGTTGCGGACGGTGATCATTGGTCACGCTCGGAATGGTCGCAGCCGCCGCGAACATAGTCGCTATAGCAGGCAGGGCAGATTTTGATTGAAACTGAGGAATCAGAATCAGACTTGAGTTGATCGAGTGATTCACTAAAAGCACCGCAGAAGTCACAGCGACCGGATAAGGCATTGACGCCGATAACCCCATTTATCGGCGACAGGGAAGAAACATAACGGCAAGAATCCCCGTCGCTGCAAGGTTGCGGACAAAGGTCACAAGGGGGGACTTGCGGAAGTTCACCAGACCAATCAGGGTCGAGCTGGATATCACCGTCCAGAATCAACAGGTCAGAGCAAGCAGCGCAGCCAGCGCCGTTACACTCTTGGCACACGTGGTAAACCGGAACTTGTTGCTGTAGGGTCTGCGCTTCCATGGCTACACCTGTAAGTTAGGTAGTTAACTTTTGGCTGAAGTTAATCCCTAGCAACAGGAATAAGCAAGATAGGCAACTTACGTGCAAAGACGTATATTTAACGTACTAGCGAACATTGAAAGGAAAAGAAATATGGACTCTAAAACGCTTTTAGCGGCCTACATGAGGGCTAAAAACTTCACTAAATTCCGCGAAGTTGCTGAAGAGCTCAATTTCACAACCGCTTACATTTCCGATTTGAACACAGGAAAAGCGCAAGTGACTGATGAGCTTGCGATTAAGCTGGCAAACGAAATCGGGATAGACCCAGCAGAAGTTGTAATTTCGCTTCACGCAATCAGGGCAAAGACTCCTGAGATGAAAGCAGCTTGGTACGAGATCCTAAAAAAGTATTGCGCAAGCACGGGGGCCGCTCTGGCCGTGGCTTGCGTGATGATGGGGAGTCTTAATTCAGAGCCTTCTATGACTGCGCATAATGTATATTATGTTAAATCAAGTATCTTGTTTCCTGTCACCACTTATTGAACTGTGTATAATGGCAACAATTGATCCTATCTTCGACCGGATGTCTTAAGTGGCTGAATTAACATCAGAACAATTAAAACCCGCTTTTGCGATTGAACAGTTCCCCAAGCTTAGCGAGCTTGAACCTATCACCTTTGCTGCGCTGCAACCCAGAGCCATTTCCGGCATCAAACGTCTTGCCAGTTTTGATGGTGACTGTCCGGTCATGCTGCTCAACGGGTTCCCCGGCGCAGATTACGAAGGCGTTTGCCAGACGCTGATTGCCGACTCCCATGGCAAGGATGGTGACCTGTTTGATCTCTGCTACACCGAGAATCTGAACAACCCCTACAAGCCTATCTGGCTGCGCCTGCAACCAGGCACCGGCGTTGAGTTTTGCGAAATGGTTGGCGAGCTGCTCAAGCTGTTGAGCCACCATCTCGATGCCGAACGCATCGTGACCCGCATCATGCGCAAGCAGAACAATGATCCGAAAATCGATGATTTCCTCTCCGATCTGGCGGCTCACGTGGCATTGGGTCTGGAATTCCAGCACCCCATTCTGATCAACCTGCTGATCCACCACGAAGCGCAGGAAGCGCCGGTAATTTATGGCCGTGATCTCAACTGGGATACCCTGTTTGGCTCCATCAACTACCAGACCGAGCAAGGCTCTGTGTATGCCAACCAGCACCTGTTGGAGCCTGGCTTGCTGCGCGAAGCCAACGGCGGCTACCTAATTTTGCAACTGGATGAGCTGCTGGATCAGCCGCACCTCTGGTTCAAACTGAAAAATGCCATGCAAAAAGGCGAGCTGGACTGGAACGCCTATCAGGAAGGGAAAACCCTGACACCCTTCTTCGCGCCTGAAGCGACCCCCATCAAGCTCAAGCTGATCCTGGTTGGTGACCGACTCGACGTGGCCGAGTTCCAGATGCTGGATCGGGATATGTCCGAGCGCATCTTCCTGCGCGCGGATCTGGTGTCAGAGGTGAATATTGAAGAGGATCTGCAGGAATTTCTGCAGTACCTGGCTTGGCTGCGCCAGCGCTGGAGCCTGCTGGACTTCACACCAGCCGCCCTCGCCGCCCTTTGTCGTCATGCTAGCCGCCTCTGTGACCATCAGGAGTGGCTGTCGCTCTCCGAAGTGCAACTCTCCGCCATCATGCGGATGGCTGACAGTCTGGCCCGGGAGCTGGAATCTGATGTGGTCACTGACGAGCATATCCGCGGCGCACTGGAAGAGCAGGATTACCGCCTCAACTATCTGGTTGAGCAGTCCGATCAGGGGGTTATCGACGGCCAGATCCTGCTGCAAACCGATGGCGAAGAGATTGGCCAGATCAACGGCCTGTCTGTCATTCAGGTCTCCGGTCACCCTTATGACTTCGGCGAGCCGGTGCGCCTCACCGCGACCGTACACCTTGGTGATGGCGATGTGGCGGATATCGAGCGCAAAGCGGAGCTGGCCGGTCATATCCACGCCAAGGCGATGATGATTATCCACGGCTATCTCTCCAACAAATTTGGTGCAGAGAACCCCTCCCCCCTGTCGGCGAATCTGGTGTTCGAGCAGTCTTACCACGAAATTGATGGCGACAGTGCCTCACTGACCGGCTTGTGTGCCCTGCTCTCTGCCCTCGCCCGCCAGCCTATCTATCAGCACTTCGCCGTGACCGGTGCGGTCGATCAGTTTGGCAATGTGCAAGCCGTTGGTGGCGTCAACGAGAAGATTGAAGGCTTCTTCCGGGTGTGCAAAATCCACGGCATCACCGGCAAGCAAGGGATCATTTTGCCGGGCACCAACATCCAGCAGCTGAACCTCTCTGACGAGGTGATTGCAGCGGTTGAAGCGGGCCAGTTCCACATCCACCCGGTGGATCATGTGGAAGAGGCCATCGAGTTGCTGACTGGCTGTGTCGCCGGTGAGCCTGATATGCCCGATACCCTGTTTGGCCGTATTCAGGAGCGGTTGGACGAGTTGAACGGCTCCACTGCCAAAGTCGGACTGCTGCAATCCCTGCTGGGGCGCCTGTTTGGCCGCTGATGAAGTGATCGGAGTTGTTTAGCGAACAACTGTAAGCTAAATTGGCCCGGCTTTGACCCATTTGAAGGAAATACCGCGTGACCGTAGACAATACCACCATGGAAGCCCGCCTTTCCCTGTGCGAACAGGGCAAGAACTCTTTTACCCGTGAAGAGCTGCTGGCTTGCAGCCGTGGCGAACTGTTTGGTGAGGGTAACAGTCAGCTGCCTGCCCCCAACATGTTGATGATGGACCGCATCGTCAAGATCAATGACAACGGCGGCGAACACGGCAAGGGCGAGATCCTGGCTGAGCTCGACATTACTCCGGATCTCTGGTTCTTCGATTGCCACTTCCCGGGTGATCCCGTGATGCCAGGCTGTCTCGGTCTGGACGCCATGTGGCAGCTGGTTGGCTTCTTCCTGGGCTGGAAAGGTGGCCCCGGCAAGGGTCGTGCTCTGGGCGTGGGTGAAGTGAAATTCACCGGCCAGATCCTGCCGACTGCTAAGAAAGTGACCTACAAGATCACCTTCAAGCGCGTCATCAACCGCAAGCTGGTGATGGGGATTGCTGATGGTGTGGTCGAAGTCGACGGCCGTCCGATCTACAGCGCCACCGACCTGAAAGTGGGCCTGTTCAAAGATACCACCGCATTCTGATCTCTCTGATTGGTGGTAAAACAGCATTAACGCAAAGGGGCCACAACGGCCCCTTTCCTTTTGTAATGAGTGATGAAGTACCTGCTACTTCATGAAGAGGCCTGAGCCCCGCCCTTCCATGGCGTCACGCCAACCACCAAGCCAATGCCCTCGGGCATCCAGGCATTGATACGGACACGCTTCTTTCTGTTTGCCGACCACGCCAGCCTGATAACCACGAGCACGAGCTCTTTCCAGACGGTCCCGCTTCTGTCTCTTCATCATCTACGACCCTCTTCGTGGAACAAAAAAAGCGACCAATTCTGCATCGGTCGCTTTCATCTTTACTCCTGCGAGCACACTCGGTCAAACAAAAAATTCCACCCTAACCGGGCTATGTGACACAAGGCACTGAACTGGATTAAGTTTTAATTACAGGGAACTTACTCCTGATTTTTGAGTCCTTCCAGCTCTTCCCAGCGAGCAAATGCCTGTTCCAGCGCGGCTTCAGCGGCATTGAGCGCATCCAGTTTCGGCTGGGTTTTATCTGCCGGCAGCGAGAAGAACCCTGGCTGGTTGATCTCGCTTTGCAGCGCATCCAGCTCGGCTTCCAGTTGTTCGAGACGAGCGGGCAACCCTTCCAGTTCAAGCTGCAGCTTGTAGGAGAGCTTCTTGCTCTTCTTCGGCGCTTCTGGCGCGACGGCAACGACCGGCTCGGGCGCCTTGACCGCTGCACTCCTGGCCTGTTGTTGAGCGTTCTGCTGTTCGCGGGTCGCCATCATATCGGCGTAACCACCCACGTAATCGCTGATACGGCCATTCCCCTCAAACAGCCAGCAGCCGGTCACTGTGTTGTCGATGAAGCGACGATCGTGACTCACCAGCAGCAGGGTACCGGGGTAGTCGGAAAGCAGCTCTTCCAGCAGCTCCAGAGTCTCGACGTCGAGGTCGTTGGTCGGTTCATCGAGGATCAGCAGGTTGCTCGGCTTGAGGAACAGCTTGGCCAGCAGCAGCCGGTTCTTCTCGCCACCGGAGAGCGCCTTGACCGGCGTACGGGCCCGCTTGGGCTCGAACAGGAAGTCCTGCAGGTAACCGAGGATATGACGGGAGCGGCCACGCACCATCACCTCCTGCTTGCCCTCCCCGACGTTGTCCACCACGGTCTGCTCGGGATCGAGCTGCTCGCGGTACTGATCGAAGTAGGCCACTTCCAGATTGGTGCCCCCCTTGACGGTGCCACGGGTCGGCTCAAGCTGACCCAACAACAGCTTGATCAGGGTCGATTTGCCGCAGCCATTAGGACCGACCAGCGCAATCTTGTCGCCACGCAGCACCTGCAGATCCAGCCCCTCGAACAGGGTGCGATCACCAAAGTCGAGCCCCAGCCCTTCCGCCTCAAATACCAGCTTGCCGGAGCGGCTCGCCTCGTCCAGTTGCAGCTTGGCTTTGCCCTGCAGTTCACGACGCTGGGTACGCTCCATGCGCATCGCCTTGAGGGCGCGCACCCGGCCTTCGTTACGGGTACGGCGAGCCTTGATACCCTGACGCACCCACACCTCTTCCTGGGCCAGCTTGCGGTCGAACTCGGCATTTTTGAGCTCCTCGACCCGTAACCACTCCTCTTTGCCCTGCTGGTACTCGTCATAGTTACCCGGCCAGGAGGTGATCACGCCGCGATCCAGATCGATGATCCGGGTAGCCAGCTTGTGGATGAACTCCCGATCGTGAGAGATAAAGACGATGGCGCCGCGAAAATCCTTGAGGAAATCTTCCAGCCAGTTGATGGCCTCGATATCCAGGTGGTTGGTCGGCTCATCGAGCAGCAACAGATCGGGATCACAGGCCAATGCACGGGCCAGCGCCACCTTGCGTAGCCAGCCACCGGAGAGACTGTCGAGGGTCACGTCAGGATCAAGACCAAGCAGGGTCAACACCTGACTGATGCGGGTCTCGAACTGCCAGCCGTTCTGATAATCGAGCTGCTCTTGCAACTCGCTCATCTTGCGAATGTTGGCGTCTGACGGATCGCTCGCCAGCTCCATGGAGATGTGGTGGTACTGCTTGAGCAGCTCCCCCACCCCTGCCAGCCCTTCGGCGGCATAGTCAAACACCGTCAGCTCGCTGGAAGCAGGCGGATCCTGCTCAAGGCGGGTCACTTTCAAATCTTGCTGCAGCACCAGACGCCCGTCGTCCAGCGGCAATTCGCTGGCAATGACCTTCATCAGAGTGGACTTGCCCGCCCCGTTGCGGCCAACCAGGCAGAGGCGCTCGCCCCGCTCGATGGTCAATTCGGCATTGTCGAGCAGCGGGAAATCACTGAACGACAGACATGCGCCGTGCAATGTTAAAAGAGCCATGTATGTTCCTTATTTCATATGAAAAAAACGGGCAGCAGACTGGGTCTGCCCCCGTTTTATCGTCAAATCACTCTCACCCCTGACGTGCGGCCCAGCCCTTGAGCTCGACCAGCGTGAAGGGCCAGCCGAGCTCGCGGCCTGCCTCGTCACGCAGCACCGGAATGCGCACCCGATAGGCGGCAAGCCACTGCTCATCATCCATGATGTCGCGCTGGCAGGTGGTAGCGGCAAGGCCTGCCTCCTCCACCAGCGCCCAGGCCTGCTCGCACAGGTGGCAACCGTCGGTATGAAACAGGGTCAGCATCACGCCTCGCCTTGCTCCGGCGCATGAGTGATGATCCAGCAGTTGTGGATGTGCTGGTTACGTTCGAAATCCTTCGGTCGCGTCTTCTGGGTGATGTTCTGGGCCTTGAGACCAGTGGCCTCTAGACCGGCCAGATCCATCTTGAAGTGACGCTTGTTGTTGGAGAAGACCAGAGTGCCGTCCGCCGCCAGCAGGCGCTTCAGGTGCTGCATCAGCAGCAGGTGATCGCGCTGTACGTCGAAGCTCTCGTCCATCCGCTTGGAGTTGGAGAAGGTGGGCGGATCGATGAAGATGAGGTCGTACTGATCATCGGCTTCAGACAACCACTTCAGGCAATCTGCCTGGACAAACTTGTGCTGACGGCCCACCAGCGAGTTGAGACGCATGTTGTCCTGCGCCCAGTTCAGGTAGGTGTGGGACATGTCGACTGTGGTGGTTTCGCTGGCACCGCCAAGACCTGCGTGCACGGTGGCACTGCCGGTGTAGGCAAACAGGTTCAGGAAGCGCTTGCCCTTCGCCATCTGACCCAGCATGCGGCGAGTCTGACGATGGTCGAGGAAGAGGCCGGTATCCAGATAGTCGTAGAGGTTGACCCACAGGCGGGCACCGTACTCCTGCACTTCCATCCGGTGCTGCTCTTCGGAGAGCTTCTGATACTGTTGTTTCCCTTCCTGACGCTCGCGCACCTTCAGGATCACCTTCTCGCCATCCATGCCGGTCACCTTGATGGCAGCCTGAACCATGTCGAGCAGACGCTGACGGGTCTTCTGGGCGGGGATGTCTTTGGGCGCGGCATATTCCTGCACCACCAGATAGTCCTGATAGCGGTCGATGGCGGCGTTGTATTCCGGCAAGTCGGCATCGTAGATGCGATAGCAATCGATGCCCTCTTTGTTGGCCCACTTCTCGAGGGTTTTCAGATTCTTGCGCAGACGGTTGGCAAAGTCCTGCGCCACCTCTTTCTGGGAAGCCACGGAGTCCAGTGCGATTTGATAATTGCGCAGCTGACACTCGAGGGCGCCGTTGAACAGGCGATATTGCTTGTCGGCGCGCAGGCGCAGACAGCTGAGCAGCTCGGGCGATGCGGAAAGAATGGAGACTTTCCAACCCTGGAAGCTGCGACGCAGGGCATCGCCGAGGGCCTGATGCACTTCCAGCAGCGCCGGAAATTCGCCAAGACGTTCGCCGTAGGGCGGGTTGGAGATCAGCATACCGACCTGGCGGGCCTCCCCTTCCACTGTCGGCATCGGCAGCGGGTTTTCCAGCTTGGTGACATCGGCCTGCTTGAAGGTGATGAGGTGGGCCACACCGGCCGCTTTGGCGTTATCCCGGGCTTTGAGCAGCACACGCTGGTCGGCATCGCAACCAAACAGTTTTACTTCGCAACGCTGCATGCCACGTTTGGCGCGCACTTGCGCTTCCATCATCAGGCTCTGCCACAGCTCGCTATCGTGCTGCAGCCAGCGACCGAAACCGAAGCGCTCGCGGCGCAGCGCCGGCGCCATGTCGGCGGCGATAAAGGCCGCTTCAATCAGCAAGGTACCGGAACCGCACATGGGGTCCATAATGGGCTCACCGGCCCAGCCACTACGGGCAATCATGGCGCAGGCCAGGTTCTCTTTGAGCGGTGCTTCACCGGTGCCCTGACGATAGAAACGCTGATGCAGCGCCGGGCCTGACAAGTCCAGCGTGATATTGGCCTTGCCCTTGCCCAGGTGCGCCATGATGCGAATATCCGGCGACTTCTTGTCCACGTCAGGACGTACGTGACCGCGCTTGGTGAAGCGGTCAACGATGGCATCCTTGATCTTCAGCGCGCCATATTGGGTATTGCGAATGGCAGGGTTGGTACCGGTAAAGTCTACCGCGATGGTAGAGGTACCGGAGAAGTGCTCTTCCCAAGGGATGGTGTGGGCGCCCAGATAGAGATCCAGATCGTCGTTCATCTGGAATTCGGAGAGCACCAGCACAATACGGGAGGCAAAACGGCTCCACAGGCAGGCCTTGTAGCCAATCGCCAGTTCGCCTTTGAAATGGACGCCAGCCACGGTCTCACGGACCTGCTCTGCGCCAAGATTGGTCAGCTCATCGGCCAACAGGTTTTCCAGCCCCTTGGGGCAGGTTGCAAAAAATTCTTTCATCACGCTCACGGGGAACCCATAAAAATAGTGCCGCATTATACCTCATCAGGCGGGCTGGAGCATGCAAAAGTCGGCGCAAACAGCAGGATGGAAACAGATTGATAGGTGGCGAAAAGGTAAAAGGCCCCATGACTATCCGATGGCGAGATCATGGGGCCAGACATCATTTAGCGGATCACTTCATACGAGCCTTGAAACGGGGATTGCTTTTGCAAATCACGAACAATTTTCCCCGACGACGCACCAACTGACAATCGGGATGACGTGCCCGTGCGGATTTGAGTGAACAGACGACCTTCATTCAGGACTCCTTCTTGCTTGAAAATGCGCCAAAGCGCTTGTTGAAACGGGCCACACTCCCCTCGCTCGATACCTGCTTCTGCTTGCCGGTATAGAACGAGTGCGACTGGCTGGAAACATCGAGCGACACATAGGGATACTCCTTCCCGTCTTGCCACGTATAGCGGCGATCGCTCTTGATGGTTGAACCGACCAGGAAAAAGGCATCTGCCGCCGTGTCATGGAACAGCACCAAACGATAATCCGGGTGAATATGAGACTTCATGGCAACTCCATTTTGTTATGTTATAACAAAATGTAAGTGAGAATGGCTCTCGTTTCAAGCATAAAATGTCGTATGAAGAAAATCGCAGCAGTGAGTGATGTGTTGACACTGAGGTGGAGGCACTACGCAAGCAGAACAAAACAAGAGGAAGGCACCATGTTTGCAGCACGGAAGACCAAGACACTGCGTGGGTCAGAACACAAGGTGCAAGTGACTGTAACAAGCCTCAATAGAGGCTGGCTCACAACCATGAAGATCAATCAAAATGGGCAAGATGTTCGTGGATAAATGAAGTATCAGAAGGTGACAACAGTAAAAACAGGCAGCGGTGTAATCACAGAGATAAAAAGATTGATGAAAATATATCAACTGACCTGACGATATTGCTCGGTCACGATAACACGCGCTTTCATCCGGTTATTCATCACCTTGATCACCCCAAAACGCGGCAAGGTTTTACTGGTGGTCAATACCAGATCGGGAGTGAGGTTCAAACAAACGCTAGCCTGATCCCCTGCCTCAATGACCATAAATTCGCCGTTGCCATGGGGTGTATTCATCAGGACCAGATCACCATTTTGCGGGATCACTTGCGGATGCTGTTCACTAAAAAACCAGCTTTGCGGCATCAGTGGTTTATAAAAACGACTGACCGCGATGGCATTAAGCACCAACTGAACCTGATGGGGAATACTCCACTCAAGTTCGGCTGCTTTATCCATCAACTGATAATAGAGGGCGGCATCATCGACACAAAAAGGTTGGGTCGTAAACGAGCTGGGCACCAATTGTCGCCCTTTATACTCGGTCGCAAATAACATGTTATCAGACAGGTCCAACATCAGACGGTCACTCTGGGCATCATAGTGCCATTGCCAGCTATCGGTCGGTTGGATAAACATGTTGGAGCCCTTACTTGATAATTACCAGTTGACTTTATTCCATATGCAGGAAATCAGCAACGTCAAATAAAGGGCTCCGCCATCTATTTCTTAAATATTGGTCACAATCTCTTTGACCAACCCCGGCCCTTTATAAATAAAGCCGCTATAAATTTGTACCAGACTGGCACCGGCGGCCAATTTTTCACGGGCGGCCATGGCACTATCAATACCACCCACCCCGATAATTGGCAGAGCACCATTGAGCGCCTTGGCCAGATGACGGATCACCTCGGTACTCTTGTGCTGCAGCGGACGACCACTCAGGCCACCCGCTTCACCGGCGTGGGGCATGTCATAAATCATCTCGCGCTCGAGGGTAGTATTGGTGGCGATAACCCCATCAATGCCATTACGTACCAGCGAAGCGGCCACCTGATCTATTTCTTCAAGGCTTAAATCCGGGGCGATTTTAACTGCCAGCGGCACATACTTTTTATATTGGGCGGCCAGCTCTTGCTGACGCACCTTGAGGGCGGCCAGCAATTCATCCAGCGCTTCGCCATATTGCAGCGAACGCAAACCCGGGGTGTTGGGGGAAGAGATATTGACGGCAATATAACCGGCATGATCATAAACCTTGTCCATGCAGATCAGGTAATCATCCTTGCCCTGTTCGATGGGAGTATCTTTGTTCTTGCCGATATTAATGCCGATGACCCCCTGATATTTGGCCTCTTTTACCTTGGCCACCAGATGATCCACCCCCTTGTTGTTGAATCCCATCCGGTTGATGATCCCCTCTGCCGGAATAACCCGGAACAGACGCGGTTTGTCATTGCCGCTCTGGGGTCTGGGGGTAACGGTACCGACCTCGATAAAGCCAAATCCCATGGCGCCCAGCGCGTCAATGCACTCACCATCTTTATCCAGACCGGCCGCCAATCCCACCGGATTGGCAAAAGAAAGCCCCATGACAGTGACGGGGCGTTTCGGCAAATTCTGGCGGAAGAAACAATCGAGTGGCGTACCGAGAAGGCGGGGCAAATATTTCATGGAGAGATCGTGAGCCTGTTCCGGATTGAGTTTGAACAGGAAATGCCTGGCGATGGGGTACAACATCTTTGCTCCTTAAAGAAAGCCCCGGCAACTGGCCGGGGCTTTGGGTGTAATGTCGGTGTCATGCCTTAATCTGGCAATTAAAGTGCCCGACAATTCAACTGGAGCAGGTTCAACTCTCGCAAGGCCACCGAGAACTTGGCGAACTCGTGGGTACTGGTGGTCTTGAAGTCGGCCAACATATGGGTCCAACGGGACAAGAGTTGCTCATGCTCCGAAATCCAGTCGGCCAGTATGGTAGCGCATTCTCCCTGATCTTTGCACCCTTCCAGTACCACAGAAGTGAGACTGCGTTGCTGCCAGTCCAGATCTTCGCGGAAGGAGGCTCGCGCCATCGCCTGCCAGTGGTTGCCGACCGGCTGATGGTTGATCTGGTCGAGGAACCAGTGCAGATCCAGTTTGGCACCGAGGCGATAGTAAACATTGGCGGCACGCAGGATATCGGTCTTGTGCTCGGCGGCAATCTGCGCCAGATCCAGACTGGAGAAGAGGCTGCTCATATGGGCGACCTGACGGGCAATGGCTTCAGGCACCTGTTTCTCCATCCACTTGGCAACAGCCTGACGATGCTCGGCCACTTCGCTCTCATCCATCACCTCGTAAAGGTGCTTCCCTAAGGTCTCGAACGCCGGACGGAAGAAGGCGATGTTCTCGCTGATGCTCCAGCTGCGATTGCGGGCGCGCAGGAACCAGCGGGTGGCACGGCGCACGATGCGGCGGCTGTAGAACATCAGCTCGAGCTGAGTCTGGGCATCCACCAGGTTGTCGCACCCTTCGATATCGCGCCACAGCTGGTTCATGCCAAACACTTCGCGGGCCATGGCAAAGCAGCAGGCCACTTCCGCCACCGAGGCTCCGGTCTCGTCCTTCATCCGGCTGGCGAAGTTGAGCCCCATGTCATTGACCAACATGTTTGCCACCCGGGTAGCGATGATCTCGCCGCGTAGCGGGTGATCGGCCAGCTGTGCACCAAACTGCTGCTGCACCTTGGCCGGGAAGCTGGTGACCAGCATGTTAGCGAGGAAGGGCTCGTCGGTCACTTCCGGGCAGTTGAGCTGCTCTTTCAGCACCATCTTGCCGTAAGCCACCAGCACTGCCAGTTCGGGGCGGGTCAGTCCCTGCCCTGCCGCCATCCGCTCGGAAAGCTCCTCATCGGATGGCAGGAACTCCAACGCACGGTCGAGCTTGCCTTCCCGCTCCAGTCCCTGAATAAAGCGCTGCTGCTCTTTGAGTTGTTCAGAGCCGCGGAAGCTGGTGACCGAGATAGACTGGGACTGGCGATAGGCGTTGGTGATCACGATCTGCGCCACATCGTCGGTCATCTCATAAAGCATCTGGTTGCGCTGCTTGAGTGTCAGATCCCCTGCCGCCACCAATTGGTTGAGCAGGATCTTGATGTTCACCTCGTTATCAGAGCAATCCACCCCGCCCACGTTGTCGGTAAAATCGGTGTTGATGCGACCGCCCTGACTGGCGTACTCCACCCGACCGAGCTGGGTAAAGCCGAGGTTGCCCCCCTCGCCCACGATACGGGCCCGCAGATCGCGACCATTGACTCGCAATGCGTCGTTGCTGCGATCCCCAACTTCCCCATCGCTCTCACGGGCGCTTTTCACATAGGTGCCGATGCCGCCGTTCCACAGCAGATCAACATTGAGGCAAAGCAGCGCCTTGATCAGCTCGTTCGGCGCCATGCTGGCCTTGTCAGTGCCGAGCAGTGTCTGCATCTCGGGGCTCAACTTGATGGACTTGGCCGAGCGCAGGAAGATGCCGCCCCCTTGTGATATCAGCTCGCGGTTGTAGTCATCCCAGCTGGAACCCGGCAAATCGAACAGACGCTGGCGCTCGACAAAGCTCTTGGCCGCATCCGGAGTAGGGTCAACGAAGATGTGCATGTGGTTGAACGCACCCACCAGCCGAGTGTGCTCGGAGAGCAGCATGCCGTTGCCGAACACGTCGCCGGCCATGTCGCCGATCCCGACGCAGGTAAAATCTGTGGTCTGGCAGTTGACGCCGATCTCGCGGAAGTGGCGCTTGACCGACTCCCAGGCACCACGGGCGGTGATGCCCATCTTCTTGTGGTCGTAACCGACCGAGCCGCCGGAGGCGAACGCATCGCCGAGCCAGTGGCCGTATTCGAGGCTTATTTCGTTGGCGATGTCGGAGAAGGTCGCAGTGCCCTTGTCGGCGGCGACCACCAGGTAGTAGTCATCCTCATCGTGGCGCACCACGGATTTGGGCGGGATCACCTCGCCTGCGATGATGTTGTCGGTCACATCGAGCAGACCACGGATAAACAGGCGATAGCAGGCCTTGCCCTCTTCCTGAATAACGGCGCGAGGGGCCCCCGCCGGCATCTGCTTGCAGTAGAAACCACCCTTGGCCCCCACCGGCACGATGACGGTGTTCTTCACCTGCTGGGCTTTGACCAGACCCAGTACTTCAGTGCGGAAGTCTTCTTTGCGATCGGACCAGCGCAAGCCACCACGGGCCACCTTGCCCCAACGCAGATGCACCCCTTCCACCCGCGGTGAGTAGACAAAGATTTCGAACTTGGGCAGCGGCAGCGGCATGTCGGTGATGCTGGACGGCGCCAGCTTGAAGGAGATGTAGGGCTTGATGTTGCCCGCCTTGTCCAACTGGTAGTAGTTGGTGCGCAGGGTAGCGTCGATCATCTCCACATAGCGACGAATGATCCGATCGTCATCCAGGTTGGCCACCTGATCCAGCTTGGCGGCAAGCTCCTCGTGCAGCTTGGCCTGCACCTTGGCATCTTGCTTGCCGGCAGGATCGAGGCGCTGTTCGAACAGGGTAAACAGCAGTTGGGCAATATCCGGGTAGCGGGTCAGGGTCTCTTCGATATAGGACTGGCTGAAGGAGACGCCGGTCTGGCGCATGTATTTGGCATAGGCGCGCAGCACCGACACCTGACGGCCGGTAAGTCCCGCCCCCAATACCAGCCGGTTGAAGCCGTCATCTTCCAGCTGCTTGTTCCAGATGGCGGCAAACGCCTGCTGGAAGCGCTGCTGGCTCTGGGCCAGATCAAAGGGCTGCTCGCCGTGCAGCAACATGGAGAAGTCGAGGATCCAGAACAGATCGCCAGCCGGAGTGCGTACCTGATACGGGGTCTCGCCGATCACCCGCAGCCCCATGTTCTCCAGCATCGGCAGCACATCGGAGAGGTGAATGGGCTCGGTGCGATGGAACAGCTTGAGCCGTACCCGACGGTCGTTCTCCTCCTCCTGAGCGCGGTAGAACAGCATGCCCAGCGGCTCGGCTTCGCTCAGGTTATCGAGCGCCATGATGTCGGCCACGGCAGAGCCAGGCAACACATCTTCCTTGTAAGCACGGGGGAAGGCGGTACTGAAACGGCGGCGCAGCTCGTTGCCACGAGCCTCGCCATAGTGGGAAAGCAGCACGGAGTCGAGTCTGTCGTCCCAGCTGCGGGCCGCTTCAATCAGGTTGTTCTGTACTTCGTTCACATCCACATCCACGTTGTTGTTGTTGACCCGCACTATGTAGTGGGTCCGCGCCAGCACGCCTTCGGTGAAGTAGACGTTGAACTCCACCTCTTCATTGCTGCCAAAATATTTCTGCAAAATTTGCTGGGTCTTGATCCGCAGCGCCGTGTTGTAGCGCTCCTTGGTGACATAGACCATGCAGGAGAAGAAACGGCCGTACACGTCGCGGCGCACGAACAGCCGCAACATGTCCCGCTCCTGCATCTCCAGCACGCCAAGGCCGGTAGCCAGTAGTTCCTCTTCACGGGCCTGGATCAGCTCGTCACGGGGATAGGTTTCCAGCACGTTGAGCAGCGCCTTGTAGGCGTGGGAGCCCTTCTCGTGACCGGAGGCGGCCATGATGCGTTCGAGACGATGGCTGATGAGCGGGATCTGGGTCGCGCTGGTGTTGTAGATGGAAGAGGCGTAGAGGCCGATGAAGCGATCTTCCCCGATCACCTTGCCATGCTCGTCAAAGCGCTTGATGCCGATGTAATCCACATAAGCCGGACGGTGCACCCGGGACTTGCTGTTGGATTTGGTGAGGATCAGCAGGTCAGAACTCAGAGCAGCGTGACGGGCGCTGGCCGGCATGTTGCCAAGGCGCTGACCCACCTCCTTGATGGAGTTCTTCATCAGCCCCAGACTGGAGCTCGCCTGCGGCAGGATCTCGTGATCCCCCTCCACCGCCTTGACGTCGTAACGGCGATACCCCATCAGGGTAAAGTTGTGGGCAGCCACCCATTTGAGGAAGGCAACGCAGGAGGCCACCTCCTCCTTGCTGACCGGGTGCTTGCGCTTGGGCAGTTCGTCGATGATCTCATTGAGCTTGGCCAGCATGGGCTGCCAGTCGCCCACGGCAAGCGCCACTTCACCGGCCACCGAGTTGAGCTCGGCAGCCAGCGCGGCCATCTGCTCCTCGCTGGTGAGGTGATCGATCTCGATAAGGAATGCTGTTTCAACCGAGGTCTGGCCGTCGGTGTTGTCGAGTTCCAGAATGGCGTCAATCTTGCCATCCGCACCGCGAATGAGGTGCAGCGGTTGGTGCAGCATCATGTGGGCGGTGATATTGAGCCGTTTAAGCGCCATCCGGATGGAGTCGACTAGGAAGGGGGAGTCCTGCAGGATCACCTCGACGATGGTATGGGGCGATTGCCAGCCGTGACGGGTCAGCTCGGGATTGTAGACCCGGATGTAGGGATCGGTACCGCTGCGCTGATTGAGGGCATTCCACAGGCTCAGGGCCGCGCCGTAGAGATCGCTGTCATTGCGATCGTGCAGGTCGGAGCTCGCCATGTTGCCGTAGAACTTGGCAACGAAGCGCTCGACCAGAGAGGCGCTGTTTTTGGGCAACTTCTGATGGATCAAGCTGAGAACGTTTTCGAGCAGAACTGAGGTAGGGGCGTCTTTCAATGCCATTTTTATATTCCTTATCGGACGACATTAACCACCGACGCAGAGGCAACCACCCTGGTTACCCGCTGGTGCAGAGTTGTTGCGAAGTGTAATGGCTTGGCTAAGGGAAGGCGAGGAAAGGTGCTAACGAGATGTTAAAAACAAGGTGCAGATCACGGCTTAAACTGTGAGAAATTTTGTAAATAACCCAAAATACAGAAATTCCCACTACCTTTGTGCCAGTTTACCGGATAGATAGTGACGCGAAGCAGATAAACAGTCGGTAATCTGTTCGATTTTTGTTAATTTATGCGTTCGAGGCTGATAAAGCGGTAATCGTCCTGAGTTTTGAGCCGAAAATAGCCATGCACACCATTGATGGCGACAAAGGGGCGTATTTTTTCTATGCCAAGTTCCAGGGTCAATCCCTGTTCGCTGCGCACCACCAGCCGTCTAGCGTGCCCCTGATACATCAGCATCACCTCGTCACTGCTCAATGAGAGCCGAAAAGTAAATTGCTTCACACTTGCTCCTGATCACACGACAAATCACACAATAGGGGCAGGCGCATTCACGCCCCTGCCCCGTCGACACTTACTGCTGCAGCGCCTTGCTGACCTTCTCGAACAGATCCCGTGCCAGCCCCTCAAGGTTGGCAAGGCGGTTCAGCTCGGCGCGGATCAGGGCCTTGCGCGTTTCATCCAGTCGCTTGAACTGGATAAGCGGGGTAATGAGGCGGGAGGCCACCTGCGGATTGACCTCGTTGAGATCGATCAGCAGATCGGTCAGGAAGCGGTAACCGCTGCCATCCACCGCATGGAACTGAACCTGATTGCTCATGGCGAAGCTGCCGATCAGCGCCCGCAGCCGGTTCGGATTGCGAATGCTGAAAGTGGGGTGATTCATCGCCTGTTTCACTTCACTCAGCACATCGGCAGCCGGTTTGCTGCCAATCAGCCGCAGCCAGTTGTCCAGCACCAGTCCATCCTTGGCCCACTTGCCCTCGAAATCGGCCAGCAGCGCGGCGCGGCATGGCAACAGATAACCGTTGGCCACCTGCAGTGCCGCCAGGGTGTCGGTCATGTTGTCGGCAGTGGCATACTGCTCGCGCACCAGCGCATCGGCATGCTCCGCATCCAGTGCCGCCAGATAGCCGAGCACTACCCCTTTGAGGGCCCGTTTGGCCATGTCGGCGTGCACCACCTGATAACCATTCAGACGCAGGCTCTGATAGGTTGCCGCCAAGCGCGCACCAAAGGCCTCGGCAAGACGGGTGTGGATCGCGTCGCGTACCTGATGGATGGCATCGATATCGGCCACCTCGAACAGCTCGGCCAGGGTCGCCTCACCGGGCAGCGCCAGGATCTCCGCCTTGAGGGCCAAATCCAGTTCACTGTCGTCCAGAATGGCGACGAAGGCGGCCAGCAGGGTCTGGGAGAGCTCAACCCCCTGCCCGTGCTGAACCCGCGCCACCCCGTCGATGACCGCCTTGTTGATCAGCATCTGGGCCGCATCCCAGCGGGCAAACTCGTTGCGGGCAAAGCGCATCAGGAAGGCGAGCGCTTCGTCGCTGTAGTCATAGTGCAGCTTGACCGGCGCAGAGAAGTCCCGAAGCAGAGAAGGAACCGGTTTGACCGGCACTTGATCGAATTCGAAGGTCTGCTCCGCTTCCAGCACGTCGAGCACGTTGCCGATGGCCTTGCCCTGATACTGCAGCGCAATGACGGCACCCTGCTCGTCATAGAGCTCGATATCGAGGGGGATATGCAGCGGCAGCTTCTGCGGTTGATCCTGAGTCGGCGGGGTGTGCTGGCTCACATGCAGACGGTAAACACCGCTGGCGGCATCGTACTCGTCAGTGACGGTCAGCTCGGGGGTGCCGGACTGGCTGTACCAGCGACGGAAACGACCGAGCTCCACACCGGAAGCATCCTCCATCGCCTGCACGAAATCATCACAAGTAGCTGCCGAGCCGTCGTGACGCTCGAAGTAGAGACGCATACCAGCTTGGAAGGCCTCTTCCCCCAGCAGGGTGTGCATCATGCGGATCACTTCCGACCCCTTCTCGTAGACGGTCAGGGTGTAGAAGTTGTTCATCTCGATCACCACATCCGGGCGGATCGGATGCGCCATGGGGCCGGCATCTTCGGCAAACTGCGGGCCACGCACGGTACGCACGTTGTTGATGCGGTTGACGCCACGGGAGCCCAGATCGGAGGAGAACTCTTGATCCCGGAACACTGTCAGCCCCTCTTTCAGGCTGAGCTGGAACCAGTCACGGCAGGTGACGCGGTTGCCGGTCCAGTTGTGGAAATATTCGTGACCGATCACCCTCTCGATACCGTGGTAGTCGCTGTCGGTGGCGGTGGCCGGATTGGCCAGCACGAACTTGGAGTTGAAGATGTTGAGCCCCTTGTTCTCCATGGCGCCCATGTTGAAGAAGTCCACCGCGACGATCATGTAGATGTCGAGATCATACTCAAGGCCGAAACGCTGTTCGTCCCAACGCATGGAGTTGATGAGGCTCTCCATGGCAAAACCGGCGCGATCGAGGTTGCCCTTGTCGACGAAGATCTCGAGGGCCACTTTGCGGCCGCTCTTGGTGGTGTAGTGGCTGCGCTCCACATCGAAATCACCGGCTACCAGCGCAAACAGGTAGCTGGGTTTGGGGAAAGGATCCTGCCACTGCACGAAGTGACGGCCGCCATCCAGATCACCGCTGTCGACCTTGTTGCCATTGGAGAGCAGGAAGGGGAACTGGGCTTTGTCGGCGGTAATGCGGGTGCTGTAGCGCGCCAGAATGTCGGGGCGGTCCAGATAATAGGTAATGCGGCGAAAGCCCTCCGCTTCACACTGTGTACAGTAGGCATCACCTGACTTGTAAAGCCCTTCCAGCGCGGTGTTGGCGGCCGGATCCAGCAGGGTGACAATGGTCAGCACACATTCGGCCGGCAGGTTGAACAGGGTCAGACTGCTCTCGCCTTGCTCGTAGTGGTCACAGGGAATGCCATCGATGGCAACGCTCTTGAGGGTCAGCTGCTCACCATCGAGGACGAGCGGCGCATTGTGCTCGCCGTTGCGACGAATGCGGGTGATGGCGGTGACCTGGGTCAGCGGCTCCTGCAGTTGGAAATCGAGGTCGATGGTGTCGATCCAGTAGAGCGGCGCCTGATAATCCTGGCGATATTTGGCCGTCATGGCCTGGGAGTGATCGGTCATTATTGTCTGCTTCCACGCTTGTTAAAGGCGAGAAAGAGGCTGTCACAACCAACTGGCGGGGTCAAACAATTTGCATTACGTCAGATATGCCAGACAAAAAGAAAGGGCGACCGCAGTCGCCCTTGTGCATTACAGGTCGCTTTGTCAGCTGCGTTTGCTGACCTTGGCCAGATCTGCCGTGATATTGGCCGCTTCGATGAGATACTCATCGGGCGCTTCGAAATCAGCGGGCAGTTCATCCAGACTCTTCACCGCCGGCTTGCCAAGACGTGCCAGACGCTCGTTGGTACGTTTGAGCGCTTTCTCATCCTGTTTCGCCTGCTCTGCAACACGCTCCGCCTCGTTGAGGGAGACCGACTTTTTGTCTTTCTCCTCCTTGTAGTCGGCGATGTCCTGCATCACATAGGCAAACTCGGGATCCTTGGCGATCCGGGCATCGTGAGCTGCCTGCAACTTGGGCAGTACACTGGCGAAGTTGCCGAGTTTCTCGTAGTTGGCGGAGGCAATCTTGTCCCACGGCAACGCATTGAACTCACGGCTTTCGCCCGTCTCTTCCGGAGCAACCGGTGTCGGGAAGCTGATATCCGGCGCAACGCCCTTGTTCTGGGTGCTGCCACCGTCGATCCGGTAGAACTTGGCGATGGTGTACTGCACGTGACCGAGCGGCTGCTCGTAGAAGTCATAGACCTTGGCGAGACTGCGATGCTGCTGCACCGTCCCCTTGCCGAACGAGTTTTCACCAAGGATCAGGGCGCGGCCATAATCCTGCATGGCGGCAGCGAAGATCTCGGAGGCCGAGGCGCTGTAGCGGTCGATCATCACCGACATGGGGCCGCCGTAGTAAACGTTGCCATCGTCATCGCCATTGACCGTGATTCGGCCCATGTGATCACGAATTTGCACCACGGGACCACTGGCAAAGAAGAGACCGCTGAGGGCGGAGGCTTCGGTCAGGGCGCCACCGCCGTTACCGCGCAGATCGATGATCAAGCCATCGATCTTCTTCTTGTTCAGGCTGGAGAGCTCCTTGATCACGTCGTCGTGCAGATTGACGTAAAAACTCGGGATCTCGATGACGCCAATCTTCTTGCCTTCGGCGTTAATCACCTTGGACTTGGCGGCCCGATCTTCAAGGCGAACCTTGTCACGGGTCAGCTCGATCTGCTCGGTCTTGGCGGTTGCGCCCTTGCCGCGCTGGATCTCCAGCTTGACCTTGCTCCCCTTGGGCCCCTTGATGAGCTCGACCACGTCATCAAGACGCCAGCCGATCACATCGACAATCTTGCCATCTTCCTGCCCTACCCCGGTGATCTTGTCATCGGGCTTGAGGTGGTTGGATTTGGCAGCTGGGCCACCGGGCACCAGCGAACGGATGACGGTAAAGTCATCTTCCGCCTGCAACACGGCACCAATTCCCTCCAGCGAGAGGTTCATCTCGGTGTTGAAACGATCGGCACTGCGCGGTGAGAGGTAACTGGTGTGCGGTTCGATGGCGCGAGCGAAGGAGTTCATGAAGAGCTGGAAGACATCTTCGCTCTCGGTCTGGGACATCCGCTTGATGGCGTTGTTGTAACGCTTGCCAAGCAGCTCCTTGATCTCGGGCCACTCCTTGCCACTGAGCTTGAGACTCAGGGCATCGAACTTGACCCGCTGACGCCACAGCTCGTTGAGCTCTGCTTCATCTTTGGGCCAAGCCGCCCCTTCCCGATCAAACACATAGTTGTCGGTCTGGGTAAAATCGAAAGGAGTATCAAGCAGTTTGAGGGCGTATTCGAACCGCTCATAACGCCGCTGCTGACTCAGGTTGAACATCTCGTAGGCGGGTGCCAGACGGCCTCTTTCGAGGTCGGTGTCAAAACCGTTACGGTACTTTTCAAAACGGCTGATATCAGAGGCCAAAAACAGGTTGCGGCTGTAGTCCAGATTCTCCAGATATTTATCGAAAATCACGGAGGAAAAGGCATCGTCCAGCTTGAACTGTTTGTAGTGCGAGCGGGTAAACAGATTGGTAATTCGCTTGCTGGCCGTAGCATGTTGGCTCTCTTGAGCCAACACAGGCAAATCACTCTCCTTGAGCACCGGCTCGATGGCCTGTGCAAGCCCGGCAAGCGCCAGGCTACAGGCAACGAGGGAAAAACGAATTACGCCATGCTTCAACATTTGTCTCCTTAGAGAACCAAGTGCTCTGATTTGACCCGCACCATCATGCCGGTCTGCAGTTGGACCTGTACATCGTCCTTGGTTACTTCCTTGATGGTTGCCGGAACCGGGAATTTACCCATAACGACGCGCACATCCTGGCCCACTTTCAGCGTAGCGGCATCCACTTTAACCAGCGGAGTGTCAGCGACCGGTGCCTTGGCGGCAGCTTTCGGCTTGGCAGCTACATCAGCTTTCTCGGTTTTGCGCACAGCAGGACGACGGGGCTTCTTGGCCTTCTCATCCTTCTCTTTGGTATTGGTACGACGGCTGGCGAATACGCGCTCTTTGCTCTCTTTCAGAGCTTGCTTGGCGTGCTCGATGTGCTCTTCGGTCAGCAGCTCGCCCGGGTTGCCATCCAGATCAACGCGAGCCTGGCCAGCTTTGAGACCGTGCAGGTAGCGCCAGCTGGAGGTGTATTGACGCAGTGCGGAACGCAGCATGGTCTTGGAGACTCTGGCATCGTCAGCAAGACGCTCGGCCAAATCCTGGAAGATGCCAATCTTGAGCGGCTTGGCCTCTCCTTCAGCAACGAAGCAGGCCGGGAATTTCTCGACCAGGTAGGCAACGATCTCTTTACTGTTCTTCAGCTTCTCAGTGTTTTCCATGTATAACCTTGGCTTTCATATAAACGCACGGGCACGTCCCGAGCACAACAAAGGCCCCATTATAGAGAGCTTGGGGCCTTTTGCGAACCATCTAGCAATGACTTAGAGCATGCTTTCCAAAATTTGCACCGTTTCTTCGAGGCCAATCCGGTCTTGCTGGTCGAAACGGTTAAAAATCGGACTGTCGATATCGAGTACCCCGATGATCTCGCCACCACGGCGCACCGGGATCACGATTTCCGAGTTGCTCGCGCCATCACAAGCGATGTGACCATCGAACTGGTGGACATCGTCAATGAGCTGGGTTTTCCCCTCTGCCACTGCCGTACCACACACTCCGCGGCCGACCGGGATCCGCACGCAGGCCGGTTTGCCCTGAAATGGCCCCAATATCAGGGTCTCGCCCTGCAACAGATAAAAACCGACCCAGTTGATCTCCGCCAGCTCCTGATTAAGCAGTGCGGAGAGGTTGGCCAGATTGGCAATCAGATCGGTTTCCCCCTCCAGCAGCGCCTTGGCCTGCTGGTTGAGGGTGCGATAAAACGGTTGTTTTTCAATCATGATTAAATGAACTTCACTCCCTGATGGTTTGGGGAAGGTAACGCCTGGCTGGGAAATTTCAAATATTTTTTCCACTCCCCACCCCTTGCGCCGTTATTCCCGGGCAACGGAAAGCGCCAATTGCTGGCGTTGACCATTACTCCACTCGATATTTAACAGCCAGACCATGACGGGTGACGTACAGCTCCCCACCTGGGTCACCCCCTGCCACTGTCCGTCTATTTGTTCAAATTGTTCAAAGTTCACCGGAATGGTGCCCATAAACATATCTTTGCCTTCGAGTGTCGCTTTCACCGGTTTGATGGCCGGATCGCCGCCGGTAATAGCGATGGCAAAGTCATGTTCGGCGCGCAGCGGTAATTCCTTGATGGCGACCGTCAGCGGCTTGTCACCAATCAGCGCGCTGCAAGGTGTGTGGGAAAGATCACAAATCTGATCTTTTTTCTGGTCAGCAGAGACGCTGTTATCGGCCGAAAACCAGGTGCGATAGGCCATCAGCGCCAATAACAGCGCCAATACCAGTACGAGGTGCAAAACTTTACGTGCGGTAAGTCTCTCTTTCATCAAAAACAGCCCGATTAAGATGCAATTAAAATAGTTTTTTGTGATCTCGAACAAGGTAAAAAACTGCCATATCGAGACCCGACGGAGCCAAATATATCACTGTTTATACTGTTATTTTACCTGTCAGTTCAGTATCATTCCCATGCAGTTTTCATTTAGCCATCTTTTGCTTTTCCTTTCGTTAACAGATGTTAACAACTGGTCGGCGGTGGCTGATGAAGCCAGTCCGGTTCTCCGGATACAAAACCAAACAACAGCAGCATCGGAAGCGGAATATAACGATGAGCCATACAACTAACCATCCTGAGTACAACTACACCGTTGTTCGCCAGTTTACCGTCATGACGATTGTCTGGGGAATTGTCGGCATGTCGGTTGGCGTACTGATCGCAGCCCAGTTGATCTGGCCTGCCCTCAACTTCGAGACCCCGTGGCTGACTTACAGTCGTCTGCGGCCCCTTCATACCAACGCAGTGATCTTCGCCTTCGGCGTCAGTGCACTGATGGCCACCTCGTTTTACGTGGTGCAGCGCACCTGTCAAACCAGACTGTTTGGTGGCCCGCTGGCAACCTTCGTCTTCTGGGGCTGGCAAGCAATCATTCTCTCTGCCGCCATCTCTCTTCCGCTGGGTTACACCTCCGCCAAAGAGTATGCCGAGCTGGAGTGGCCGATTGATATCGCCATCACTGTGGTATGGGTCGCCTATGCCATCGTCTTCTTCGGCACCCTGATGAAGCGCACCACCTCCCACATCTATGTGGCGAACTGGTTCTTCGGCGCCTTCATCATCACCGTTGCGGTGCTGCACATTGTCAACAACATGGAAGTGCCGCTCTCCGGCATGAAGTCCTACTCCATGTACTCCGGCGCCATGGACGCCATGGTGCAGTGGTGGTATGGCCACAACGCGGTAGGCTTCCTGCTGACCGCCGGCTTCCTGGGGATGATGTACTACTTCGTGCCCAAGCAGGCCGGTCGTCCGGTTTACTCCTATCGCCTCTCCATCGTGCACTTCTGGGCGCTGATCTCCCTCTATATCTGGGCCGGTCCGCACCACCTGCACTACACCGCACTGCCTGACTGGGCTCAGTCACTGGGCATGGTGATGTCCCTGATCCTGTTCGTACCCTCCTGGGGCGGTATGATCAACGGCATCATGACTCTCTCCGGGGCCTGGCACAAACTGCGTTATGACCCCATCCTGCGCTTCCTGATCGTCTCCCTCTCTTTCTACGGCATGTCGACCTTCGAAGGCCCGATGATGGCGATCAAAACCGTCAACGCCCTCTCCCACTACACCGACTGGACCGTTGGTCACGTGCACTCCGGTGCGCTGGGCTGGGTTGCCATGGTCTCCATCGGTGCCGTCTATCACCTGATCCCGAACCTGTTCGGCCAGGGCCGGATGTACAGCGTCAAGCTGATCAACGTTCACTTCTGGCTGGCGACCGTGGGCACCGTGCTCTACATCGTTGCCATGTGGATTTCCGGCGTGATGCAGGGCCTGATGTGGCGTGCAGTCAACGAAGACGGCACCCTGACCTACAGCTTCGTTGAAGCACTGCAGGCATCCTATCCCTTCTATTTCGTGCGCTTCCTGGGTGGCTGCTTCTTCGTCACCGGCATGTTGCTGATGGCTTACAACGCCTATCGCACCATCACTGCGCCCAAAGGTTCTCTGGAACCTGTCGCCCAGCCAGCATGATTGAAGAGGTCAACCCATGAGCAACAATAACCGTCACGAAATATTTGAAAAAAGCGTTCCCATGCTGGTGGTCGGCATCATCTTCGCCATCAGTCTGGGGGGCCTGGTTGAAATCACTCCGCTGTTCTTCCAAAAGCAAACCACCGAGCCGGTGGAAGGCCTCAAGCCCTACACCGCTCTGCAGATGGAAGGGCGCGACATCTTCATCCGTGAAGGCTGCACCAACTGCCACAGCCAGATGATCCGTCCGTTCCGTGCCGAGACCGAGCGTTACGGTCACTACTCGGTCGCTGGCGAGAGCGTCTGGGAGCACCCCTTCCTGTGGGGCTCCAAGCGTACTGGTCCGGATCTGGCCCGTGTTGGTGGCCGCTACTCCGACGAGTGGCACAAGGTTCACCTGATCAACCCGCGCGATGTGGTACCGGAATCCAACATGCCCGCCTACCCCTGGCTTGATACCAATGTGCTGACCGGTGAGATGACGGCCAAGAAGCTGGCGCTGTTCCGCGATCACTTCGGTGTGCCCTATACCGACGCCGATATTCAGGGTGCTGGCGAAGCCGTCAAGGGCAAAACCGAGCTGGATGCGCTGGTGGCCTATCTGCAATCACTGGGTCATGCCCTGAAATAAGGAGGCGAAAATGGACTACGGCACATTTCGCGGTCTGTACACCCTGCTGTTGATGGCCATCATGATTGGCATCATCGTCTGGGCCTACAGCAAACGCCGCAAGACCTCTTTCGACGAGGCTGCCAATCTGGTTTTTGCCGATGATGAGCAACCCGGTGCTGATAAAAAGAACGCAGGAGCGAAACAATAATGAGCACTCTGTTTAGCATTTTTGTGACTGTCATCAGTCTGGGAACCATCCTCGGCTGCTTCTTGCTGCTGATGTGGTGCCGCAAGGACAAGATGGGTGTTGAAGAAGGCAAATCGATGGGTCACTCCTTCGATGGCATCGAGGAGATCAACAACCCGCTGCCGAAGTGGTGGACTTACATGTTCCTCTTCTTCATCGTCACCGGTCTGGTCTATCTGATCGCCTTCCCGGGGCTTGGCAACTTCAAAGGCCTGCTGGGCTGGCAAAGTTCCAACCAGGACGTGCGCTCGCTGGCAGAGTCCAAGGCTGCAACCGAATCGGCCAAGGCTGAAGGTCGCGCGGTGGAGTATGACCGCGAGGTCGCCAAGGCTGACGAGATCTACGGCGCCAAGTTCCGTGAACTCACCTATGAAGCGGATGGCAAAACCTATCGTGCCATCACCGAGATCGCCAAGGATCCGGAAGCACTGAAAGTGGGTCAGCGTCTGTTCCTGCAGAACTGCTCCCAGTGTCACGGCTCCGATGCCCGTGGTGGCCGCGGCTTCCCGAACCTGACCGACAGCGAATGGCAATGGGGCGGCCAGCCTGATCAAATCAAGACCACCATCATGGGCGGTCGTCAGGGGATCATGGCGGCCTGGGGTGAAATCCTCGGCAAAGATGGCGTTCAGGAAGTGGCCTCCTATGTGCTGAGCCTCTCCGGTCGCAAGGTCGACCTGGTGGAAGCGAAGAAAGGTGAAGCACGCTTTGCCATCTGCGCAGCTTGCCACGGGGCCGATGCCAAGGGCGGTATTGCCGTCGGTGCGCCAGATCTGACCAACAACACTTGGCTCTACGGTGGCTCCCGCGAAGTGGTGGTGCAAACCATCACCCACGGTCGTCACGGTGTGATGCCAGCCTGGAAAGACATTCTGGGTGAGGACAAGGTTCACCTGCTGGCCTCCTACGTTTACAGCCTGTCTCATCAACAGTCTGCCAAATAAGGTTCACCCATAACGTTGTAACATGTGATAAACACGTGATTACACAGCAAAAAGCCTCGACTCCTCGAGGCTTTTTGTTATCTTGTGTTGCGTAAAAACCATCTTCCACGTTAATCATTCGTTTCATGGCAGTAGCAATCATGACCCAACCTCTATCCAAACCGTGGTATCGCCAATTCTGGCCCTGGTTTATCATCGCCCTCCCCACTGCCGCCGTGGTCGGCAGCATCGCCACCGCCATCATCGCCAGTAAGGATGGGGTCAATCTGGTGGCCGAGGACTATTACAAACAAGGGAAAGAGATCAATCAGGACTTGAGCAAGTTTGACCGCTCCGAAGCCCTCAATATCCGCTTTGGGCTGGAGGTTGACGGCAACGAGCTGACCCTCAAACCCATCAGCGGCGATATTCCTGCCGGGCAAGCTCTCTATCTTTCATTGTTTCACCCGACCTTGGCCGGTCAGGACAGCGAGCACATGATCACCGCCGATGCGAGCGGCACCTATCGCCTCCATTTCGACAAGCCGCTGGTCGGCAAGTGGCACATTCGGGTCGATGCCTTTGATCACGAGTGGCGATTGCAAGAGACCGTCCAGCTGCCCACCCTGGCCACTGTCGAACTCGACCCGAAAGGACGCTAAGCCATGACCGGCTGTTCTCACTGTGGCGAGCCGGTTCTCGCCACCGCCCCTGCTGCTTGCATTCTGCATTCAGGGGGGCATAACGCATGACTCCCTGTTTTCACTGTGGCGAGCCGGTACCCACCAATAGTGGCTATTCCCTCGAGATAAAGGGAATTGTTCGCCCCATGTGCTGCCCAGGTTGTCAGGCGGTGGCGGAAACCATCATGGAGTGCGGCCTCGCCAGTTACTACGATCACCGCACCGCTCCCGGCACCAAGGGCGATCTGGTGCCCGAGGAGCTGGCCGCCCTCACCCACTACGATCTGGCAGAAGTGCAACAGGATTTTGTCACCGACAGCGGTACCCTTCGCGAAATCCAGCTGACAGTTGAAGGGCTCACCTGCGCCGCCTGTGCCTGGCTTATCGAACGCCACCTGATGACACTGACGGGCCTGCGCTACATCAACGTCAACACCACCACCCACCGGGCCCGCATCAAGTGGGATCCGGACCAGCTCTCCCTGAGTGACATTCTCAAGGGATTTGCCCAGATCGGTTATCGCGCCTACCCGTTCCAGACCCATCAACAGGAGGCGCTCTACGCCAAAGAGGTGCGCAGCTATATGTTCCGGCTGGCACTGGCAGGGCTTGGTTCAATGCAGGTGATGATGTGCGCCGTGGCCCTCTACATGGATCTCTTCATCAGCGTTGAAGATGAGTTCATGGTCTACTTCAAGTGGATAAGCCTGCTGCTCTCCACCCCCATCATGATCTATTCAGCCCAACCCTTTTACGTGGGTGCCTGGCGCAGCCTGAAACAGGGTCACCTGTCGATGGATGTGTCGGTGTCGCTGGCGCTGTTCGGGGCTTTTATCGCTTCCATGTGGGCCACTGTGTTCAATACCGGTGAGGTCTATTACGACTCCATCACCATGTTCGTCTTCTTCCTGCTGCTGGGGCGCTTTCTCGAGTTGCGGGCCCGACGCAAGGCGTCGGAATCGAGCTCCAACCTGGCGCGACTGGTGCCCATCATGGCGACCCGCATCGATGATGAAGGGGAGCATGAGGTAGCGGCCAAGACCTTGCAGGTCGGCGATCGGGTACGGGTGCTGGCCGGAGCCACCTTGCCAGCGGACGGCATCATTGTCGAAGGGCAAGCCAGCCTCAACGAATCCATGCTGACCGGTGAACAGCTGCCCCTGCTCAAACAGCCCGGCCATCAGGTCTATGCCGGCACCATCAACACGGATGCCCCGCTGCAGATCCGGGTCAGCCACCGCATCGAAGAGTCTCGGATCGCCCAGATCATGCGGCTGCAGGATCATGCTCTCGACGATAAACCGGCCATCGCCCAGATGGCGGATCAGCTGTCGCGCCACTTTATTCTGGTGCTGCTGATCATTGCCGCCGCGGTCTGGACCTTCTGGCACTTCCATCAACCGGATCAGGCGTTCTGGGTCACCCTCGCCGTGCTGGTTGCCACCTGCCCCTGTGCCCTGTCGCTGGCTACCCCGACGGCGCTAACCTCGGCCACCGCCAATCTGACCCGCAACGGCATTCTGCTGCGCCGTGGTCATGTGCTGGACGTACTGACCAAGGCAAACCGCATCGTGATGGACAAGACCGGTACCCTGACCACAGGGGAAATCAGTCTGACCGACACCACCACCTTGGCAGAGATGGACGAGACGCACTGCCTCGCCATCGCCCGGGCCATGGAGGCGCAATCCGAGCACCCCATAGCCCGCGCCTTCCGGCTACCCACCGACAGTATCAGTGTGCTGCCATCCGCCCGCGAGATCACCCCGGTCATCGGTCACGGCATCACGGCGCTGGTGGATGGCGTACGCTACCGCATCGGCAGTGCCCGCTGGCTTGGGCTGGATCCGGCGCAAGACCGCGGCCGCGGTCTGGCTATCTATCTGGCCGACGAGCAGCAGGTCTTGGCCCGCTTCAATCTGGAAGATACCCTGCGCCCCGATGCCAGGGCTCTGATCGCGGCATTCAAGGCAGCAGGTCTGCAAACTACCGTGCTGACTGGCGACAGCTCTCTGCAGGCAGACGAGATTGCCCGCGAGCTGGGCGTGGATGAGCTGGTCAAGGGGGTCTCGCCCGATGGCAAGCTGGCCTACCTCAAGGCCCGGGAAGCCCAGGGAGATATCAGCATCATGGTGGGCGATGGCATCAACGACGCGCCGGTACTGGCTGGCGCTCACGCCTCGTTTGCCATGGCTGGTGGCACCGATCTGGCGAAAAACAGCGCCGACGCCATCCTGCTGGCCGATGACCTGAGCCGCCTGCTCGAGGCCAGAGTGCTGGCAATGCGTACCCGCAAGATCATCATCGAGAACTTCGCCTGGTCCATCGGTTACAACCTGCTGGTGCTGCCGCTGGCGGCCTGCGGCTGGCTGCCCCCCTATCTGGCGGCAGCGGGCATGTCGCTCAGTTCACTCATCGTGGTGACCAACTCCATGCGCCTCAACCGATGAGGCTGGTGGCGAAAAATAGCTGAAAATGTGGCCTGCCTCCGATGCAGGCCACATTTCTCACTGATAGCGGCTGGCCCCCTGCCCGAACAGGGTTACCATAGGGGACGCTTGCCAAGGATGAACGCCAAGGTACCTCTCATGAATATAATTTTTGTCCTGATCCCCATCGCCATCCTGTTTGTGATCATCGCCGGGGTCGTCTTCTTCTGGGCCATTCGCTCCGAGCAGTTTGAAGATCTCGACCGGCAGGGTTCCAACATCCTGTTTGACGAAGAGCAACCTGCCCACAAACCCGTAAAGCCTGCTGACCATGACCCACAACCTTGATCTGGCCGGCGCCCTGCTGGTCGGACTGGCAGGCTCAGCCCACTGTATCGGCATGTGCGGTGGCGTCTCCGCCGCGCTCTCCATGGCGATCCCCGCCAACAAGCAACACTTCTGGGGGCGGCTTGCCTATCTGCTCAACTACAACCTCGGCCGGATCCTGAGCTATGTGATTGCAGGTGCACTGGTGGGCGGCCTGCTCGCCACCACCAGCGAGCTGGGCGCAGGCAAACACGCCATCGCCGGATTGCGCTTGGTGGCAGCGTTATTGATGATTGCGCTTGGCCTTTATCTGGCGGGCTGGTGGCAAGGGATCTTGCTGCTGGAGCGGCTCGGCGCCAGACTTTGGCCCCGTATCAAACCGCTGGCGGGCAAATTTATCCCCTTCACCTCACCTGTGCAGGCACTGCCCTTTGGCATGGTGTGGGGCTGGCTCCCCTGCGGGCTTGTTTACTCCATGCTGACCTGGAGCGCAGCGGCGGGTTCGGCCAGTGGCGGGGCGCTCATCATGCTCTTTTTTGGTCTCGGCACCCTGCCCACCCTGTTCGCGCTCGGGGGGCTCGCCGATCGCCTGAGATACTGGCTCACCCTGCGCAGTTTGCGCCTTGGCGGTGCCCTGCTGCTCATTTTGTTCGGGGTACATACCTTCTGGATTGGCATTGCTTCCTTTTGAAACCCTATCCAAAACGGATGAGTTGATGGTAAACTTGTTTGATATAAATCAATTATTCGTATGAGCCTATGATCCCGGAAAAGAAACCTGGCAGACGTATCCAGAGCGGTGGCTGTGCAATTCATTGCCAGGATTGCAGCATCAGTCAGCTCTGTATTCCCTTCACTCTGAACGACAACGAGCTTGATCAGCTGGACAGCATCATCGAGCGCAAGAAGCCGATCCAGAAGGGTGAAGAGCTGTTCAAGGCTGGCGATGAGTTCAAATCGCTCTATGCCATCCGTTCCGGGACCATCAAGTCTTACACCATCACCGAACAAGGGGATGAGCAGATCACTGCGTTCCACTTGGCTGGCGATCTGGTCGGGTTTGATGCCATCAACAAGCAGGCCCACCCCTCCTTCGCTCAGGCGCTGGAAACGGCTATGGTGTGCGAGATCCCGTTTGAAGTGCTGGATGATCTCTCCGGCAAGATGCCCAAACTGCGCCAGCAGATCATGCGTCTGATGAGCAGCGAAATCATGGGCGATCAGGAGATGATCCTGCTGCTCTCCAAGAAGAATGCCGAAGAGCGCCTCGCCGCCTTCCTGCACAATCTGTCGGTACGCTTCTCCGAGCGCGGTTTCTCCGCCAAGGAGTTCCGTCTCTCCATGACCCGTGGTGACATTGGCAACTATCTGGGTCTGACCGTCGAGACCATCAGTCGTCTGCTCGGCCGTTTCCAGAAGTCCGGTCTCATCAGCGTCAAAGGCAAATACATTACCGTGCTGGATCAGGTCGCGCTGGGCATGATGGCCGGTGCAACTCGCCCGCCCTGCGGCTGATTTTTACGCTTACCCTCCCGCTTTTCTCCTGCTTTCCCTGCCGGATCCTTTCCTCTGGAATGTGATCCGGTACGTTCCCCATACCCTCCTCCTGCGCTAAGCTGTAATGGCTAAGATTCTGCTGTCATTGGACTTTTCCAAGGAGGAGAAGATGGTCAAATATCAGAATATTCTGGTGGTTATCAATCCAGAAGAGGAGCGTCAAATCGCCCTCGAACGGGCAGTCAAAGTCGCCGAGCTGGACGAAAACGCCCATCTGACCCTGCTGCTCACCATCTATGACTTCTCGTATGAAATGACCGCCATGCTCTCGGTGGACGAGCGGCAAGAGATGCGCGACGGCGTCATTTCACAGCGACGTGAGTGGCTGGACGAGATCCTGACCCCCTATCGGGCACAGGGGATCGAATGCGAAGTGAAGGTGGTCTGGCACAATCGTCCCTTCGAGTGCGTCATTCAGGAAGTACTGGAGCAGCGCCACGATCTGGTGGTCAAAGCCACTCACCATCACAGCTTCCTGCAAACCTTCATCTTTACCCCCACCGACTGGCACCTGCTGCGCAAATGCCCCTGTCCGGTGCTGCTGGTCAAGGAGGGTCACTGGCAACGGGGCGGCAACATCATCGCCGCCATCAACTGCTCAAGCGACGATCCGGATCAGAAACTGCTCAATGAACGGATCACCCAGGAGGGAAGCGACATCGCCGAGCTGCTGGGCTCCAACCTCTATCTGGTCAACACCTACCCGGGCACCCCGGTCAACGTGGCCATCGAGCTGCCGGAGTTTGATCCCAACGCCTACAACGAAGCTATCCGCAAACACCACGAAAGCCTGCTGCTCAGCCATGCCGACAAGTTCGGGATCGGTCATCTCTGGACCCGGGTAGCAGAGGGGCTACCGGAAGAGGTGTTGCCAGATATGGCCGAAGAGCTCAAGGCAACCTTGATGATCATGGGCTGCGTCGGCCGTACCGGGCTTTCTGCAGCTTTGCTCGGCAATACCGCCGAACATGTGATTGACCGCCTCTCCTGCGACATCCTGATCCTCAAACCGGCGGACTACAGCTGCCCGGTCGACAGCCGTCGCAATCAATCATAAGGTGCCTGGCACCTTGCCCTCCCCCGGGACATGGCTATAATAACGCGCTTATTTGTGTCCCGGGTTTTACGAGCATGCTAGAAGAGCTGAACGCCAAAGAAAAATACAGTTTTAACAAACTGCAGAAGCGCCTGCGGCGCAACGTGGGTCAGGCCATTGCCGACTTCAACATGATTGAAGAGGGCGACAAGGTCATGGTCTGCCTCTCCGGCGGCAAGGACAGCTTCGGTATGCTCGACATACTGATGAGCCTCAAAGCCAGCGCCCCCATCCATTTCGATCTGGTTGCCGTCAACCTGGATCAGAAGCAGCCCGGCTTCCCCGAGCATGTGCTGCCCGAGTATCTGGATTCCCTCGGCATCGAGTACAAGATAGTCGAGGAAGATACCTACTCCATCGTCAAGGAGAAGGTACCGGAAGGCAAAACTACCTGCTCCCTCTGCTCACGGCTACGCCGCGGTATTCTCTACCGCACCGCCCAGGAGCTGGGTTGCACCAAGATTGCCCTTGGCCACCATCGCGATGACATCCTCGAGACCCTGTTCCTCAACATGTTCTACGGTGGCAAGCTCAAGTCCATGCCGCCCAAGCTGGTGAGCGACGATGGCAAGAACGTGGTGATCCGCCCGCTGGCCTACTGCAAAGAGAAGGATCTGATCCGCTACGCCGACGTCAAAGCCTTCCCCATCATTCCGTGCAACCTGTGCGGCTCGCAGGAGAACCTTCAGCGTCAGGCCATCAAGCAGATGATGCAGGATTGGGATCGCCGCTTCCCCGGTCGTATCGAAACCATGTTCACCGCCATTCAGGACGTGATCCCAAGCCACCTGCTCGACCACAAGCTGTTTGACTTCAAGAGCATCAATCGCGACTCCGGCATCATAGATGGCGGCGACAAGGCGTTTGATCCGCCCGAGATGCCAAAGGCGCCGCTGCTGGATATCGACGAGATGGACATGCTGGATGTGATTGAAGTGCGCTAAGCCGCGCTCACAGGGCAAATGCCAATGTCTAGTCCTGAAATAGGTTTACACATTTTCAACTAGCATTTCTCTACTCAGAACCCCCTATGTACCGCATCGGGGGGTCTGTATTTCAACGCATGATGCGGCCGCTCCGCGTTGTAAATATCCACTGCTTCACGCACAATCTCCCGCGCTTGCGCCAAATCCTGCGGGCTTTGCAACAATAACTCTCCTTTCAAAATCCCGTTCACCCGCTCCG